>JAIDSW010000031.1 GCA_029061025.1 Duncaniella sp.
CCCTCCCACCGTTGCCCCCGACCTTACCCCAAGCAGCAACGACGATCTCCCCTTCTGATTCGGGAAATCACATACAAAAGTCCCTGCCACGAGATTATTCGTAGCAGGGGCTTTTATTACATAAAGCAATATCAAAGGAAAGTGAAGCGGCTCTGGAGGTTTTTGAAATAGATGCGGCCTACGAGCACCTCGGCCTCGTGAAACGGTGGAGCAAGGTTTACACGGGTCTTGCCGATAAGCACCACATAATCGAGATTGACAATATAACTCTGGTGAGTCTGAACAAGACTCGACGAGTAATTGAGTATATCGCTGGCCGAAGTTGTCTTGCGTAATGACACCACTGTGTTGTCGCGCGTCACGGCTTCCCACACCTTACGCTGGGAGTTGTAGCAGAAATATCCTATATCGGAGATGTGGAGTACACGTATCTCAGAGGTAACTTTGGTCATAGCTACTATAATACGGTCACAACTGTCGGGAGATGACACCGGTAGTCTGCGTTCCTGAAATGTGTGACGCTCGGGATTCCGGCTAAACCTGTACCGCTGAACGGTCTTATCGAGTTCACAAAGGTCGACCGGTTTTAACAGATAGTCGCTCTCGCCACTGAGGAATGCTCTTCCGTCGGCCGCATACTTATCATAATATGCAGTGTACATTACTATATACGGCGTATCGTCATACGCAGCAATTTCCTGCGAGAAAGAAAGACCGTTGCCGTCGGGCAAATCTATATCAATAAAGATCAGGGAAGGATGTTTTTCATTGATAATCCGTCGTCCGTCGGAAGCATTGCCCGCCGTCCCTACGATTTCAAGATCATTGTAGGAATGGAGCATTTCAGTAAGTCGCGTTACCGAGCGGGGATCGTCATCGATTATTACGACACGAGATTTATTTTCAATACCCATAGAGAGAAGGTAGAATGGATGATTATTTGTAATGCAAAGATAATCATTTATTTCCACATATCCCCTGCCGATTCCTCATGTGTCAGAATTTAGCAATCATTCGTCGGTCACACGCAATTATCCGTAAACATTTCCCTTATTTTTCCACAAAGATCGGGCGCGATTTCTTCAAAAGGCTTCATCACGAAATCTCTCTCTACGGCTCTGGGATGTGGCAGAATCAGATCCGGAGTTGAAAGCCGGTGTGTGTCGCAGGCTATAAAATCAATATCAATAATTCTGTCGACATAAGCACCTGAGGCATTGCGATGGGCTGACTCACAGATCATCCTTTCGATATTCCGCAGATGGTCAAACAGCACCACCGGATCAATGTCGGTATCAAACGCGACACACGCATTAAGAAATCGGTTGGGCGATTCAAATCCCCACGGTTCAGTCTCGATCACGGTTGAGCAACGGAAATTTCTCACATCCGGAATACCGGAAATGAGAGCCACCGCCCTCTCGATATTCGAGAGGCGGTGGCCGATATTGGATCCGATGCCCACTACGGCAAGTGCCATTGGAGCGGGATTAGAGCGATTTCTTAACTTCCACTTCCTCAAATGCCTCGACGATGTCGTGCTCGCGGATGTCATTGTAACCCGCAATGCTGAGACCGCAGTCATAGCCTGAAGTGACCTCTTTTACATCGTCTTTCATGCGCTTGAGCGAGCCGAGTTCACCGGTGTAGCGTACGATACCGTCACGAATAAGGCGCACCTTACAGCTGCGCTTGATGCGGCCTTCACGCACGATGGCGCCGGCAATCGTTCCTACCTTGGAGATATGGAACGTCTGGAGCACCTCGGCTGAACCGATTACTTCCTCCTTGATCTCGGGAGCAAGCATGCCTTCCATAGCATCCTTCACTTCCTCGATAGCCTGGTAGATGACCGAATACAGACGGATTTCCACGCCTTCACGCTCGGCGGCACGGCGGGCGGCCTGCGACGGACGAACCTGGAAGCCGATGATAATGGCGTCGGAGGCCGATGCAAGCGTGACATCGCTCTCAGAAATCTCACCCACGGCCTTATGAAGCACGTTGATCTTGATTTCTTCAGTCGACAGCTTGATGAGAGAATCAGAAAGAGCCTCGATCGAACCATCCACGTCACCTTTCACGATGATATTAAGCTCATGGAAGTTGCCGATAGCGCGACGGCGTCCGATTTCCTCGAGAGTGGTACGCTTGTTGGTACGCAGGCCGAGTTCACGCTGAAGCTGCTCTCGCTTCGTGGCGATTTCGCGGGCTTCCTGTTCAGAATCCATCACATTGAATGTATCGCCGGCAGTAGGAGCACCGTTCAGACCGAGAATAAGAGCCGGAGTTGCCGGACCAGCCTCGGTGATACGCTGGTTACGCTCATTGAACATAGCCTTGATTTTTCCGTAATGAGTACCGGCAAGTATGATGTCACCTTGACGGAGAGTACCGTTCTGCACAAGCACGGTAGCCACGTAGCCGCGACCCTTGTCGAGCGACGACTCGATGATCGAACCGGTTGCGTTACGTTCGGGATTAGCTTTAAGATCAAGGAGTTCGGCCTCAAGAAGTACTTTCTCCATGAGTTCCTCCACACCTACACCCTTCTTTGCTGAAATATCCTGCGACTGGTATTTACCGCCCCATTCCTCCACGAGATAGTTCATCTGCGCAAGTTCCTCCTTGATCTTGTCGGGATTGGCGGCAGGTTTATCTATCTTGTTGATGGCAAATACTATAGGTACACCGGCAGCGGAAGCGTGATTTATAGCCTCGATGGTCTGGGGCATAACGTTATCATCAGCAGCCACAATGATAATACAGAGGTCGGTCACCTTGGCACCACGCGCACGCATTGCGGTAAATGCCTCGTGACCGGGAGTATCGAGGAATGTGATGCGGCGCCCGTCAGACAGTTTCACATTATAAGCACCGATGTGCTGTGTGATGCCGCCTGCCTCGCCGGCAATCACGTTGGCATTACGTATATAATCGAGCAGCGAAGTCTTACCGTGGTCTACGTGACCCATTACCGTAACGATAGGCGGACGAGCCATGAGCTGATCTTCCGTATCCTCTTCCTGATGTATTGCCTCGACCACTTCGGCCGATACATA
This sequence comes from Duncaniella sp., assembly GCA_029061025.1. Lineage (GTDB taxonomy): Bacteria > Bacteroidota > Bacteroidia > Bacteroidales > Muribaculaceae > Duncaniella. The sequence continues at coordinate 3,063 of JAIDSW010000031.1, forward strand.
TTCAGTGGTAAAGCCGAATTCCTCAGCCACGATATTGATGGTCTCGGCATCAAGACGCTGATTGATCGAAACC
>JAIDSW010000310.1 GCA_029061025.1 Duncaniella sp.
CCAAGAAGCCGATTCGTCAGGCTTTTGAAAACGCGCTGGCTCATCGCGGCACTTCGGTGGTGGAAATTGTGGCCACCTGCTCGTCGGGTTGGAAGATGACTCCCGCCAAGGCCAACGAATGGATGGCTCAGCACATGACCGAAAAATATCCCCTTGGTGATCTTAAAAACACAGTAGAATGAAAGAAGAAATCATCATAGCAGGTTTCGGAGGACAAGGTGTCCTCTCGATGGGCAAGATTCTGGCCTACGCCGGCCTGATGCAGGACCTTGAAGTTACATGGATGCCTTCCTACGGCCCCGAGCAGCGTGGCGGCACGGCCAATGTCACCGTGATACTCAGCGACGAGCCTATCAGCTCGCCCGTGCTCAACAAGTATGACACCGCCGTGATTCTCAACCAGCAGAGCCTCGACAAGTTTGAGCCGAAGGTGAAGCCCGGCGGCACACTCATCTACGATCCCTACAGCATCCATCATGCCCCCACGCGCACCGACATCAACGTCGTGGCCGTGCCCGCGATGGAGGCCACTCTCGAGATGGAAAGCTCCAAGGCCTATAACATGGTGCTTCTCGGCGCCCTGCTCAAGACACGCGGACTCGTAGAGGTCGAAGCCGTGATGAAAGGCCTTAAAAAGACCCTTCCCGAGCGTCACCACCATCTGCTGCCCATGAACCGAAATGCCATCCTGAAGGGCATGGAACTCGTATAAAACCATCTGTTACTCTCATGGCTAACCATACTGACCCCGCGGCCATAAGGTCGCGTATCGACTCGCTCCGCGCCATCATGAAAGAGGCCGGAGTGAGCGCCGTAATCATACCACGCACTGATCCGCATCTGAGCGAATACATATCGTCGCACTGGCATGTGGTGCGCTTTTTCAGCGGTTTCACCGGCTCGGCCGCCACTATGGTGGTGACTCTTGACAAGGCTCTGCTGTGGACCGATTCCCGTTACTTCCTCCAGGCTTCCGAGCAGCTCGAAGGCACCGGTATCGAACTGATGAAGGAGGGATTGCCTTCCACACCGTCGGTCAACAGCTATCTTGTATCTACGCTTGCCAAGGGCGACACCGTGGCTATCGACGGCAACCTTATATCCATCGAAGGAGAGGCTACCCTGCGTGGCGAGCTCTCGCGCGCCGGACTGAAGCTCGACACTTCGTTTGCTCCGGTCGACCGCGTGTGGACTGACCGTCCGGCGCTTCCCGCCGACGAGGTTTTCATCCATCCAGTCACGGTAGCCGGCGAAGAAGCATCATCAAAAATTGCCAAAATCCTCGCCGAGGCTGCCTCACAGGGCGCATCATCGGCTTTCATATCGGCACTCGACGAAATCGCGTGGATTCTCAACATCCGTTCGAGCGACGTGCCCTGCAATCCTGTGGCTACGTCGTTCCTTTACCTTGCTCCCGAAGGTTCCACACTGTTTATCGACGCATGCAAAGTCACCCCGGCCGTGGCCGAAGTGCTTGCTGACTGCGGAGTGACGGTGAAACCTTACGGCGACGTTGCCTCCACTCTGGCCGCTCTCCCGGCCGATGCCCGCGTATTGCTTTCGGCTACCCAGTCGGCAGCTACGCTCGCAGCCGTTCTGGGCGATCGCGCCGTGACGGGTAAGTCGCCCGTCGCCATGCTGAAGGCTGTGAAAAACCCCGTGCAGATTGCCGGGATACACAATGCCATGGTGAGGGATGGAGTGGCTATGGTGCGCTCGCTCATGCGCATCGAGGCTCTCGTGGCCGCAGGCAAGGAATTTACCGAGACCGACGTGGCCGATATTCTCCTCGACGAGCGCCGCAAGGGTGAAGGATTCTTCGACCTCAGTTTCGGCACCATCGCAGGCTACGGTGCCAACGGTGCCATAGTGCACTACGAGCCCTCGCGTGACACTGCCGCTACGGTGCGCCCCGGATCGCTTCTGCTCATTGACTCCGGCGCCAATTATCTCGACGGCACCACTGACCTTACCCGCACCATCGCGATCGGTGAGCCTACCGACGATATGCGCCATGATTTCACCCTCGTGATGAAAGGCCACATCGCCATTGCCACCGCGATCTTCCCCGAAGGCACCCGCGGCGCGCAGCTCGACGCTCTCGCCCGCATGCCGCTATGGAAAGAGGGTAAAAGCTACCTCCACGGCACAGGCCACGGTGTAGGCTTCTTCCTAAACGTGCACGAAGGTCCGCAGAGCATCCGCCTCAACGATACCCATGCACCCCTCACACCGGGAATGCTCACTTCCAACGAGCCGGGTCTCTATCTGGCCGGACGCTACGGCATCCGCTGCGAGAACCTCGTGCTCACGGTCGAGGACATGACCACGGAGCATGGTCGCTTCTATGCGTTTGAGACGGTGACTCTCTGCCCGTTTGACCGCTCGCTGTTTGAGCTCGAAAGCATGACCGACGACGAAATCCAGTGGGTCGACAATTACCACACGATGGTCTACGACCGCCTCAGCCCCGCGCTCGACGACAATGAACGCGCATGGCTCCGCGAGGCTACCAAATCGCTCTTAATCCTTGAATAAATGGCACTCATAATACCCGTAAGAGGCTTTACGCCCGTAATAGGCGAGGACACGTTCCTTGCCCCCAATGCCACCGTGATAGGCGACACCGTGATAGGCAGCGGCTGCTCGGTGTGGTTCAACGCCGTGCTTCGCGGCGACGTCAACTCCATACGCATCGGCGACCGCGTCAACATTCAGGACGGATCGGTCCTCCACACGCTCTACCAGAAATCCACCATCGAGATAGGCAATGACGTTTCGATAGGCCACAACGTCACCATCCACGGAGCGAAGATCCATGATTTCGCCCTCATAGGCATGGGTGCCGTGGTGATGGACGATGCCGAGGTGGGCGAAGGCGCCCTTGTGGCTGCCGGAGCCGTGGTGCTCTCCCGCACCAAGATCGGACCCAACGAACTGTGGGGCGGTGCTCCCGCCAAATTTATCAAGATGGTTGACCCCGAGACCTCCCGCGAGCTCAATACCAAGATAGCCCGCAACTATCTCATGTACTCCCGCTGGTACACTGATTCCGAAGCAAGCGCGGAATAATCATCCCGCCTTACCGATACAAAACGCCGCAGGCCATCCCCCATGCCCTGCGGCGTTTTTTAATACTTTGGTTACCAACAATGTAGGGACGGTGCTTTGCACCGTTTCCGGGAGCAACAATAAGGGGATTTTCGAGGGCATTGTTCAACCTCTCCGAGGTTGGATTGTTGTGGTCATGCTACCCGGGGTGGCAAGCACCCCGGGTTATATAGATGCGACCCCTCCGGGGTGTATGGCTATACCATAAGTGTGCCGGTTTTATGTAGTTGTTTATCGAATCGATTGATAACCAGTAATGTAGGGACGGTGCTTTGCACCGTTTCCAGGAGCTGCGATAAGGTAATCTTTGAGGATAGGAGACCCGATGTTGGCGATAACCTCGGGGTGGACCCGAGGACAGGCTCATCTGCGTCAATAGCGAGGTATGGAGCGGGGGTAGCTAACCCCCGCCGCAACGGCTTTACACTTTTGGATTGCGATTTTGCATCGGCTCTGAAACATCGCAAAGCGATGTCACTACGCCTGATGATCAGCTGGTTGAGGCTTATACAGCATAGACGAATTGCGATTTATTTGCACGGGTGGGAGATTTTTGCGAAATTAGCGTTGACAATTTTTTTCGTTTCAACCGTAATTCTTACCCTACATGAGAGAATGGACTACCATAAAGGAGTATACTGATATCCTTTTTCAGAAATATGGGCGCATTGCCAAAATCACCATCAATCGCCCGCAGGTGTATAATGCTTTCCGTCCGCAGACAAATTTTGAGATGCTCGACGCCGTTGCCTACTGCCGCGAGTCGCCCGAGATAGGCGTGGTGATACTCACCGGTGCCGGCGACAAGGCTTTCTGCTCGGGCGGCGACCAGAATGTGAAAGGTTCGGGCGGATATATCGACGACAACGGCGTGCCCCGCCTCAATGTGCTCGATCTCCACAAGGCTATCCGCTCGCTTCCGAAACCGGTGATAGCGATGGTAAACGGCTGGAGCATAGGTGGCGGAAACGTGCTTCAGGTCATATGTGACCTTACGATAGCGTCGGAAAATGCCATGTTTGGTCAGGCCGGTCCCCGTGTGGGCAGCTTCGACGGCGGATTCGGCTCGTCGTATCTTGCCCGTTGCGTGGGGCAGAAGAAAGCGCGCGAGATATGGTTTCTCAGCCGCTGGTACACGGCCGAGGAGGCTGAGCGGATGGGTATGATCAACAAAGTGGTACCCTTTGACCGACTTGAGGATGAGACAGTGGAGTGGTGCGAGACCATACTGAAGCGCAGCCCCATGGCCATACGCATGATAAAGCGCGCCCTCAACGCCGAGCTCGACGGTCAGCATGGACTGATGGAGCTGGCCGGCGACGCCACGCTGATGTTTTACCTCATGGATGAGGCTCAGGAGGGTCGCAAGGCTTTCCTTGAGAAGCGCGATCCTGACTTTGACCAATTCCCGAAATTCCCCTGATGATGCGCGCCCGCTACGCCTCTTATCGTCTTGATTTCAACTTCCTTGCGCAGACCTCCCGCGAGAGCATGCGCCATAAGGATACATATTTCCTGTGCCTTGCTCCTGACGGCGACGAGGATTTCTCACGCGCCGGCTGGGGTGAGGCGGGATTGTTTCGCGGGCTGTCGGCTGAGGACGGCCCCGACTTTCTCCCTACGCTCCATGCACTGTGTCATGCCATAAACCACGGCGAACCGTTGCCCGACATCACCTCGTTCAGCTCGCTGCGCATGGCAATGGAGTCTGCCCGCGCCGACATGGAGAGCGGCGGCCGCCACGAGCCTTTCACCTCGGCAAGGCTCAATATCCCCATCAACGGCCTTATATGGATAGACACCTTCGACGCCACCATTCACGCGATAGAGCGGAAAGCGAGACAGTTTGAGGTGATAAAGATAAAGGTGGGACGCCTCTCGGCCGACGAAGAAGGGGAGATATTGCGCTACATACGCCGCATAAACCCCTCGGCCATTATACGCCTCGACGCCAACGGCGCATTCCACTCCCTCGACGAGGCGATGGAGCGCATAGAGGGCTATGCCCGGCATCGCATCCACTCGATAGAGCAGCCGGTGCCACAGCGGCAATATGGGCTGATGAGCGAGGTGATACGCATGTCGCCGATCCCGGTGGCGCTCGACGAGGAGCTGATAGGAATAAACACCCCGGCTGAAAAGCGCGACCTGCTCGAAGCGCTTCGCCCGGCTTACATAATACTTAAACCCACGCTCTGCGGCGGTTTCTCAGGCTCAAAGGAATGGATCACAGCCGCCGGGACGACCGGCGCGGGGTGGTGGTTTACCTCGGCGCTCGAATCAAATGTGGGACTCAACGCTATCGCCCGTTTCACGGCATCGCTCCCCGGCCCGAAGATGTGTCAGGGTCTCGGCACCGGGCAGATTTATTCCAACAACATACCCTCGCCGCTCGACATGCAGGGGCAGTGCCTGATCTCACGTCCCGACGTCGGCTGGCAACTCCCTGCGCTCGACTGGATCATACCTTAAAACTATCCATTCGGGAAAATTGTTATTATATCATCAATCCCTACAAATCCCCTACATCATGGAAAACAAGATCATAGCCCCCTCAGAACTCATCATCAACCCCGACGGGTCAGTGTTTCACCTCCATCTGCGCCCCGATCAGCTCACCGACCGCATAATACTCGTGGGCGACCCGGGACGAGTAGATATGGTGGCGTCGTTTTTCGACACACGCACATTTGAGGTGCAGTCGCGCGAGTTCCACACCATAGGCGGTACCTACAAAGGCAAGCCGATCATGTGCCTGAGCCACGGTATCGGCCCCGATAATATAGATATTGTGATAAACGAGCTCGATGCACTGGCCAACATCGACTTCTCCACCCGCGAGGTGAAAAAAGATAAGCGCCGCCTGACGATGGTGCGCATAGGTACTTCGGGTGCGCTCCAGCCCGAACTCATCCTCGGCACTCCCGTGATAGCCGAGTATTCGGTGGGCTTTGACGGAGTGCTCAACTATTACGCCGGCCGCAACGATGTGGCCGACCTCGACATGGAGCGTGCTTTCTGTGATGCCGTAGGGTGGAATCCCCTGTGGGCCAAACCCTATTTCGTGAAGGCCGACGAGGAACTCGTAAATCAGATAGGGCGCGATGATATGGTGCGCGGTTGCACTATATCTGCCGTGGGATTCTATGGCCCGCAGGGTCGTGAGCTCCGTCTTGCCCTTGCCAATCCCGATCTCAACTCGCGCATCGAGCAATTCCGCTACCACGGTCGCCCCATCACCAACTATGAGATGGAATCGGCTCCCCTGCAAGGACTTGGCCGACTGATGGGACACCGCTGCATGACCGTGTGCTCCATCATAGCCAACCGTATGGCTCACGAGGCAAGACCGAATTATAAGAATGCCGTGCGCGACCTTGTGGAGACGGTGCTGGAAAGAATCTGACGGCGGGGTGAACAAATTGCCCTGACGAGACGTTATATAGTCATAAGAACAAAAATTAAAACTTACAGACTATGAACGTAATCGATCCCGCTGCTGTAGCCAAAGGCGCAGCCGACCTCTCAAAAGAAGCCGCACAAGTATCGGCGCAAGCCGGTGAAGTAGCCGCAAAGGCCGAACTTGAGGCCGATAAAGAAGCCCTCGCTGAAAAGGCTGAGGAAGTACAGACAACTTTAGCCGACAAGGCTCAGAGCGTGCAGGCCACGCTGGCCGACAAAGCGGCATCGGTTCAGTCGGCAATCTCCGATCAGGTCGACAACCTCAAGGAGAAAGCTGCTCCCGTAATCGACAAGGTGCGTCAAGGCGCTGCATCAGCCCTCGACTCCATTGCCGGAGCGGCTGCCAATCTCGCCGACAAGCTGAAATAAGACTTGATACACTCCGAATACACTTTTGTTTTTCATTAAATTTTGTTTACCGTCCCGGGACGCAATTCCACCACCGCGCCCCGGGACGTGTAGTATCATGATGCTTCCTCAAGCACCGGCGGCCGGCGGCCGTTGACGGAAAATGAGATGTCTTCCTGAGTGAGCGTGTCGACGAGGGCGCGGGTGATGGGGATGCGCACTCCGGCCTGCATCGTGAAGGAGCGGTTGATCTTCGGGTCAAACATGCGGAAACTCAATTCTCCGCCCGGTGCGCCGGGCTGGAGATAGCCGGCGATGAGGTCACACAGATGGCGGGTGAGCTTGTCGGTGGGCAGGTCGATGGTGATGTTGTGGATCAGAGTGCCCTTTACCTCGTCGAGCAGGCGTATGTTGGTGATGTTGAAGTTGAGGTCGGAATTGGCGAAGCGTCGCTGATATTTTCCGGTCACGAGCACCATCGTGCCTTTCACGCCGAATTTATGGAAATCGATGTATTGCTGGCCGAAGAGGCGGAATTCGGCCGAGCCGGTATAATCCTCGATTTTGAGTATTCCGAAGTTGCCGCCGTTGCGGGCGGGGCGTGAGATGAAGTCGACCACCATGCCGCCGAATGTGAGTTCCACATTCTCTACAGGCTCGAAGTCGAGATAGCCTTTCAGGGTACATTCGGTGCCGAATGTCAGCTCCATGTAGAAAGGATCGAGCGGATGGGCCGAAAGATACATGCCCACGAGCTCGCGCTCCTTTTCAAGACGCTCCGAGAGCGCCCATTCCACGGCTACGGCGGGCTCGGGGCGGCCTGCGGTGGCAAGTTCCGTGTCGTCGCCGAAGAGCGAGGCGGCCGATTTCATTTTGTCGGCCTGGTAAGCCTGCCCGTAGCGCATGAGTATTTCGGAATAGGTTTCGCCGCGGGTGTTCTGAGCCATGAGATCCTCGCGTTTCACTTCCTTGAAGCAGTCAAATGCCCCGGCGAGCGCCAGATTCTCGAATACGCGGCGGTTGATGATGCCCGAAGGCACGCGCTCCACGAAATCGTAGATGTTTTCATACGGGCCGTTGGCCTCGCGCTCGTCGATGATGGCCTTTACCACGTTTTCGCCCACGCCCTTGATGGCGGCGAGACCGAATCGTATATCGCCGCGGGAGTTGACACCGAAGTTGTTGACCGATTCATTTACGTCGGGACCCTTCACGGCTATGCGCATGCGCTTGCACTCGTCCATGAAGCCGGTGAGTTTGGTGATATCGCTGCGGTTGCGCGACAGCACCGCCGCCATGTATTCAGCCGGATAGTTGGCTTTAAGCCATGCGGTCTGGAATGCCACCCAGCTGTAGCAGGTGGCGTGAGATTTGTTGAAGGCATATGAGGCGAATTTCTTCCAGTCCTCCCATATCTTGCCCAGCACCTTGGGGTCATGGCCGTTGGCCGTGCCTCCTTCGATAAACAGAGTCTCAAGCTCGTTCATCTTGTCGATGAGCTTCTTACCCATCGCCTTGCGGAGAGTGTCGCTCTGGCCGCGGGTGAAGTTGGCCAGCAGTCGTGACAGGAGCATGACCTGCTCCTGGTATACCGTGACGCCATAGGTGTCCTTGAGATACTTCTCCATGACGGGAATGTCGTACTCGATGGGCTTTATACCGTGCTTGCGGGCGATGAAGTCGGGTATATAGTCCATAGGGCCGGGACGGTAGAGGGCGTTCATGGCTATGAGGTCCTCGAATGTCGACGGCTGGAGCTCGCGCAGATATTTCTGCATACCGGCCGATTCAAACTGGAATGTACCCGTGGTGCGTCCTTCGCAATATAGTTTATATGTGGCGGGGTCAGTGATGTCGATTGTGTCGATGTCGATGTCCTTACCGGTGGTCATCTTGATATTGGCCACGGCTTCCTTTATGATAGAGAGAGTCTTGAGTCCGAGGAAGTCCATCTTGATGAGGCCTGTGTCCTCGATGATGGAGCCTTCATATTGGGTCACGATCAGTTTCTCCTTCTGGTCGCCGCTCTTGTCCACGGCTGTCGACACGGGCACCCAGTCGGTGATCGGGTCGCGGCATATGATCACGCCGCAGGCGTGCACGCCCGTGTTGCGCACGTTGCCTTCGAGGCGGCGCGCATATTCGAGCGTCTCCACGATCTTGGGATTGGAGCTGGCGAGTTCGGCGGCAAACTCGGGCACATATTTGTAGCAGTTGGCAAGATTGGTCTTGAGAGTTTTTCCGTCGGGGCCGTCGGGCATGCGCTTCGGTACGAGCTTGGCCAGACGGTCGCTCTCGGGAAGCGGCAGGTCCTCCACACGCGCCACATCCTTGATGGCGCTCTTGGCGGCCATGGTGCCGAAGGTGATGATGTGAGCCACCTTGTCCTCGCCGTATTTCTCGGTCACGTAGCGGAGAACCTCGGCGCGGCCGTCGTCGTCGAAATCCACGTCGATATCAGGCAGCGAGATACGGTCGGGGTTGAGGAAGCGCTCGAAAAGCAGGTCGTAGCGTATCGGGTCGACCTGCGTGATGCCGAGGCAGTAGGCCACCACCGAACCGGCTGCAGAGCCTCGGCCGGGGCCTACGCTCACTCCCAACTGATGGCGGGCGACGTTGATGAAGTCCTGCACTATAAGGAAGTAGCCCGGGAAACCCATCGTCTTCATTATATAAAGCTCAAAGTTGATGCGCTCCTTGAGCTCGGGCGTGAGCGGGTCGCCGTAGCGGCGGGCGGCTCCCTCATAGGCGAGTTTCGACAGATAGTCGGCCTCGAATTTTATGCGGTAGAGCTTGTCGTAACCGCCGAGCTTCTTGATTTTCTTCTCGGCTTCCTCGGGCGAGAGCACCACGTTGCCGTTTTCGTCGCGGGTGAACTCGTCGAAAAGATCCTGCTCCGTGAGCCGCGATCGGTATTCCTCCTCGGTGCCGAATTCCTCGGGTATCTCGAAAAAGGGCATGATGGGAGCGTGGTCGATCGAATACACCTCCACCTTGTCGAGAATGTCGAGCGTGTTGTCGAGCGCCTCGGGTATGTCGGGGAATATATCGTTCATCTCCCGGGTCGACTTCAGCCACTCCTGCTTGGTGTAGTGCATGCGGTTGACGTCGTTGAGCAGATTGGCCGTGGAGATACATATCAGTCGGTCGTGAGCCTCGGCATCCTCCTCGTTGGTGAAATGCACGTCGTTGGTGGCTATTATCTTGATGCCGTGCTTGCGCGCCAGGTCGATCAGCACCGGGTTCACGCGCTCCTGCACCTGATAGGTCTCGGTGTTGGCGTTGAGGGCATCGGTGCGGTGGCGCTGGATCTCCACATAGTAGTCGTCACCGAATATCTCCTTATACCACAGCATAGTCTTCTCGGCCTCGTCGAGGTCGCCGTTGATGATATGGCGCGGTATCTCGCCGCCCAGACATGCCGAAGCCACTATCAGACCCTCGCGGTGAGCCGCCAGAGAGTCATGGTCGGTGCGGGGGTGGGAATAGAAGCCTTCGGTAAAGCCGTCCGACACTATTTTTATCAGATTCTTGTATCCTTTCAGATTCTTGGCGAGCACTATCAGGTGGCGGCCGGTGTCGCGGCGGTCAGCCTGCTCACGCTTGCTCCCCTTGGCCACATACATCTCGCAGCCGAATATGGGCTTGAACGCCATCTTCCGCTTGTATTTTGCAATCTCCGCCTCAAGCGCCTCGCGCTCGGCCGGGTCAGTGGCGGCATCGAGTTTCTCCTGAGCCTCGGCCACCTTGCCCTTGAATTTCTTTGACAGCTTGTTGAAGTAATTGAAAAACTCCTTTACGCCAAACATGTTGCCGTGGTCGGTCAGCGCCAGACCGGGCTGCCCGTCGTCGAGCGCCTTATCGACAAGAGAGGGAATCGACGCCTGTCCGTCGAGGAGAGAATATTGACTGTGTACGTGGAGATGGACAAAAGGATGCATACGAAATAAGGTCAAAATGTAAATTTCTTACAAAGATACGCAAAAATCCCCCGTCGCGCAACACCCCCGTCCATCATTAACACGTGCGTTAACACGTCACCGCTCAGTGAGTGTATCTGAATACCTTTTCTTGAATTTCCGTCAGCCGGTCGATCGTTAATGTGTTAAAATCATCATCTATGCTGTCGGCGCAGATGAGTTGCAGCAGCTTTTTCAGTTGATTTTTCTCATATTCGTCAAGATACACCGAATGGATTGCGATATTGGCAAACTTTTCGTCGATTCTGCGAAGCGCGCTCTGTAAATCGTCGGGTAACATGCGCGGCGCCACGCCTGATTCGCTTAGGGAATCGAGGTATTCCTTGCGCGCGATTATGCGTGCATTAAGACGCCGGATATTTTCGTCGGCCGATACAGGCACAAGTAATCTTCGAGCTTCTGAGATTATCTCTACTGTAATCACCTCACAATAGTTTTCAATCCAGTCTTGAATTTCTTTTACGCGATCATCGGGGAAATCCATTACCTTAGTATTCCATCCGTAACCATGTCCCTTGCCTATGTTAATACATTCCTTATCCGACATAACCTCAATCAGACGGATAAATTCCTTATCGCTTTGTGACAGATCGTGGACGTTGCGTCTCTGCTCATTAATGGAAGCTATCCTGAGCAGGTTGGAGTGAAGAAATGCACAAATTTTACCATTATCGTTAGGGTAGCTGAGGGAATTACTGTTGTAAATTATCGCAGGCTGGGGAATATAAAACGAGAATCCGGAGTATTCATATCGCTGTGCCGATAGCGACAGCGCAAAAGACATTAATGATAAAAATATGATTGTATATTTCATGATGATATAACCGGTATTTATGTATGGTTAATGGATTCGGATACTGTCGTATCGCATATATTGATTCATAATCGGAGCGTTTTTGCAAATATAGGCATTTGAGCCGTTATAGCCAAGCGCGATGAATCCCGCTGCGGCGACGTTGTTATGTTTGCCTAATTACAAGTATATAACACCCGAAAATGTAGTTATTCTACCACCGAAATTTAAAAGCCGACACCGTCAAGCCCGAGGCAACTAGCTCCGGAAGCATGGCATGTGAAACTATAATTAGTAAAAATCTATTGTGCGGAATTTTTTACTATCAAATTATTATTCAACAAATTTGAGGGAATCAATTGCATTTAATTTTGTCATCTATTAATGATAATCATCTCCACATTATCTAGCCTTGTACTTTCTTCCAATGGATATAGCTTATTTTCATTATAATATTGAGGCAAGGGTGTAAATTGATTTGTAGGGATTAATCCTTTTGGAGTTATTTCATATTGCCAATAGATGAATGACTCATCAGTATATAGTTCTTGAGACTCGAGAGATTCTTTCTTTATATATTTTATCCATACTTTTGAATCTGTTGGAATGAAAAAGTCGTTTCCGCCGGGATGTATAATTAAAAATGTCGGAAAATTATCAATCATAGTATATCCACATTTGATATTCCTATCTTCTGCCCCATTTGGGAGATTTAATTTTCGGTTTCTTTCACAACTTATTTGTAAGAAATCCTCATTGGAAGTCATAATAGTAACGTGAGTTCGATGAAAATTAAGTAATTGAAAATTTGGTGATTAGCGATAAAAGTATTAAATTTATAGTGCTAAA
>JAIDSW010000311.1 GCA_029061025.1 Duncaniella sp.
TCCACGGAGTCGTGACCGATTCGGTCACGGGTGAGCCGGTGGAGTATGCCACCGTGTTTCTCATCGGCACCGGCCGAGGCGAGCTCACCGACGAGAAAGGCCGCTTCGATATCCACACCAATCTCAGCTTTGACTCGGTGGAGGTATCGGCCATGGGCTACAACACACGCCGCTGGGGAGTGATACCGCAGCCCGACGTGAAATTCAATCCACAGCTCTCACCTATCGGCGTGGCGCTGAGCGAGGTGATAATCAAGCCCCGTAAGGAAAAATACTCCAAGCGCAACAATCCCGCCGTGGACATGATGCGCCGCATTCGCCGCGACCGCGACCTACACTCACCGCTGACCAAGGAAAATTACAACTATACGAAACACGAAGCCATCACCTGGGCTTACAATGAATATAATGCCGGCGACTCCACGAAGCCCGCGGGCAGATTTGCCTTTACGCGCAACTATATCGACACGTCCGAAGTCACCGGCAAGCCCATTCTAAATCTCATAAAGCGCGATAAAATCTCGGATGTCTACCGCCGCACTTCCCCTTCGGAGGGTGAGAAAGAGGTGGTGAGGGGTATGCGCAATGCCGGTATCGACGGATTTCTCGACGAGGAGAGCATGCAGCGGTTCTACGAGGACGTTATGCGTGAAATCGACATATATACCAACGACGTCACCGTGCTTCAAAACCGCTTTGTCAGTCCGCTCTCGGCCATCGCGCCAGATTTCTACAAATTCTATCTTACCGATACGGTCACAATCGACACCCTCCGCTGCGCCGAGCTTACATTCGTGCCCCGCAATCCGCTCAACAAGGGTTTCACCGGCCGCCTCTATGTCGACATCAACGATTCCACCCGATTCATCAACCGCGTGCTTCTGCATGTGCCCCGCGATATAAATCTCAACTTCATCGACGCGATATATGTGACCCAGGATTTCGCCCGCGCTCCTGACTCCACCCGCATAAAGACGCGCGACGATATGGTGGTGGAGGCACGTCTGGTACCGGGTACTCCCTCGATCTACGTGCGACGCACCACCGACTATTCAAGCCACAACTTCGATCCGGCGCCCGATCAGTCGATATTCGAGCGCCTCGGCAGGGAAATACGTGTCACCGACGTGTATAACCGCGAAGATGCGTTCTGGACCGACTTTGACCGCGTGGCCGGCAACACTACCGCCCGTGTCGACTCGATGGTGACCGAGATGCGGCACGTGCCGCTATACTACTGGGGTGAAAAAATTCTCAAGATTCTGATTGGAGGATATATTTCCACCGGCAGCAAGTCGCGCTTCGACTACGGACCTGTGCTCTCCACCGTGAGCTACAACGACCTCGAAGGGGTCAGACTACGCGCCGGAGGCATGACTACGGCCAATCTTTTCCGACGCCTTTTCGCGCAGGGCTACGGCGCCTACGGTTTCAAGGATCGCAAGTGGAAATACAACGGCGTGGTCGAATACTCATTTAACGACAAGCAATATCACCGCAGCGAGTTTCCCGTCCACTCCCTACGGTTGTCGCATCTTTATGACGTCGACAAGCTCGGCCAACATTATCTCTTCACCAGCCCCGACAACGGTATCCTCTCTATAAGCCGCATGGCCGACCGCCTCATCACCTATCACCGCGTCACCTCGCTCGAATACACCCTGGAGCTGCGCAATAATTTCTCTACCAAGCTGAAGCTGCAGCATGAGCGGCAGGAATCTTCGCCATATATAGATTTCATCGACGGTTACGGCCGGCATCACGGCCACTATGGCATCACATCGGCAACGGTGGAGCTTCGCTATGCCCCGGGCGAGAAATTTTACCAGCAGCCCGGCGGCGCACGCAAGTGTATCAACTTCGACGCACCGGTCTACACCATCAGCCACACCGTGGCTCCGCGCGGCTTCCTCGGCAATAAATTTAACTACAACGCCACCGAAATCAGTTTTCAGAAACGCTTCTGGCTCTCGGCATTCGGCGCCATCGACGCCAAGATCAAGGGAGGACACGTGTGGAGCAAAGTGCCGTTTCCCAACCTCATGATACCCAACGCCAATCTATCCTACACGCTTCAGCCCGAAAGTTTTGCCTGCCTCAACCCCATGGAGTTCATCAACGACACTTATGCACAATGGGGCATGACCTACTGGGCCAACGGCGTGATCTTCAACTACATTCCGCTGCTTAAAAAGCTGAAGCTGAGAGAATCGATAATGTTTAACGGCATTGTGGGTCACCTCAGCAGCCGCAATGACCCGTCGCTACATCCCGAGCTCTACGGATTCCCGACCGAGGCCCATGTGCAGCGCATGCGAGGCTGGCTGCCCTACATGGAGGCGGCTTTCGGCGTCGATAATATACTGAATCTGTTCAGGATCGACTACGTGTGGCGTCTCACCTACCGCGACAATCCTGGCGCCTGCAAGGGAGGCATACGTTTCGCCCTCCACATCAGCCTCTGATCAGCGACCTGAGCGTGATGCCCTCGCGGCGAAACACTATCCATATGTAGATCAACAGCAGCGGTGTGCGCATTGCCATCGTCAGCCACTCGTGACCGGGTATGGCCGTGACGACTGCAAGGCCGTAGAAAGCGAGAGCGAGGAAGAAATAAAATGCCAGTCGCCCCGTGTGATACTCGATGGGATACCGCCGCTGTCCCACCACATAGCTTGCCACCATCATGACTCCGTAGCAGCACACTGCCGCTATGGCACAACCCATATAGCCCATCACGGGCACGAGGGCGAGGTTGAGCGCCACGGTCACGGCGAGTCCGGTGAGTGAAAACCATGTGCCCCACTGTGTCTGATCGGTGACCTTGTACCACACCGAGAGGTTATAGAACACCCCGAAGAAAAATTCGGCTATCATCACCACCGGCACCACTTTGAGTCCCGAGAAATAGGCCGACGAGATGAAGTGGCGCAGTATGTCGAGATAAAACATCACCCCGAGGAATATCACCATGGCGAATATCACGAAATATTTCATGGCGTCGCTGTAGCTCTGCTGCCGGTCCTCGCCGCGCTCGCGGGCACGGGCGAAGATAAACGGCTCGTAGGCAAATCTGAATGCCTGAATGAACATCACCATCACGATCGCTATCTTGTAATTCGCGCCATAGATACCGAGCTCGGCCATGGCCATGTCGCGCGTGGGGTAAAGGTAGGGAAACATTATCTTGTCGATGGTCTGATTCATTATACCCGCCACTCCGAGCACCAGCAGCGGAAAACTGTACACGATCATCTCGCGCCACAGCTTGCCGTTGAAGCGGTAGCGGAATCCGCGCAGCTCGGGGATGAGCAGGAGCAGATTGAGCACCGAAGTGGCCACGTTGCTCAGGAATATGTAGCCTATACCGAAATCGGGGTCATAGAACCATGCTATCCATCCCGGCGCGTGCTCCCACAGCCACGGGCATAGGAGTATGAAAAACAGATTCAGCCCTATGTTGAGCCCGATATTCACCAGGCGCAGAGTGGCGAACCGCACGGGGCGCTTGCGGTAGCGCAGAAATGAGAACGGCAGCGAGGTAAACGCATCCAGTCCCACCGTCACGGCCATCATCGCCACATATATCTCATGGGCGCCGCAGTCGAGCGCGGCGCTGATGGGTTGCAGCCATATGAGCACGGCGGCAATAAAAGCCGTGGAGCTCACCGCGAGCGACACAAGAGCGGTGCTGTACACCTCCATAGCGTCGTGGTACCGCTCATGATTGGCGAAGCGGAAAAATCCCGTCTCCATGCCGTAGGTGAGGATGATGAGCGCGAGGCCCACTATCGAATAAATATATGTGACTATACCATATTCCTCCGCCGGAAACATGATGGTGTAGAGCGGCACGAGACACCAGTTGAGAAACCGTCCCAGTATGCTGCTCACTCCGTAGATTGCCGTGTCTTTGAAAAGACCGCGTATACCTGCCATAAATGATTGATTGTATTATCTTTCAGTAGTGACGCGATTCATCGCGTCCGCCTCTAATTCCACCGTTATTACATATCATCGTCAAACAGAGAATTGTATTTCACCGACGGATTGATGCCTAAATGAGTATAAGCAAGAGCCGTCACTTCGCGTCCGCGGGGAGTGCGGTTGATGAAACCCTCCTTGATCAGATAGGGCTCATACACATCCTCGATCGTGCCGGGATCTTCGCCGAGTGCCGTGGCAATGGTGTTGAGTCCCACCGGGCCGCCGCCAAACTTGCGTATGATCGTGGTAAGGATCTTATTGTCGATCTCGTCAAGTCCGTAGCGGTCGATATTCAGTGCTTCGAGCGAGAAGCGGGCTATATCGATATCGATATTTCCCGAGCCCTTCACCTGCGCGAAGTCGCGCACCCGTCGCAGCAGTGCGTTGGCTATACGGGGCGTGCCTCGGCTGCGCATCGCTATCTCGTGGGCGGCCTCGCCCGTACACTTCATGCCCAGAAGATGAGCCGAGCGGAGGATGATACGCTCAAGTACCTCGTGGTCATAATACTCGAGATGACAGTTAATGCCGAAACGCGCGCGCAACGGCGACGTTAGCAGTCCGCTTCGGGTGGTGGCTCCCACGAGTGTGAACGGCGACAGCGTGAGCTGCACCGTGCGCGCTCCGGGACCCTTGTCGATCATGATGTCGATACGGTAATCCTCCATCGCCGAATACAGATACTCCTCCACCACTGGGCTGAGGCGGTGTATCTCGTCGATGAAAAGCACGTCATTTTCCTCAAGCGAGGTAAGTATCCCCGCCAGGTCGCCGGGTTTGTCGAGCACCGGTCCCGATGTTATCTTGAAATTCACGCCTAACTCAGTGGCGATAATCTGCGCCAGAGTGGTCTTGCCGAGGCCGGGAGGCCCGTGAAGCAGCAGATGGTCGAGAGCTTCGCCGCGCATGCGTGCGGCCGCCACAAATACCTTCAGATTTTCCACGATCTTATCCTGACCGCTGAACGCGCTGAAATGCGACGGACGCAGGGCACGCTCTATATCGCCCTCACGCCCGGCCTCGCCGAGTGCTGCACCGTGTATATCAAATTCTTCGCTCATTGTAACTACAAAGATAGTAACTTTTTTGGAAATAGGTGATAGGTATTAGGTTTTAGGGGTTAGGGATTAGGTTATAGGTTTTAGGTTTTAGGCTTGAGGGATTTGGTGATGGAGAGGAGGTTTTAGGCTTGAGGGGGAGCTTGAGAGAAATTATTTTGTCTTTGGGTGAGGGCAGGAGCTTATTTTGAATAAGCTGCTTGCCTCTCCCCACCCAAATAGGTTGCTTGCCTCTCCCCACCCAAAGACAAAATCACCCGCCCTCACCCAAAGAGAAAATCTCTTTTCCCCTTAATCC
>JAIDSW010000312.1 GCA_029061025.1 Duncaniella sp.
TATTTTTGCGCCATGACATCAGAAATCACATATATCCCAAGACTAATTGATTCACAAATTCTGTTGTGGAAAGATCAACCACGACATAAACAACTCCTTTTGAGGGGCGCCCGACAGGTTGGCAAATCAAGTTCGATACGGCATTTAGGACAGAAATTCAATAATTTTATTGAAGTAAATTTTGAGAAAAGGCCCGAATTAAAAGAAGTATTTTCCAGGAATCATGATGTAAAGCAAATCGCAGCAGAAATCGGCAGGATTTTTAATACCAGAGTAAAGCCCGGTGAAACGCTGCTCTTTTTCGATGAGATTCAGGAATGTGATGATGCTCTAAGATCCCTATGGTTTTTCAAAGAGGATTATCCTGAGCTTCATGTTATAGCAGCAGGCTCATTGCTTGAATTCGCGTTGAAACGCATTACGTCTTATGGCGTAGGGCGTATAAGATCGTTGTTTATGTATCCGCTTTCATTTGAAGAGTTTCTTGCAGCTCTGAATAAGAGAGGTTGGATTGATGCGATAAGGGAGGCATCACCGGAGAAACCTCTTGAAGAATTGTTACACAAGGAATTGATCAATCATTTTCGGAGCTACATAATTATCGGAGGAATGCCCGCAAGTGTCAGAGCATGGGTCGAAACGCGTGACTATCAGGAATCGGCCGGTGAGTTGAAAGATATTCAGCAATCTTATTACGATGACTTTGTTAAGTATTCTGATAAAGTAAATCCCCAACTACTTCGCAGCACTCTCGATTCTGTAATTGCTCAGACCGGAAAGAAATTTACTTTCTCTCACGTGCAGGGGGGGTATCGTCCTGAAGAAGTTAAGCAAGCCCTGACTATGCTCGCTGACGCGGGGTTGATCACTCCAATCAAGCGAACGGCTGCCAACGGGATGCCTCTTGGAGCCGAGACTAATGGTAAGTTTGTCAAATATCAGTTTCTTGATTCCGGTTTACTCCTTCGTATTCTTGACTTGAACTTCGGTGGAATAGATAAAGTTACTACGGAAATATTGACGTCATCGGCATCGGAGCTCGTCAACAGGGGAGGCCTGGCCGAAATGATAGCCGGTTGGGAACTTATAAAATCGGCAGATCCGGGTACGCGCCACGATCTTTATTACTGGGAGAATATTTCGAGAGGGAGTACCTCAGAGGTGGATTTCGTGATAGCGAGAGCCATGCAGGTCGTTCCTATTGAAGTTAAATCAGGGACATCAGGTAAAATGAAGTCTCTTAGATTCTTTATAGAAAATAAAGGTCTGCAAGAAGGGATAAGGACATCGCTCGAAAATTTCGGTTTGCTCTCCTACAAGACGTCAGAAGAAACCGAAATCACAATTTCAATTATCCCTATCTATGCCATCGGGAGACTCACGCATAACGGCCATTCCGGATGCCTTTACGGATAATTGAATAAATCATCATGTTAGTCCGCGACTCCAAGCGCGGCATCATCCGCGGCTACGTGTAATCAATCATCACGCTATACCCTCAAAAGCAGTTGCCACCCCAGCGGCAGCTGCTTTTTTTGATGCCCCAAGCCAACTGATTCCTCTGACTTTTTGCAGAAAACGGGCGATTATTCCTCTGTATTTTTGTTATATCGCTAATAATTAGTATTTTTGCGAATACGGGGCGAATTTTGATACCGCGCGGAGGTGCGGTTGATTTCATCCTGAGGAATGCTACTGCGCATTCCGTCAAATTTTATTGATAGCGTTTATCCGCGCTGATTCTTGACGCCTTGAAATTCTCGCAAAATTTCTATCTAAGTCAAGGTTCGGGCAACGATAGATGCCCGTAGGTATGTAATATCCTGTTTCCGACTCGTTATTCCGACGATGGAATAGCGTCGGGAGCAATAGTTGCATATACTGGCGTGGGCTTCTGCGTTGCCGTCCGACTTAGATAGGGCAATGCGAGAAGCCTCAAGGTGTAGGACGGTAACTGAAACAGATTCCCGCGCTCTTTCTTTTTTTATGATAATCATGCAGGGAGGTGATGCCGCGATCAGGGGTGGAAAATGGCTTGAAAATACGATTGTTAAAATATGTAAAGTTAAAAATAATTAACGCAGAACTGATTGAGATTAAGTGAGATGTGGCGGGCTGATCGGAAATTTCGATGCTTCGACACTGAAATTTTAACAAAAAAGTACAAATCCCAGAAATTTCGATCGTATAATATATATAGTAACCAATATTTTTTTTGCCTATGAAAGTTGCTATAATCGGGGCTGTGGGTCCCACCGTTACCTATCGTGATTGGGAAGTGCTGTTTCGCAGAAATTTCCGTAACAATCAATTAACGGAAATCTGCATCACCGGCGGGCAGACGCTTCTTAATGAGTATGCCAAGACTTATGCCGGGAAGTTTTCCATACCTGTGTCAACATATAACCTTGCCGGGAATGATGCTGAGGCGCGGCTGAGCCGGAACAGGGATTTGATTGAGGATTCTGATTTACTTGTCGCGTTCACCTCGGGCAATAATGAACGGCCTGTGACTGATGAAATCGCAGTGTCGCTTGAGCATGGTAAAAAGGTGCTCATATTGAATACTGACGAGCAGCCCCTCCGTTATCATCCTGACGAATTAATTTCGATAGAGGAAGAGATGGCTTTGGTGAAGAAGATCAGTCAAGCCGATGCTGATTGTGAGGAAGCCAAGGAGAGGCTGACGGTGTGTTATCGCCGCTTTGTGAAGTTGATAGCGAAGAGATATGCGTCGGCCGAGTATCCGTTGGACAAGCTTATCGACGAGGGCAACATCGGGCTGATCCATGCCGCGCGCAAGTATGACCCGGCTTGCGGATTCCGATTTCTTCCCTATGCCGTCTGCTGGATCAAGCTGAGTATTAAAGAGGCGATCAGCCGCAATTAACATATTGACAACTTATTACCAACTTTATATCTAATTAATTATGACTACATTAGCCGACGAATTGAAAAAAGGACTGGAAAAAACTTATCCCTCCAAAAGTGGAAAACCGCTTTTCTTTGACGAGAAGCGTTACGAGACCTTACATGCACGTGAATTTGCCGATCTGTTTTCGATCCCCGAAAATGACCGCGAGGTTTTTTACGAAGCATTCAATATCGCCACGCAGGGACAAGGCAACGAGTCGAGTGATGTCAACTCATTGATTTCCTCGGCGCTTCTCAGCCTGCTTACGTTTTATCCGCTTTTTGGTAACACTGATAAGTCAAAATATCTGACTATTAACGGCGAGCGATATTATAGATGCTTCTTTGAGGTGAGAAATAAGGTAATCAGCCGTCCGTCATGTGTCGACGTGGCCCTTATTTCAGTCGATGAAAAGAAAATACTGTTTCTGGAGTCAAAGCTATCGGAGTATGCCGATGGAGTAGAATCGCGTCATGAGTATGGCAAAGGCTATAAAGCGTTATATGAAGGATGCGGCTTGTTTAACATCGCTCTAAGCAAACATTTAAGACTTGGTGAGCGAAAGGATAAACTGATCCTGAAATCTCTCGACGACAAAGAGAAAATCTATATCGAAGGCATCAAGCAGTCGATCAGTCATCTTATAGGGCTGGTCCGTGGCCCGCAGTTTTATAAGCAAGGATATTATCCGAAAGACTACTATGAGGAATATGAAAATTTCTATAAAAAGGCCGAAGTGATTGAATACGCCACCATCCTCTTTGACCCTGCCGCATTTAATGTCAACACTGATGAATTCAAAGCCTATTCCGAACTGTATACCGAGACGATCATAGCGCATAAGGATGACATACTGAAATGTATTAAAAATTGGGATAACGGGGAACACGACCGCGGCAAGCACATCGAGATTCTCGACAAAATCCTTACATACCAGGGTCTGCTGTCAGATGAAAACAACCGCCGCCTGGTCGCCAAATCCGTGCTGGATTATTACAAATTCTGAAAACAGGAGATATAATCCTGTAAAATATTCAAATGGCGCCCGCAAGGCTTTGATTTCAAATGAGTCAAGGCCATGCCGGCGCCGCTACTTTTAATAATCCTTATTGGAAAAGCGGCAAATTTTGGCAAAAACATGTTGGAAAAGCGGCAAAAAATGAAGAAAATCTATTGGAAAAACGGCAGTATTTTGTTAATATGCAGTTAATCAGGCGGTTGTGAAAGTTGTGTATTTCGAGGTGTTTTTTACTAATTATTAGTGAAAATTTAACCTGATTTTTAGGTAATATTCCGGCTCATTAAATTGTGGTAGGAATTATCCGCGAAAATTATACTGCCATAACTGAGTTGACGGCGTGGTCGAGATTTTGTCTTGGGGTGGGAAAAATTGTGAGTTTCGGGGGGAGAGGGGAAAAGTAAAGAAATTTTTTATTTTGCGAAGATATTTTTGATAATTAGTGCGTGGGTCGCTGATATTTTTTTCGTAATTTTGTGCTCTAATAATAAAACATCTAATCAGAACCTTCCGATGTCAGTAACAAGACCAATCAAGACAGCTCTTATTTCAGTATATCACAAGGACGGACTGGACGAAATCCTCAGTCTGCTCAACGCCGGCGGTGTGAAGTTCCTCTCCACAGGAGGTACCCGCTCGTTTATCGAAAGCCTCGGTTATGAATGCGAGGCGGTGGAGGATCTTACAGGCTATCCTTCGATTTTGGGCGGCCGTGTCAAGACACTCCATCCCAAGGTGTTCGGCGGTATCCTCAACCGCCGCGACAACGAGGGCGACCGCACTCAGATAGCTCAGTATGAGATTCCCGAAATAGATCTGGTGATCGTTGACCTTTATCCCTTCGAGGCTACTGTGGCTTCGGGTGCGTCGCAGGCCGACATCATCGAGAAAATCGATATAGGCGGCATCTCGCTCATACGCGCCGCCGCAAAGAATTTCGCCGATGTGGTTATCGTGCCCTCCAAGGCTGAATATGCCATGCTCCGCGATATGCTCAAGGTCAACGGTGTCGCTTCGACTCTCGACGACCGCCGCCGCTTCGCCGCCCGTGCGTTTGCCGTATCGTCGGGCTACGACACCGCCATCTTCAACTACTTCGCCTCGCTCGACGAGGATCCCACTCCTGCCGACCTGCGCGTGGCCATCAACTCGGCCAAGAAGATGCGCTACGGCGAGAATCCCCATCAGCGCGGTACTTTCTACGGCGATTTCGACGCTCTTTTCGAGCAGATCCACGGTAAGGAGATTTCTTACAACAATCTTCTCGACATCGACGCCGCCGTGTCGCTGATCTCGGAGTTCGACACCACCACTTTCGCTATCCTCAAGCACAACAACGCTTGTGGTCTCGCAAGCCGCGAAACGGTAGCGCCGGCGTGGGCCGACGCTCTGGCCGGTGACCCCGTCAG
>JAIDSW010000313.1 GCA_029061025.1 Duncaniella sp.
GCGCTGAGATTCAGCGATGCAACAGTCAGCAGGCACACTATCGCAGATTTCCTCAGGTTATGATTAATAGATGTCATCATTTATCACTTTTTGCAAGATTATTAAGCCGGACGATATTTTCGTATCGGGAAGCCGATATTCCTGATCACCGGGCTGCCGAGCAGTCCGTCCTCAACCGACAGATTGATGTCTTGTCCTACACGGGCATTTTTATAAGTATTGAAAGGCACGTCAAGTTTCTTTTGTCGACCGTCGGGCAGGAGAATTTCAATTTTATATACCATATATTTTTCTCCGCGGGTATAACGGTTGCGTGCTACCCGTTTGGATCGGTAGTGCTCTTCCGAAAACTTGGCGGTAACTTCCACCGGTAAATCGCGGCGTGAATCGCCGTCGGCACCATAATAATTGGCGGAATAATAGATGCCTGAAAATATGAGAAAAACAATGGCCGAGGAGGCGAGAGCGCATAATGACTGTGATGACCATCCCATAGCCTTCGAGAACACTTTTCTCATAGCATATCCTGAAGGAATTGCCGGCAGAATACATATGAATGCAATATGCCACCACTCGGCAAGTGTACGGTCATATAAGGCCAATGCCATGGCTGCGGAAAGAATTGTAATGAGGGCCATTACAATTATTACGGCGATATCAATGCTTTTACGGCTCATGACAGGTGCGGGTTTCTGTCATTTAAGTTTGCCTTCGCGGGCGAGGGTGATCATGCGGGGGCCGGGGATAAGGTAAAATTCTATCCGTCGGTTGGCCTGACGTCCGCGCCGGGTATTGTTGGATTCAATCGGAGCGGTGTCGCCGTATTCATATGGAATCACTATCTGATCATCGTTGACCGTGTCGAGCAGATAGTCGTAGATAGATCCGTTGCGCTTATGGGCAAGTTCCATGTTGTAAAACTCCGATCCGGTATTGTCAGTATGCACGCCATAGACGACTTTAAACATGTCGCCCGGATTAAGCAGTCTGATGATAGGGGAGAGTCGCGTTACTGCGCCGGGGCTGAGGAGAGTATCGTTAGGCAGAAACAACTCGTCGGATGGCACGGTGACCAATATGACTTCGTCGTCGCGCAGAAGATCGACCGTAAATTTTTGCTTGGCCAAGTCGGTAGCTACGCGATTTATGTAGGATGTTACTCCGGGATGACCTTTTTTATCCACTGCCGGAAGCATGAGGTTGGAGTCGAGGTCGAGATCCATGAACAGGACTTCGTCGTAGTCCTTGTAGGGATCATCATGACCGCCTTTCCCTGACATTACGAATGCAAAGGAAAGCGACAGTAATATGGCAACAAGAAGTCTCATGCCAACGGGTCAAGAGAGTTTTCGTATTCTATCTCGGCATCAACTATAGCACGGATATGATCGGCTTCCACGGGCGACTCCGTATCCTTGGCAAGCAGCTTTTTTACGTAAGCCGTGATTCTTTCAGCGACGGCATTTTCATCTTCTTCGGCTTCATCATCGAAATCAATGTCGGTGAATCCATTGTCGTCATACCAATCCCATATCATATCAATGATATTGATTATCTCATCGTCGGGATAGGTGTGCCCGAATTTTTTATCGAGCGAGGCATTTATGAAGCGAGCGGCCGCATTTTCATCAAATTCATTCATAGTCAAATCGTGTTATAGTTCAAGCAATCCCTGAGGGAGATTCATAAGGCAATTTTTTGTACCGGGGTCAATTTCCAGTATCATTTCTTCAGCCACGGGTATGAAAACTTCGCTGCCGTCAGGGCGGGTTACGATAAAAAGAATATTATCGGTCATATCATTGACTCCGGTAATCTCTCCAATCACGCCGGCTTCCGTGTCAGACACATTATAACCGATCATATCCTCGGCATAAAATCCGTCGCCATCGGTGTTTTCCTCAAAATCCACATCCTCTTTCAGAGCATAGATAGTGTGCCGCGCAAGTTTCATGGCATCTTTCTCA
>JAIDSW010000314.1 GCA_029061025.1 Duncaniella sp.
CTTCTCGGCTATAGCCTTGATAGTTTCGGTGGTAACGATGGTCTTGACGATAAATTCGTTGCCTTTCAGACGGCCGAGTTCCTTGTTACGGGTGATGATGTAGTTGAGAAGAATCATCACGATCTGGTTACCGTTGAGAAGCACATATTCGCCGTTGTTGTCGCGGATAACGCAACCGATACGGTCCGCATCGGGGTCAGAAGCCATAACGATGTCGGCATTCACCTCCTTAGCCTTGGCGATAGCCATAGCCATAGCCGAAGGATTCTCGGGGTTGGGTGAATCAACGGTGGGGAACTCGCCTGAGGGAACATCCTGAGCGTCAACGTGGATGATATTGGTGAAGCCGTAGTTGCGGAGCGACTCGGGAATCAACTTTACACCTGTACCGTGGATGGGAGTATAGACGATCTTGAGATCCTTGTATTTCTCAATCACATCGGGGCTGAGCGAGAGACCCTTGATAGCTTCGAGGTAATCGGCATCGATCTTGTCGCCGATGATCTCGATGAGATCCTGGTTGCCCTCAAACTTGATTTCCTCAACGCCCTTGATACGGTTAACATGGTCGATGATATTAACATCGTGGGGAGCGATGATCTGCGCGCCGTCTTCCCAGTAAGCCTTGTAGCCATTGTAAATCTTGGGGTTGTGAGAAGCAGTGATGTTCACACCACTCTGGCAACCGAGATGACGGATAGCATACGAAAGTTCGGGCGTGGGACGGAAGCTGTCGAAAAGATATACCTTGATACCGTTGGCCGAGAAAATATCGGCTACGATTTCTGCAAACTTGCGAGAATTGTTGCGTACGTCATGACCCACCACTACCTTAATCTGGGGAAGATCTTTGAAATTCTCCTTGAGATAATTGGCGAGGCCCTGGGTAGCAGCGCCTACAGTATAGATATTCATGCGGTTGGAACCTGCACCCATGATACCGCGGAGACCGCCGGTACCGAATTCGAGGTCGCGGTAAAACGACTCGATAAGGTCAGTCTTATCCTCGGCGTCAAGCATACGCTTTACTTCCGCACGTGTTTCTTCATCATAAGCCGGGCCGAGCCACACCTGGGCTTTGGCCGTAACTTCCTTCAGGAGTTCTTGGTTTTCCATGTCTTTATTTAATTTAGATTGATCAATATTTTCGTTTAGAATCGATGTAAGGCAAATTTACCTCATTTCGATGAAATAACAAAATAAATATTGAAAAAAGCCCGGCCGCTACATATAATTTACTTTAAAATGCACATAATATGGTTAAATACAAAAATTCTCCCGCATCAGATGTGACGCGGGAGATGACTATTGAGTGGCGCCTTACCGGGCGCTTCACTGATTATCAGTTGCGGGGACCTTTGTTGCCGCCGTTGCCGCCTTCGCGACGAGGACCGCGGGGACGGTCACCTTCACGACGGGGACCACGGGGACGGTCGCCTTCGCGGCGGGGAGCGCGCTCACGCTCAACGTAGCCTTCGGGCTTGGGCTGGAGCGCACGCATCGACAGACGGTATTTGCCGGTCTTTTTGTCGATTTCAATGAGCTTAACCTCGAGTTCGTCACCTTCCTTGAGACCCGATGCTTCCATATTCTCAAGACGATCCCATGAGATCTCAGAGATGTGGAGCAGACCGTCACGGTTGGGCATGAATTCTACAAACGCGCCGAATTCGAGTATCGAGCGAACCTTGCCGTGATATACCTTGCCCTCCTCGGGAAGTTCCACGATGGCATTGATCATCTCGAGAGCCTTGTCGATAGCGGGCTTGTTGGCGGCAGCCACTTCGATATATCCGCCTTCGGGAATCTCGTCGATCGAAACGGTAGCACCCGAAGCCTCCTGAATACCCTGGATGATCTTTCCGCCCGGGCCAATGACAGCACCGATAAGCTCCTTGGGAATGAGCATGGTGACGATGCGGGGCACGTGGGGTTTGTAATCTTCGCGGGGAGCGGGAATGGTTTCTTTAATCTTCTCAAGGATGTGCAGACGACCGTCGCGAGCCTGAAGGAGTGCCTTCTCGAGAATCTCGTAGCTCAGACCGTCGCACTTGATGTCCATCTGAGTAGCTGTGATACCGTCGACAGTACCTGTCACCTTGAAGTCCATATCTCCCAGATGATCCTCGTCGCCGAGAATATCGGAAAGGATAGCGTATTTTGGGCTCTCGGTATCGGTGATAAGACCCATGGCGATACCGCTGACGGGTTTCTTCATCTTTACACCGGCATCAAGAAGCGCGAGAGTTCCGGCGCATACGGTAGCCATAGATGATGAGCCGTTTGACTCAAGAATATCGCTGACGATGCGGCATACATAGGGGAAATCCTCGGGGAACATGCGCTTGAGTGCACGATGAGCAAGGTTACCGTGACCTACCTCACGACGGCCTACGCCACGCACGGGCTTGGCTTCGCCGGTAGAGAAGGGAGGGAAGTTATAGTGAAGGAGGAAACGCTCGCGACCCTGGTTGAGCACATCGTCGAGTATCTTCTCGTCGAGCTTGGTACCGAGTGTTACGGTAGAGAGCGACTGAGTCTCGCCACGGGTAAACACGGCCGATCCGTGAGGGCCGGGAAGATAATCGACCTCACACCAGATAGGACGGATTTCGGTGGTCTTGCGTCCGTCGAGACGGATACCTTCGTCGAGGATGCAGCGGCGCACGGCCTCTTTCTCCACATCGTGATAGTAACGCTTCACCAGAGGAGCTTTCTCATCGCGCTCCTCTTCGGGGAGTGATTCGATATATTCCTCGCATATCTTGTCGAAGCTTTCCTGACGCCAGTGCTTGTCGGCCGAACCGGCTTTGGCTACGGCATAAGCCTTGTCGTAGCACTTGTCGTGTACATCCTGACGGAGAGCCTCGTCGTTATTCTCATGG
The DNA here is from genome assembly GCA_029061025.1 of Duncaniella sp. Lineage (GTDB taxonomy): Bacteria > Bacteroidota > Bacteroidia > Bacteroidales > Muribaculaceae > Duncaniella. The sequence continues at coordinate 2,886 of JAIDSW010000314.1, forward strand.
CAATATTCGCGCTTCACAGTTGAGCCCACTTCCTCGGCAAGTTCCATCTGAGCCTTGCACTGAACCTTGATTGCATCGTGAGCAGCACGAAGAGCTGCGAGAAGATCGGCTTCCGAAACCTCATTCATCTCGCCTTCAACCATCATGATATTATCGTAGGTAGCTCCCACCATAAGTTCCATGTCAGCCTTCTCAACCTGCTCGAAAGTAGGATCGATGATAAATTCGCCATCCACACGGGCCACTCTCACCTCAGAGATAGGACCGTTGAAAGGGATGTCGCTTACAGCGAGCGCAGCCGATGCTGCAAGACCGGCAAGAGCGTCGGGCATATCCACGCCGTCGCTTGAATACATGGTCACCTGCACGAATGTATCGGCATGGTAATTAGAGGGGAACAGAGGGCGGAGCACACGGTCGACAAGGCGCGAGGTAAGGATTTCATAATCGCTCGCGCGGCCTTCACGCTTGAGAAAACCGCCGGGGAAACGTCCGTTGGACGAGAATTTTTCTTTATACTCTACCTGAAGGGGCATGAAGTCAACCCCTTCGCCGGCCTCCTTGGCCGTAACTACTGTTGCAAGAAGCATGGTGTTACCCATGCGGAGTTCTACCGCTCCATCGGCTTGCTTGGCCAGCTTACCCGTCTCAAGGGTAATCACGCGGCCATCAGGCAGCTCGATGGTTTTTTTGATTGGATTCATAAAAAATAGTGTCTTTTCAGCTTTATATATAAAGTGTGCAAATTTAGCTGCAAAATTAACAAAAACATTCGATATACCAACCAATTATTTGCCAATATTTTACACTTGGTAAGTTAAATTTTATAAATAAAACAGCGCAGTCCGGTGACTGCACGGGGCAGACCGGACTGCGGTAATTATGCGGGAGCTGACGCTTTTCAGCGCACAAGCACTTTCGTTACGTTGTTGCCCTGACGGCGGATGTAGAGACCTGCGGCGGGATCGCTGACACGGATACCCTGGAGATTGAAGTATTCCACGGGAGCCTCGTTATCGTCGGCAATGACGGAATCGATACCGCTGTCATTCATCTTTATATCCTTTACCACGCAGGCATTTTCGATGGCGCCTGTTTTGCGGTTGATAAGGTATACCACAACACTGATTTTGCTGAGGTCATTAACTGCATTGACCACTGCGAATGTGTGGCTGAAGTCATATTCCTCACCGTTGGCGATTTCTGCAGGGATACTTCCGGGAACACCTGAGAAACGGTCAAGCTGGCGTGCAACATCGTTGTAGATAAGCTGAACGGTAGCGGGCTGGTTTTGCCATCCGCCGGGTACCTGCATATTTTCGCCTGAATAACCGTTTTGCTGGGTATAAGGTCCAACATTATCTTCGGTTATACCATAAGCAAGAATGAAATTCTGATCGCCGTCGGTATAATCAAACGAGAAAGTCGTCTTGGTGTTGACTGTAATATTGCGTGTACCGTCTTCGATCGAGGCGTCGGCCGATACAGCCGCGATACCGGGGAGTTCTCTCATTTCCTCCACTATCTCTACGAGATCCTCGTAAATGGGATATTGAGTAAATGTGCGGTTGACGGTGGCACTGGGCACCGAGCCTCCTCCATAATAAGTGAATACACTGTTGTAAGATCCCACGGTCATCGGATCGCGTCCGGGCACATTTACGTGGATGCACACAGGAATTACAGTACCGTCGGTATACTTCTCGTGAATCATCTCCATCGAGGTATAACCCACCGGGCATCCTGTACATGAAGTACTTGTAAATTCCTCGATCACCACGTTACGGTCAAGGCCTTTGCCCTGAGGGACAATTACCATTGGATAACTGCCCTCTCCATTTACCGAGGTATTGGTCTCGCCGTTGACAGCCACGACATCAAATTTCATATTGGCGCTCTTGGCGGCATTTTTGGCACCATACTGGTTAATGGTACCGATAAGGAGCTGATTTAATTCAAGAGGCTGGTTAAAACCAAACGTCTGAGTCAGCAACTCCTCGGAGTCAACACCCATATTGACCGTTACATTCTTTACCGGATTCACACCGGTATTCTGAAGCAGGAACTGGAATGTAAATGCCTCACCTTCGTAGGCCACAGGCTGGCCGTCGATAGCCACGAGTGACACACTGTTTTCAGGGAAAGCGGCAGCGCGTAATGTGGCTCCGAGTGTCATGAAGCCAACATCATTGGTGGCATTCATCCAACTCCAGCTTTGAGTGGAGCTTTGACGGAAGGCATACCATCCGCCAAGATCGTTAAGGTGAGCGGCGCCGTCCACCACGAGGGCGGCATTGTTCTCAGAGTTGAAATTGAAATATACACCGCAATAGATCTTTTTGTCGGCGGGAATCTTAAACGGCTCGTCGAGTGTGACATTTACCTGCGTAAATCCTGTGGCGGGAGCGTCGACATCCTGAGTATATAGAAACTCCTTCGCGGTAAGGTCATCGGTGATAAACACATGAGCCTTCGTAATCTTATTGATGTTCTGATTATTGGATTCACATCCGGTATAATAAGAGATACCGGTGATCTCTCCGTCGGTAAGGCCGCTCAGAAATGATGGGTCAATCTGGAATGCCATGGCAAGCTGCACGCCGGGAGCCTGGCCATTGAGCGAGAATGCAGAATAAGGCGAACCGGCAAGTGTATAGAAAATATCCTCTTCTCCGGCGGCTTCCGCCTTGGCAGGCGCTTTGAAAGGAGCGACATTTGCGGGAGCTTCTACCGCTGTAAATCGTGAGTCGTTTACGGGCGGTAGCTTCTTCAATGATGTGGAGAAGTCCACGGCCGATGCTGTAATGCCGCTTATGATTACGGCAAGAGCGATTAATTGCTTTTTCATCATTTATTATATGATAGATTTATTATTTCACATAGATTTTACCGGTCTTGTTACCGAAACGATACACATAAAGACCCTTGGGAAGCGTAACGATGCCTTCGCCCGATACCTCACGGTTGCATACGTTTACGCCGAGAATGTTGGTCACGTACAGACGGGTGGTGCCTTCAGCATTATAAGCCAAACCGCCGTCAACGGCTTTGAGCGAATCGGCCGTCCTGATCTCGGAAATCGATGCGCCTTTTTCGCTCATCTCTATCACAAACTGCACTCGGCTGCCGGGGGTGGTAGTTTCCTCAGCCTCGATGGTGGTGACTACTGTAGGAATAGCCTCGTCTTTATCGAGCTCGGCTATGTAGTCGAAACCGATATCAAACTTCTGATTAGTCTGAAGCGTAAAATCGTCAACCACAATAGTTGCGCCCTTGCGGCACTTTCCGTTGGTGCATATCTGCACTTCCTGTCCGCTCGTGCAGGTAGCGGTGAGCTTTACGTCTGACGAATAGATATTTGACTGAAGATAAAGCATAGGTTTCATGGTGACTTCTTTCCACGTGCCGTAGTCATCCACAACGATGTCGTTGAACTGTACGGTCTCGCCGGGAGCGATTTTCTTATCACCGATCCAGAAAGAGAGCTCGATAGCGCCGGCATACTGCACCAGAGCCATAAACGAAAGAATGAGTAAAAGTTTCTTCATAATCCTTTATTGTTTAGTCATTTAATTACTTGAGTGGATGCTGCCTGAATTATACCGGCAGATGTCTTTACGAAGGCCACTACGGAGAGATTGTCTACATTCCATTTCTCCGTGTCGGTATTTTTTACGGGAATACTGTAGCTGCACGTAAAGTCGTCGAGCGGCGTGGCGGTCATGGTCACACCGTCAAGGCCGTTGATACAGGCGCGAAACACATTATTGTGCACATAATCGGGAATGCGACCCTCGTTGATGTCTTCCTGACGGGCTACAATGCCCGACTCTACCATCCACAAAACCAGATTTCCTTCGACTGATTCCGATGAACTCACCGTGCAATTCACCTTCACGTCAGCGCCATCGAGCGACGATGAAAGCGCTATCGACACCGGAGTCTTCACCTGAACGGCTTCGTAAACGGCGGCAGCCCATTGATCGGAATTGAGTGCGGGAAGAGTTCCGTCGAGAACACCCTGGGGATAATCGACTATTCCATAGCGGTCATTATATTCCTGTCCTTCCTTCTGCATCAGACCGGTATATCGCTTATTGTCGACCGACACTCCGAACGGCCCGGCATGGATACTTACGGCAATAAAACTGCTGCCATACTGTTCTTCGAGTGCCTCGATAATCTTATGGGCGGCCGGACAGTTGACACATCCCTGCCCGGTAAAGTCCTCAAGAAGCACGGTGCGCTCTACCTTCACCGCTTCTACCGGTATATAACGGTCGTCGGCAGGAATTTCATTGCACCCGGCCATGACGAGTCCTGCGGCAGCAAGTGAGAATATGAGTGATTTTTTCATTGTTGTCATCAGAACGTATAGTTATAAGAAATCTGGAATCCACGGGTGGCGGGTACATAACGGCATACACCTCCCGAGCAGTTGAATCCGGCACGTGTACGACCGTAGCTCAGAAGCAGACGGTTGGACTTATAATTGCCCGTGATGCCGAAATTGTAATAGTGCGTGCCCGTATCGCCGCAATTCCACATATCTGATACCGACACCATGAGATAAGGTGCAACCGACAATTCAACCAATCCGTAAAGCCAGTCGCGCTGATCGTCGCGGGTCTGAAGATATTGCAGCTCGTTGCGTAGCGTGAAGCGATGGTCGATTCGCCACTTTGTATCAACCACAAAGATGTTGGAGCGGACTTTTCCGGCCTCGGGGTGACCTT
>JAIDSW010000315.1 GCA_029061025.1 Duncaniella sp.
GCTGCTTGAACAGCCTCGTTAAGAGTGGGATGCGGATGAATTGACCTCACTATCGCTGTAGCGGGCAATTTTGCAGCCATCACGGTAGCGATTTCCTGAATGAGCACTGCCGCCTGCGGGCCGCATATGTGGGCGCCGAGTATCAGTCCCGATTCGTTATCAACTATCACTTTTACAAGTCCGTCGGTCATTCCGAGAGCTACCGCCTTGCCATTGGCGCGGAATGTGGATTTCTTTACTGCATAATCCAGTCCGGCCTCTCGGCACGCATCTTCGGTCAAGCCCACCATAGCACACTCGGGCGAGGTGAACACTGCCGCCGGGATTACATTGAGGTCGATATCCTCACCCGAAAGTTTCAGTCCCTGAGCCGTAGCCGCATGAGCAAGCATGCACTTGCCGTTGACGTCACCTATTGCGTATACCCCGGGGATGGAAGTGGCAAAGTCATCATTTACCTTTATAAAACCTCGCCCGTCGAGCTCGCCGCCCGCCTCGGTAAATCCGTCAGGAACTGCAGGGCGACGACCTGTAGCCGAAATCACCCACTGAGCGGTAACCGCTTTTTCCTTACCCTTCTCGGTGTAGTTTACGGTAAGTCTGCCGTCATTTTCCTTCTTTACCGCAGTCACCTGAGCACCGGTGGCAATATCTACACCGCGACGCTTCATAGCCGTGCGCAATCGCTTGGCAACCTCACTGTCGAGAGGCGGAATGATTTCCTTGCAATATTCCATCACGGTGACTTTCGCGCCGAATGAGGCATAAACCGAAGCAAATTCCATACCTATCACACCGCCGCCTATTATCACCACGCTCTCGGGCAATTCGGGTCGTGAGAGCACGTCGTCGCTCGTCATGGTCAGCTCAACGCCTTTTATGCCGAGCCGTGCAGGCTCCGAACCGGTGGCGATCACTATGCGTGGCGCCGAGTATATCTCACCTTCCACGGCTACATTTCCGTCGGGAGTAAAAGAAGCCGATCCCGCCACGCGGTTGACTTTTCCCAGAAGTGTCTCCACTCCGGTCCTGAGCTGATCCACCACGGCATCCTTGCGGGCGTAGACCGTGGCAATATCAATAGCGGGAGCTGATGCGTCAATGCCAAATGCTGATGCTTCTCTCACGGTCTCAGCCACTTCAGCTGAGCGGCAAAGTACCTTGGTGGGGATACAGCCGCGGTTAAGACATGTGCCACCGGCTTTATCACGCTCTATCAGCACCACATCTTTCCCGAGCGCAGCTTCCCGGGCGGCGAGTTCATAGCCGCCCGGGCCTGCACCGATGATGATTATATCTGATGAAATCATAGATCGTAGAAAGAAGTGACGGGATTAAGGGCGGCCTTGGTATCGTCAGGACGGCCTACGGGAGTGAAAAGCGGAGCGAGTTTAACCACATCGGGGGTCTCCACGGCTTCGCGGGCAATCTCGCGCATGGCATAGATAAAGTTGTCGAGTGTCTCGATGCTCTCGGTTTCGGTAGGCTCTATCATCAGCGACTCGTGGAAAAGGAGCGGGAAGTAGATTGTAGGAGCATGGAAACCGTAGTCAAGCAATCGCTTGGCAACGTCGAGGGTGGTGACACCTGTAGACTTGTCGATCAGACCGTCAAACACAAATTCGTGCTTGCACACGCGATCAATAGCCACCTTATACAGGTCTTTCAGCGAGTGCTTCACATAATTGGCATTGAGCGTGGCGAGGGGGCCGGCCATAGCGATGGCCTCCGCTCCGAGCGAAAGTATATAGGCGAGAGCCTTCAGCTCGACACTGAAATTTCCAAGGAAGCACGATACCCTGCCTAATGATTCGGGGGCATCCCACTCCACGTCATATTTACCTTGCGCATCCTTCACCACACGGGGGCATGGAAGAAACTGTTCGAGCCCGCTGCGCACACCCACCGGCCCACTGCCGGGGCCTCCGCCTCCGTGAGGCGTGGAGAATGTCTTGTGAAGATTTATGTGCATCACGTCGAAACCCATATCGCCGGGGCGTGCCACGCCGAGCAGCGGATTAAGGTTTGCGCCGTCGTAATACATCAGTCCGCCGCAGTCATGCACCATGCGGGCGATTTCGGATACCGACGATTCAAATGTTCCGGTGGTGTTGGGATTAGTCATCATCATAGCGGCCACCGTATCATCGAGAAGCGGAGCGAGAGCCTCTACATCCACCGTGCCGTCGGGAAGGCTCTTTACCTCCACCACTTTAAGGCCGGCTACGGCCGCGCTGGCGGGATTTGTTCCGTGAGCGGAGTCAGGTACGATAACCTTTGTGCGCTTCACATCACCGCGACTCTCATGATAGGCGCGTATCACAAGCAGTCCCGTAAGCTCGCCATGCGCGCCGGCATATGGATTAAGGGTAAAACGACTCATGCCACCTATCTCACACAACATCTGCTGAAGCGTATCATAGGCTTTGAGCGCGCCCTGCACGGTGGCGGCAGGCTGCAGCGGATGAAGCGAACCGAATACACGCGACGCGGCTATCTCCTCATTGATTTTAGGATTATACTTCATTGTGCAGGAGCCGAGCGGATAAAATCCCGTGTCAACGCCGAAGTTATTAGTGGATACGTTGGTATAGTGGCGCGTCACGGTAAGCTCGTCCACTTGCGGCAGGCGGGGCTCAGAGTCGCGCATCAGGTCTGCCGGGAGCGACGAAAAGGCGTCATCCACATCAGGCGACGGTATCTGACAGGCTTTGCGGCCCTCCTTGGAGAGCTCGAATATCAGGGGAGAATATGCTGTGCGGTTCATGACTTGGAAGCTTTGAAAAATGACACGAATAATTCGACAAGGCGATCGATCTGCGTCCGTGAGCGTTTCTCGGTCACGGCCACAAGTATAGACGACGGCGATGTGGCCACACCGGCAAGGAAGCCGTGACCTGCGGCATATTCAATGAAGGCCTGCGCATCACCGTCCACCTCGAGTTCCATCTCATTGAGATAGGGAGCGGCCGGGTAGCGTAACTTGGCCACACCCTCGGCTTCGAGGCGTGCAGCAAGGTAGTGAGCGCCGTCACAACCTGCACGGTTCACTTCCTTCAGCCCCTCGCTTCCCACTGTCGACAGATATATGGCCGCATACAGCGCCATCAATCCCTGATTGGAACAGATATTGCTCGTTGCCTTGTCGCGGCGGATATGCTGCTCGCGCGCCTGAAGGGTAAGGACAAACACACGGCGTCCGCGGGCATCTTCGGTAGCTCCCACTATGCGGCCGGGCAGCTTGCGCATAAGCGCCTTGGTGCAGCACATGTAGCCTAAATACGGGCCGCCGAAACTCAGCGGCATGCCGAGCGACTGTGCCTCTCCCGCCGCAATATCAGCGCCCCATTCACACGGATTCTTTATGACGCCGAGCGTGGAGGCGGGCGATGAAACCACCAACAGCGCTTTGGCTGCATGGCACTTGTCGGCCACCCCGGTGAGATCTTCAAGAATACCGTGACAGTTGGGAGTGGCCACTATCACACCGGCTACATCAGCGGTCAACAGTCCGCCGAGGGCGGCGAAGTCGGTCACGCCATCCTTCTCAGGGATGGTCACAAGCTCTATTCCGTGGAAATGAGCGTAAGTATCCATCACGCGGCGATAGGCCGGAAGGAGCGTTGCCGATACCAGCACCTTGTTGCGCTTGCGGGCAGCCGCTACGGTCATCATCATGGCCTCGGCCACGGCCGTAGTGCCGTCATACATCGAAGCATTAGATACAGGCAGACCGGTAAGCTCTGCCATCATGGTCTGATATTCAAATATGTATTGCAGCGTGCCCTGCGAAATCTCAGGCTGATAAGGGGTGTAGGCGGTGACGAATTCCGATCGCGAAGCAAGCGCCGTGACGACCGCCGGGGTGTAATGGTCGTAATATCCCGCTCCGGCAAAACATGTCAGCGGGGTGCACTCCTTTTCAAGCGCCTCGAAATATTCCCTTACCTCATGTTCGCTCATCTGAGCCGGGAGCTCATATGGGCGGCGCAGGCGCAGCTCCTCGGGCACATCGGCATTAAGATCGTCGAGCGACGATACGCCACAGCGGGCCAGCATCGCATCGATGTCGGCCTGCGTGTGGGGAAAATATCTGTGAATCATATCAAAGGGCGTTTTAGTGCTTTTCAGCGTCGCACACTGCCTTATAACCGGCCTCATCGAGAAGTGAGTCGAGCTCGGTGGCGTCGCTCATCTCCACCTTGATAATCCAGTTGGCCATAGCGTCGGCGTTGATAAGTCCGGGCTCGTCGGCAAGAGCTTCGTTTACTTCCACCACGGTGCCGCTCACGGGTGAAATCAGGTCGCTTGCGGCCTTCACGCTTTCCACGGCGCCGAAGTCTTCACCGGCGGTAACTTCATCGTCAACTTCGGGCATATCCACATACACCACATTGCCGAGCGCGTGCTGGGCATAGTCAGTGATACCGATGTAAGCTACATTGCCGTCGACAAGTGCATATTCGTGAGTGGGGGTGTAATATAACTTTTTCATGATTCTGATATATTTATTTGTTTTTGTTATTTCTTATAGCTTTTCTTGTAAAATTTCTTGGCGGTTACGGTGGCAGGGAAAGTCTTGCGGCGTATCTGCACCATCACCTTGGTATCTTTAGCGGCAAAGCGTGAATCGATGAGCGCTGCGGCAATACTTCCGTCGACCGATATACCCTGATAGCCGGTAGTTACTTTGCCTATCACATTGCCGTCAGGGTCGAGCACATCGTAGCCGTGGCGGGCTATGGCGCGGCCATCGAGAAGCAGTCCCACAAGTTTGCGCGCCGGTCCTTCAGCTTTCTGCCGGGCTATGGCGTCGCGGCCTATGAAGTCGGGTTTGTCGAGTTTACAGAACATCGACAAGCCGGCCTCTACGGGGGTGATATCGTCGGCAAGTTCGTCGCCATAAAGCGGCAGACCCACTTCAAAACGAAGTGTGTCGCGACAACCAAGACCACATGGCACGGCGCGTCCCGATTCCATCAGCGCGTCCCAGTAACCGGGTATGGCATCGGTGGGAGCATAAAGTTCAAAACCGTCCTCACCGGTGTAGCCCGTGCGACTCACGAGGATATGCACTCCGTCGAGCAACATTTCCTCAAACGTATAGAATTCCAGATGCTCGCAGTTTATGCCGAGCACTTCTTTCATCACCTTCTCAGCTTCGGGACCCTGAATGGCAAGTTCGCCGAGTTGGTCTGACAGATTGTCTATCTCCACATCAAAGCCCTCGGCCTGCGACTCGATCCAGGCCATATCCTTGTCGATATTGGAGGCGTTGATCACGAGGAAAAAATTGTTTTCCCCGCGCTTGTACACCAGGAGATCGTCGACGACTCCACCCGTGGGGTGAAGCATCATTCCGTAGAACACCTTGCCTACGGGAGCTCCGGCTATATCATTGGTGAATATGTGATTTACAAACTTTTCAGCATCAGCGCCCGAGATATTCACCTCTCCCATATGGGAAACGTCAAACACTCCGCACCCCGAGCGCACCGCATTGTGCTCCTCGATGATGCCGCTGTACTGTATCGGCATGTCAAATCCGGCAAAGGGGCTCATCTGAGCACCGGCGGCGACATGGCGGTCGTGAAGGCAAGTCAACTTGATAGAATCCATGATATTCAGAATATTAGGTCAATAAATTGCTGTTTGGATAAATTGGCTACAAGAGCAGGCATATCGATACCGGCAAGTGCATCGCTTACAGCTTCGCGGATGTAGTCAACGCCGCTCAGAAGTTCGGAAAGCGCAGCTTCCACGTCAGTCGAGGCGAAGAAATCTCCGGAAAGTGACACGGTGGTAATCTTTCCTTTCGCCACACCCACGGTTGCAGTGATTTCACCCGCGGCGGGAAAGCGCATGGTTTTCGACAGTACTCCGGCGGGATTCTGTCCCGTCAGCCATTCGGTGCGGTAATAATCTTCTGCGATGCGAAGTATCTCAGCCTCATCACGGGGAGTGAGGCGGTAAGGTTCGCCGGAGGTCATATACCCGGCTGCAAATGCCTTGAACTCGGCAAGCGTCATATCGGGACGATGCTCGCGCAGAGTGGTGATGCGCGACCTCACCGACGAGATTCCCTTGGATTTCAGTTTGGCCGATGAGGGAGTGAGAGCTCCCGCCATCATGTCGCGGTCAGCATCGCAGAGCATCGTGCCGTGCACTATGCTGCGGCCTGCCATATGATAGAAGGCATTACCGGAAATCTTCCGTTGTCCCACAAGCACATCGTTACGTTCCGAAGCCGATGCATCTATACCCAGCACGCGCAACATATCAGCGACCTTGCAGGTATAGTCGCGGAAAATTTCGGCCACCATGCCCGACGGGGTGATGTGGGAAAACATTATGTTGTTACGGTCAGCATACACTGCACCGCCGCCGCTCTTGCGACGCACGATGTCGATACCGGAGCGGATGCAGAAATCCCGGTCGATTTCACTCTCGAGTATCTGATGACGTCCTATGATCACCGTAGGCTCCACCTGCCACATGAAGAAAAAAGAATCGGAGGTGAAATTACGCGCGAAATATTCCTCCATTGCCAGATAGAATGGCAACGGACGGCTGATAGTATCGTCGTAATCGATCAGTCGCATGGCATCAGACGGTCGCGGAGAAGGTAATAAAAATTTCACACCCGCGACACTTCACAAAGATAATAAAATCTTTTAATATACCGACGAAAAAATTATTGACAATTTCGCGGCGCTCAATTACGGCGTAAAATCAATTCTTCAAGCGGGCGCTTAGGTACGTGATGGATTCCGTCGGGCGTGCGGTAATATTTGAAATCGGCTTCCGCGCTGCCGTCCATCTCCTCGATTTTTACTTCCTCGGCAGGGTATCCTATTGCCAGCACGTAGCGGGGCTTGAAACGCGCATCAAGTTCAAGCACCTCCTGCAGTTTCACTGCATTGAAAGCCTTGATGATACAGCCCGCGAGGCCAAGCGTGCGCATCCCCAGCGTGATCGCCTCAAGCTGGAGGCCGTCGTCGCACAGACAATCGTTGCCGTACTCCGTGTCGAGACACTGCACAAGATAAGCCGCCGGGCGCTCACCCTCATCGGGACCGTCCCACCATGAAAAATATCCCGCCCACTTCAGCAGCGGAAACACTTCAGCACATTTCCCGGCCGAGGTCACGATCACATATTTAAGCGGCTGGGCGTTTCGTCCCGAAGCACAATAGCGGGTCAGTTCCACGAGTCTCTCGGCAGTTTCCACCGATACCCGCTCATTTTCCCTGAACCTGCGCACAGTGCGGTCAGCCATCATCAATTCACGCAAAGAATCAAAATCCATAATTTTTATAATTATATATGTAGTGTACTGCAAATATAATGAAAATTAAGGTAACTGAATAATAAAGGCGTGGAGTGGTGCGTTATATCAATGAATCAACTGAAAAACTGTTCTGCCTATGAAGAAATGTTCTACTCGTTCTACATCTTCTGACTCCTCAGCTTCAATGTCGGATTCGACTGCTGTCAACGAAATAGCTCGCCCCGGCAAGCTCGCCCTTGAAATTATCCGCCGCTTTGCCCGCAGCTATCATTATGAGCCCCGTCTGTCCACATTAGGTTCGCTGAGCGTCAACTGAAAAACTTATTTTTCATTTCGGCATGGTGTCTTTTATCGCAACCATGCCGATTTTTATATCCGATGATTTCACGACTGCTTCTGATATTGATTTTGTGGCTGGTGCCCTCAGGTGCCGCTGCTGAGTTCTTTTGCCGGAAGTATAATTTCGCCGCAAGCGAAAGCGCTCTCGAAAATCACATCTCCAATGTGCAGCAGGACGCTTCGGGTTTTCTGTGGTTTGCGACCTGGAACGGACTTGTGAGATATGACGGCTATAATTTCCACGCTTTTCAGCCTATATTGAGTTCCGACGGGCAGATTCTGTCAAACCGTATCTACAACATCCGCGTGGCCTCGACGGGCGACCTGTGGTGTGTATCGTCGGATAATCTTCTGTTTCTGTTTTCACGCCGCGATCAGCGTTTCCTGAATCTCCACTCATTGATACCTGAAATCTCCGATAAGAAAGTGAGGGTGATCACTCCGCTCCGCAACGGCACCACATGGATAACATTTCGCGACGAGACAGCGGTGCGCCTTGACGATGCTTCTCCCGTAGAGTCCCGCCGTTTGCTCGGCCACAACGATAAAGCGCTTGACGGCAGCCGGCGAATCAACGGCGTTGTGCTCACCGACAGAGGAGAGGAGTGGCTGCTTACCGACAGGATGGCCAATAATCTGTCGCGCGGCTATTCTGTCGAAGGAAATTTCAGCAATGTATATTCGGTCAATAGCCGCAATTTCCTGATAGGCAATGATGGAACGGTGATTTCCACCGATGCCGACGGAGCCTCGGTCAAGCGACACGCTCTTTCTGATACACGCAAACTGAAAATCAACTACACTCTCTACGTCGACGGGAAAATCGTCATTGCAACCGACGGCGGAGTAATAGGATTTGATACTGCTGCGGACGATATAATAACCTACAGCACCACGCCCGCAACTTATCTTTTCAAGGATTCCCGCCAGCGCGTGTGGTGCATGAGCGCTGACCCCTCGACAGTATTGATAAAGGATGTATCGCGCCCTGTCGCCGAGACACTTGAATCACCCGTGAAGGGTGAAACAGGTTCGCCGCTGAAAAACCCTCGACTGATTTTCGAGCACACCGACGGTGTAGTGGTACTCCTGCCCGCCGGTGGGGTATTGTCGTATTTCGACGAGGGGGAAGGAGCACTGAAGGAGTGTGCATTTCTCGACGGTGACACCCGGCGCTCGGTATACTCGCCCTCGGGGATAAAGAAATTTCTCGTGGATGATGACTCCAATCTGTGGGTGTTTCATGAAACAGGCGCCGATTGCATAAGTTTCCGCCGCAAGTATTTTGAAAGCCGTGAAAACGCAGGAACTCAGGAGACACGAGCCGTGGCCGAGGACTCCGCCGGGAGATTATGGATAGGCGACCGCAGCAACCGCCTGCGCGTGACTGACCGGGATTTCAATACTCTTTTCTACGTGGGCAATGACGGAAGCCAAAGCCCCTCTCCTATTCCGTTTGCCTCGCAGCCGGTATATGCCATAGAGATGTCGCCCGACGGAAGCGCATGGATAGGAACAAAGGGCGACGGCCTCTATCATATCGATCTCACGGCCCGCTCGGCCCGGCACTATTCAGCCGGAAGTCCCGACCCGCAGCTGAGAATACCCACCGATACCATCTACGATATTCTTTTTTCAGGCAATCGCATGTGGCTGGGATCTTACGGCAACGGATTGATCACGGGAATCCCGGGCAGCGAGGGAAAATATCATTTTTCTCATGTCAACGGCCAGCCTCAGGGCATGAAAATCCGCTCGATATTCGATGCCGGAAATGGCCGGCTGATTCTCGGCACAGCCGACGGATTGGTGACGGCCGACGTCAGTGACTTGCGTGCACCCCGCTTCCACATCAACCGCTATCGCTCCGACGACCGGGGACTGAAAGGCAACGATGTGATGAGTGTGGTGGAATACGGCGGGAAAATCTATGCCTGCGTGTTCGGCTCGGGACTGAGCCGCATAGATTCCGACGATATACTCAGCGACTCGCTTCAGTTTACCAACTTCATGATTCCGTCGGCTTCAAGCGCCGGACAGATCAAGACAGCCGTGGCCGACAGCGACGGCATATGGGTGATTTCCGAAAAATCAGTCAATCGGTTCTCACCCGATTCAGAGCTTTACACGTTGTATCCCGGAGAACTGTTCATGGGTCATTACAGCCTCTCGGAAGCTGCGCCTGCATTAAGCGACGGGCGCATAGTGCTCGGTACATCCGACGGTGTGACATATTTCCGGCCATCGCTCATGCACACTGACGCCGCTCCGCGACACCATATTTCGGTGACCGGCATACGCTATCAGAACGACATGGACATACATCCCCTCAACGATGCCGATACCATAAATCTTTCAGCCGACCGCCGCAGCTTCTCCCTCTACATCTCTCCCATGAAATTCGGCACCGGCCATGAAACCCGCTTCCGCTACCGCATCGACGGATACGACAAGGGATGGAACTACACATCGGAATCCCATCCCGAGATTACCTACAATAATCTCCCGCCCGGCTACTTCACTCTGATCGTGGAAAGTTCGGCACCCGACGGGTCATGGCAACTTGACTCGCGACATATACACATTTATGCTGAACCGCGTGTCACCGAAACGGCATGGTTCCGTATCATCGTCGTTTTGCTCATAACCGGTGCGATACTCTCGATCATTTATGCCGCTCTGTATTTCAAGCGCATGCGCAACGAGATTCAGAAGAAATACTCGCTGCTGATGACGGTTGACAACATGAGCCGCGACTATCAGGCCACACACGCCGAAGAAACCTCTGAGGCTGACGATGAGGAAGCACGCCGCCGGCGGTTTATAGAAGAATCCGTGAGCTATCTCAACGAGAATCTCGACAATCCCGCTCTCGTGGTGGAAGATCTGGCGCGTAACGCAGCCATGAGCCGCACAGCCTATTTCAACCGCATGAAAGAGATTACCGGACTGTCGCCGGTGGATTTCATAAAGCAGATGCGCATAAAGCGTGCCATGTCGCTGCTCGACGACGGTAACATCACGATAGCCGACGTGGCTTATCGAGTAGGGTTCACCGATCCGAAATATTTCTCGCGATGCTTCAAAGCCGAGATGGGAATGACGCCTACGCAGTATCTTGACAGCCGGAAGGAGCTACCCGACAAGCTCGATTGACTGCTTGCCCGTGACAGCGTCGATCTCGATTTCAATAATCGCCACGACGTTAAGGAATCTGTCGATTTCGGCCGACGGGTCGAGATCGCCGCAATACTTTTCACACAGTTTCCTCAGCGGCATTATCTTACCGTCATTATCAAGGATGATTCTTGCCCGCCCGAACACTATCACGCTGCGGAAATAGGTGGTGAACTCCCCGGGAACAATATCCCCTTTCTCTATCACGCACAGCGAAAGGCGCGGATTACGCCGCAAGGCATCGATCTTGTGTCCCGCGGCTGCGGAATGTATGTAGATATGCTCGCCGTCATACACATAATTTACCGGCACGGCATAGGGATAACCGTCGTCGCCATCCAACGCCATCACACATTCACGGCCTGAAATCAATATCTGTAAGGCTTCCTCCCGCGGCAACTCCTGCCTGAATCTACGCATCTTTCTCATCATCCCATCACTTTAAGACCCACGACCGACAATATCAGCGTGGTGATAAAGAACATGCGCCAAAAGGTTGCAGGCTCATCGAAAAAGAAAATTCCCACCAGCACCGAGCCTACCGCCCCTATTCCCGTCCACACGGGATATACCGTGCCGATAGGCAACCGCTCAGCAGCCTTTGCCATAAGAAACATACTGAGAGCCAACGCCAATAAAAAGCCGAGCCACCACAAGGCGAGTTCGTGACCAGTGGCTGTCTTTGTTTTGCCGAGGCAGAAAGTGAAGCCCACCTCCATGCACCCGGCAAGGATCAGGATAATCCAGTTCATATGTAAAAATCTCGTCTGCTGAGGGCTGCGGGAATTCCCGGCGACTCCTTCGGAGACACCGCAAAGTTACAAAAGAGATTGATTAATCACAAATAATAAAGCCGGATCGCTTGACCCGGCTTCATTATGTTGACTTTACTTACCTGTGTAAGGGGGAGGCGTGGGCTCATCGGCTTTCTCCTCCTCGGGCGAGGGAGCGGGGAGTTCCGGCTCCACATCGGTCGACTCCACTTCGATAATCTCAGGCCCGTCGGATGCTTCTTTTTTATCAGTGCCGAGGCGCTTTGCATCGCGCTCGGCCTGAAGGTCGAGTATCTCCTGGGTGCGCGATTTCCACTTGCGCGGGCCGAATATCTTGATAAGGTCTTCGGCATACATCACCTCGCGGGTGAGGAGCGTTTCGGCAAGTTTGGCATGGCCGGCAGCCTGCTCGCGTAGTATCGACTTGGCGCGCTCATACTGCTCGGCGATGATGCGCGATACCTCCTGATCGATAATCTTGGCACGCTCGTCGCCGTAAGGTTTCGAGAATCCGTATTCCCTGCCGGTGGAGTCATAGTAGCTCACATTGGGAAGCTTGTCGCTCATACCGTAGTATACCACTATGGCATATGCCAGCTTGGTCACTTTCTCAAGGTCGTTGAGAGCGCCGGTGGATACGGTGCCGAGAATCAGCTCCTCGGCAGCACGGCCACCCAGAGTCATACACATCTGGTCGAGAAGAGCCTGCACGGGTGTAATCTGTCGTTCCTCGGGCATATACCATGCAGCTCCGAGAGCCATGCCGCGGGGTACGATCGACACTTTCACCATCTCGTTGGAATACTCAAGGAACCACGATACGGTGGCATGGCCTGCCTCGTGAATGGCTATGGCACGCTTCTCGTCGTCGGAAATGATTTTCGAGGAATGCTCGAGTCCGCAGATGATACGGTCGATGGCGGCGTTGAAGCTGTCGCGGTCAACGGCCTTCTTATTGTTGCGGGCGGCGATAAGTGCTGCCTCGTTGCACACGTTGGCGATGTCGGCGCCCGAGAATCCGGCGGTCTGACGCGCCATGATGTCAATATCGATCGAATCGTCGGTCTTGATATTGCGCAGGTGCACCTTGAATACTTCTACACGGTCTTTCAGCTCGGGAAGATCCACCGTAATCTGTCGGTCGAAGCGACCGGCACGCATGAGGGCCTTGTCGAGAATATCGGCACGGTTGGTGGCGGCGAGGATTATGACACCGGAGTTGGAGCCGAAGCCATCCATCTCGGTAAGCAGCTGGTTGAGAGTATTTTCACGCTCATCATTTGCTCCCATATTGGGATTCTTTCCGCGGGCACGACCCACGGCATCGATTTCGTCGATAAACACTATACAGGGGGCTTTCTCCTTGGCCTGACGGAACAGGTCGCGTACACGCGAGGCACCCACGCCCACAAACATTTCCACGAAATCAGAGCCCGACATGGAGAAAAACGGCACATTGGCCTCGCCGGCCACAGCCTTGGCAAGCAGAGTCTTACCTGTTCCGGGAGGGCCTACGAGAAGCGCACCCTTGGGTATCTTGCCACCGAGATCGGTGTATCGCGAGGGGTTGCGGAGAAATTCCACGATTTCCTGTATTTCGGTCTTGGCCTCGGTGAGCCCGGCCACATCCTTGAAGGTCACGTTGGTGCCCTCGCCTTTGTCGATAATCTGCGCCTTTGACTTACCTACATTGAACACACCGCCGGCACCTCCGCCGTCGCGGCCCGACATGCGGCGCATCATAAAGAGCCAGAACACGACAAGGAGCACTATGGGACCGAACGACCACAGCAGTGAAGTGTAGTCGGCCGATTTCTCATAGTTGACCTCTCCGTTGAATTTTCCTTCTTCGCGCCAGCGGTCAATCGACTCCTGGAGCTTGTCGGCCGAGGGTATATCGGTCATGATAGAGGCGTTCATGTTCTTGCCTTCCTCAAACTGAGGATGGAATACCACCTTGGCAAGCGAATCGTTAAGGAATGCTTCGGCCTTGTTGGTATTGGAGAATACGGTAATCTTCTTTACGCCGCCCGACGAAGCGAGTTCCTCAAATTTGGTATAGCTTACCTCCTTTGTCATAGAGTTATCGTCGAGATACAGCATCGTGATAAGAAACACGACGATTATCGCATAAGCCCAGTACATGCTGAACTTTATGCCGCCCTTGCGGGGTGAACCGGGCGAGGTGGGTGGAATAGGCATATGTTTATTTTAGGTCAGTAAGGGTTAGGTTTAATGTAGGGAAATCAAAACTCGTCGGGGAGACGGGTGATATTGGCGTCGCTCCACAGCGATTCGAGATCATAACGCATGCGAGTCTCGGGGAGGAACACGTGCACCATGATTTCGCCGTAGTCTATCACGATCCACGACGAAGCCCCGTAACCGTCGTAGTTATAGGGTTTCACACGGGCTTCCTCAAGCAGATGTTCGCGCACATTATCGGCGAGCGATGACACGTGCATGGTGGAAGTGCCCGATGCGATGACAAATTTTCGCGCGGGTGCGGAATCCACATCGTTGAGGTCGAGTATAGTGATATCGCGACCCTTGCGGTCACGAAGTCCCTCGATGATCATTTCAAGAGTATCCTTGGTATCAGGTTGATTCATATATTGATATTCAATTTCTTTTTATTAATGTGATGTAAGGTGCAAAATTACGAATAATTTGCGACAAAGCCGCACATCGGCGCTATTTTAAACAATTTTCACGCCCTTAAAGTTCGCTCGCCGCCCTGGGGTGGAAAGCAAGGATGGCATCGCGGAGCGAGGCGCGGTCGATATGCAGATATATCTGCGTGGTGGTGATGGATTCGTGGCCGAGCATCATCTGTATTGCCCTCAGATTGGCTCCGCCTTCGAGCAGATGGGTGGCGAATGAGTGGCGGAGTGTGTGAGGTGAGATAGTCTTGGTGATTCCTGCCGCGTCGGCCAGACGGCGCACTACGGTGAATATCATCTGGCGCGTGAGCTGCCGGCCGCGTCGGTTGAGGAAAAGAATATTGGCGTCGGCTTTCGAGGGCTCAAACTCATCCCTGACTTCGAGCCATTCCCTTATGGCATCGGCGGCCACGGGCGAGAGAGGCGACATGCGCTCTTTGTCGCCTTTACCTCTCACTATCATATAGCCATCGTCGAGATAAAGGCGGGAGATTTCCAGATTGACAAGTTCGCTTACACGCAGTCCCGAGCCATAGAGCGTCTCCATAATGGCGCGGTTGCGTATCCCGAGCGTATCGCCCATATCGATGGCGGCTATCATGTCGTCGATTTCCTCCACTGACAGCACCTCGGGCAGATGCAATCCCATGCGGGGCGATTCGAGAAGCACCGAGGGGTCAGCATCGATAAACTCCTCGAGACTCATGAACTTGAAAAAAGCCCGCAGGCCGGCTATCATGCGCGCCTGAGAGCGCTCGGCGATACCCATCTCACGCAGAGCACCTATAAATTCCCGCAAGGTGTCGAGCGTGACGTCGGTAACCGCGATATTTTCTTCTTCGAGATAGTCGAGCAGTTTCTCCACATCCATCAGATAGCTAATGACAGAATTATCGGCAAGCCCGCGCTCGAGCCTGACATAACCTTCAAACAGTTGCAAAAGCTTTTCCCGCGATGGTAAGTTGCGCATCAGTAAGAAATTTCAAAATAATGACGTGGCAGTTTTTCATTGCATATCGCTATGCCTGTCACGGAATTGGTAAAAGACTGTCCCCTTTTCATGGCGTCATTGAGACTGGTCCACACAGGATTTTTCACCGTGGTAAAAAACACCGTTTTTCCTCTCTTTATAACTGAGTCGACATCCACGGGCGCTTCATCACCTGCTATCAGAAACGATGCCTGCACGGAATCGGCAGTAATTTTACAGCTGCCGCTCCACTTTTCAATCACCCGCGTCACGACGGCGGGAACGTCGGCGGCGACATATACCACCGACGGAGACATCTGATTGAGCGTACGAAACAGTGCGCGGGCGTCACGCCAGCGCATTTCTCCGCCGTGTCTCACCTCGGCTTCAAGTTCATCCCAGCAATAAAACGGATAGCGGCAGCCGAGCACCTGAGTTATGAACCCGTAGGCAAACGGACTGTGCACGCCAAAACCGCGCGTGCGCCGGTAGCGTATCACAGCATTGCGTATCAGTCGCAGCGGATTCATTCCTCGGGTTTTGCCACGGGGCGGCGGAGCCACATTACAAACGCCGCCGCGAGTGACAGATAGATGAGTATTATCGCAACGTTAGCTACGGCATCGGTAGTGTGGAGCGACTCGGGGTCAAATGTCATCACAATGGTCGACTTACCCGCCGGCAGCTTTATGGCGCGGAGCACATAATTGACTCTTGCAATGGAAGCGGGCTCTCCGTTGACGGTAGCTTTCCATCCCCACGGGAAATATACTTCCGAGAACACCGCTACCGCAGGGGCAGTCGTCTCGGCGTGATATGTCAGACGGTTGGGGGCGTAGGAGGTCTCAAAAATCGTATCGCCGGGAGCAGCCGGTGATGCACCGGCGAGAACGTCGTGGAAGCTCTTGTCGGCCACGGCCTCCTTGCGCAGATCAAGCGCCGAAAGCGCCGCCATTTCGTCGTCGGGAGTGCCGGTGTATCTCACGTTGTCCACCAGCCATGCATTACCTTGAGCCTCGGGGTTCATGAGCGGCTCGCCGTCGTGACCCACTATGTAGCGGGCGTTGAGCATGTTGAGCACATTCCAGTCGGCATCATTCTCCGTCCCGTCAAGGAAGTGCGACAGATGGCGGTCGATGAGGTCCTGATAGCGGGTGAGCTTGGCTGCATGGTATCCGCCTATCGCCTTGTGGTAATATGACGGAGCGGCCGAGTTGAACCGCGGTATATCCATCACACGGTAATTCGAGGTGGTATCGGCGAGAATCATATCGTCGGCGGCGGTCTTTGCTATTACCGGCTTGCCGGCCGACGCATAGGCGGGAATGAAAGAATCATGCGACAGATAACGCTTGTTGACCATATACAGGTCGCCAAGCACTATCACCCCCACTCCGCAAGCTGCCACAACCCACGAAATCATGCCGCGAAGGTAGAGGTAGAGCAGAGCGCCACCCATGAGCAGTATAAACAGGCTGCGCATAGCATCGGAGGTCACAAGCTCGCCGCGGAGCTGAGTCACGGCACTGTATATAGCCGGAGCCTCCAGGCTGAACTCACGCATCACACTCGCGCGGGGATAGCCCTGCGACATGAGCGCTTCGGTAAGGTAGCCGTCGATAAGCCGGTCGTTGTCAGATATAAGGCTACCGAACATCGAAGGAAAGATAAGGGCGAGCAAGCATATGGCCGCCGGAATACCGATACACCACAATGCGGGGCGGATATATTTGCTGCGCTCTTCGGCCGGGGCGGTGAATATCTTCTGGAGTCCCATGGCAGCGAGAAGCGGCATGGTGAATTCGGCTATGACGAGAATACTTTCGACCGTGCGGAATTTACCGTACATGGGCACCGCGGCCAACATTATATCGGTGAACATCATGGCATGACGTCCCCACGCAAGCACGATGGAAAATATCGTCAGCACCACGAGCGCCCACTTCAGTGGCCCGCGCACTATCACAGCGCCGAGAAGGAAGAATGCGAATATCAGCGCTCCCACATATACAGGACCGTTGGTTCCCTCGGGATCACCGAAATACTGACTCAGATACTGAATATATTGCTTTTCGGCCTCGCCAAGTTCGTTGGCTTCATCAAGATCGGTGAGCGAGGTGGCTACGAGACGCCCTTTTTCGGGACGGGCCGACGCACCACCTTTTATATTAGGTATAAGTAGCGAGAATGTCTCCGACGGCTGATAGCTGTATTGCGTGATGTAGTTCTTGTCAAGTCCGGCCGGCTGAGCATCGGCAGTACCGGCCTGACTGAGCAGCGAATGGCTTCCGCGCATGGTCTCCTTGGAATACTCGTAGGTATTGTAGAGGCTCGGCATATTGGCAGCCACGGCCACAATGGCAGCAGCGGCGAGCGACGCTGTGGCAATACCCCAGCGGCGCATATCCTTTTCCCTGATACACTTTACAAGATAAGCTATCACCAGACCAAGTATCACGAAAAGGAAGTAATAGGTCATCTGCACATGATTCTGGGCTATCTGCATCATGGCGAAGAATGCGGCCAACGCGCTGCCGGCCAGATACCTGCCGCGGTAGCACAGGATTATACCCGCAATCGTAGGCGGAACATAGGTGAGCGTGAGGAATTTCCATATATGGCCGGCACCTATTATTATAATAAAGTAACTCGACAGGCCGTAGGCTATCGCTCCGGTGAGAGCCACAGGCCAGCGCATTTTCATCACCCACATTAATATAAGGAAGCCCACCATCATCATGGCAAGCAGATTGGCGGGCGACGGGAGGCCGAGACCCATCACGGCGTTGACCCAACCGAAGAGGTGCATCGACGGATACGACGGTGAAATCTGAAATGTGGGCATGCCGGAAAAGAGCGAATTGGTCCAGCGTGTCACATCGCCTGTGGCTTCATGATAAGCAGCCGCTTCCTGACCGTTGGCTATACCCTGCTGCATATCGTGTTGACTCAGTGTATTTCCCTCAAAGGCATCGGGATAGAAAAATGCCCCCGCTACCACCAGGAGCACTGCAAGACAGCCTGCGAACTGAAGCACACTCCTCGACAGGAGGTGCCGGCATGCGGTTTTCAATACATTCTGTTTCATAGTCATTGTGCGGGACGGATATTAACCGGGAGTGAAGCTTCATCGTCGGCAGCCTTGGCTGCGGAGTCGGTTTTGGCCGGAGCGGCAGGCTCTGAGGCCATAAAGGCATAGTCGGCAAGCCGCGAGCGGTAGGCCGTAGCCAGCGAATCAAAATTATATCGGCGGTCGCGGTTTAAAGCCTTGCGCATATCTTTGGGGTTAATGCTCAGGGCTATATCGTACACGTCGACATATTTGCGCATGGTCTCCATGGCATTGCGTGTACGGTGATCGGCGAGATCATCCTTAATAACGCCCACAAATGTCGCAAGCACATTGACGCTCTGAGCCGGCGTGAGATCATCTACCATCAGGGCCATCGAGTCGGCCATCTGCGACGCATGAGCCATATTGCCGGAATTCATGGCATCGGCAAGATGATTGTCGTGAGTGGAAATAGTTGTGGCAACTTCCTGAGGCACAGCCTCGGCTTTGTGTTTTCCGCCGCATGCCACCGCCGCAAGAGTCACGGCGGCAATGGCTGCCGCATATATGGGAATTCTATTCATGCAGGTAATTGAATTTCATTATCGGTACACACCCACGCGCGTGTACCCTGCAAAGTTACTAACTTTAGCTCAGTAAAAAGGTTGCTAAATGTTAAAATTGTATCGATAATTGTTCCTGTAAAGGGCAAAAAAGTAGAAAATTAAGCCAAAATCGCGGAAAAACAGCATTTTTCTGTAACTTTAAGGCGATAAAAATTGCGAAATTGATTAAAAATTACTTACTTTGCACCGCAAAATAGAATTTTATTAATCTTACAAATCAAAAACAACCATGTCAGAAATCGAATCTCGCGTTAAGGCTATTATCGCTGACAAACTCAGCCGTGATGAGAACGAAGTAACCAACGAAGCAGAATTCACCAAGGATCTTGGCGCAGACAGCCTCGACACTGTAGAACTTATTATGGAATTTGAGAAGGAATTCGGCGTTAAGATTCCCGATGATCAGGCTGAAAACATCAAGACTGTTCAGAACGCTATCGACTACATCGTTGAAGCAACGAAGTAATCATCACCTCGTAAAGAAATTTCCCGGCTCCTCCCCACTATAGAGCGGGTGGAGCCTCTTTTTTATAGTCGGGTCTGCAATATGTTTCCGACATCTCTCCGACCCTCCCGGCGATAAAATCCTCCGAAAAATCTCTCATACACTTCGCCGGAACATTATAATATAACCACACATCTAATTATGGAATTAAAGCGAGTAGTAGTCACCGGTCTCGGTGCAATCACCCCCCTTGGCAATGATGTTGACACCACTTGGGCTGCCGCTGTAGAAGGTAAGAGCGGAGCCGGTCCCATCACCCATTTCGACGCTTCGAAATTCAAGACTCAGTTTGCCTGCGAAGTAAAAGGATATAACCCCAACGATCACTTCGACCGCAAGAAAGCCCGTCAGCTCGACCTCTATGCCCAGTATGCTCTCGTAGCAGCCCGCCAGGCTGTGGCCGACTCAGGTATAGAAAATGCCGAGAATCTCGACCGCAACCGCGTGGGTGTGATCGTGGCAGCAGGTATCGGCGGCCTCCACACCTTTGAAGAGGAAGCCGGCTATTATGCCAAAAACGAGGAGCGCGGCCCCATGTATAATCCCTTCTTCATCCCCAAGATGATCGCCGACATCGCTTCGGGTCATGTGTCGATGGAGTATCATTTCCACGGCCCCAACTACGGCGTGGTATCAGCTTGCGCTTCATCCAACAATGCCATAATCGACGCCTTCAACCTCATCCGTCTCGGTAAGGCCGACGCTATCGTCACCGGTGGTGCCGAAGCAGCCATCTTCCCTGCCGGCGTGGGCGGCTTCAACTCCATGCACGCTCTCTCGACCCGCAATGACTCCCCCGAGACTGCATCGCGTCCGTTCAGCGCCTCGCGCGACGGTTTCGTGATCGGTGAGGGTTCGGTAGTGCTCGTCCTCGAGGAACTTGAGCACGCCAAGGCTCGCGGAGCCAAGATTTATGCTGAGGTGGCCGGCGGCGGCATGAGTGCCGACGCTCACCACATCACCGCCACTCACCCCGAAGGTCTCGGTGCGATCCTCTCGATGAACAATGCTCTCGAAGATGCAGGCATGAAGCCCGAGGATATCGACTATATCAACGTTCACGGTACTTCTACCCCCGTGGGCGACATCTCGGAAGTGAAGGCTATCGTTGAGGTATTCGGCGACCACGCCCACAAGCTCAACATCTCCTCCACCAAGTCCATGACCGGACATCTTCTCGGTGCTACAGGCGCAATGGAAGCTATGTTCTCGATCCTCGCGATACGCGACGGCGTAGTGCCCCCCACCATCAACCACGATGAAGGCGACAACGACGAGAATATCGACTATACCCTCAACTTCACCTTCAATAAGGCTCAGCACCGCGACGTGCGCGCTGCGCTGTCCAACTCATTCGGTTTCGGTGGCCACAACGCTACCGTAATCCTCAAGCGCTACGAGGAATAATACAGCCTCAACGTTTATTTCATATATCCTCCCCGCGACTCCGATCCACGGCGTCGCGGGGAGTTTGCTTTTCTAAGATATAATTCCTAACTTTGTGTCGTGTAAAAATCCATCTTCTAAAAAAGATTCCCAAATGTTAATCATAGGCATAGCAGGCGGCACAGGGTCAGGAAAAACCACCGTCGTCAACAAGATCATCAACGCTCTCCCCTCAGGTGAGGTGGCGGTATTGCCCCAGGACTCTTACTACAAGGATTCGAGCCACATACCCGTCGAGGAGCGCAGCAAGATCAACTTCGACGAGCCCGCCGCTATCGAGTGGAGCCTGCTGGTGGAGCACATCAAGCAGCTCCGGGCCGGTAAGTCGATCGAGATGCCCACCTATAGCTATCTCACCTGCACCCGCCAGCCCGAGACCATCCACGTGCAGCCCCGCGAGGTAGTGATAGTGGAGGGTATCCTGGTGCTCACCGATCCGGTGCTCCGCAAGATGATGGATGTGAAGGTGTTTGTCGACGCCGATGCCGACGACCGCCTCATACGTGTCATCTCACGCGACTGCGTGGAGCGCGGTCGCACCCCCATAATGGTAATCAACCGCTACCAGGAGGTGCTCAAGCCCATGCATGAGCTGTATATAGAGCCGTCGAAACGCTATGCTGACCTCATAGTGCCGCAGGGAGGCAACAATATCGTGGCCATCAATCTGCTCACCGATTACATTGAAGCGCGCCTGCGCAAATCTCATCTCAACAAGTGATGAATACTCCCGAAAACAATATACCCGAGTTTTCAGCCGACTCGATGGTGCTCCGCACTGATAATCTTGTCAAGAAATACAAGCAGCGCACCGTGGTCAACCACGTGTCGATCAATGTGAAGCAGGGCGAGATCGTGGGTCTGCTCGGCCCTAACGGAGCCGGCAAGACCACCACATTCTACATGACTGTGGGGCTTATCACCCCTAACGAAGGTCGCATATTTCTCAATGATCTCGACATTACGAAATACCCCGTATATCGTCGCGCCAAGCACGGTATCGGCTATCTGGCACAGGAGGCCAGCGTATTCCGCAAGCTCACGGTCGAGGACAATATCCGAGCCGTGCTCGAGATGAACGAGACCTCCAAGGAGGAGCAGCGCGAGCAACTCGAAAGCCTCATCGCCGAGTTCCGTCTCGAGAAGGTGCGCCACAATCTCGGCGACCAGCTCTCGGGAGGCGAGCGCCGACGCACCGAAATCGCGCGCTGCCTTGCCATAAATCCCAAATTCATCATGCTCGACGAGCCGTTTGCCGGCGTCGACCCCATAGCGGTGGAAGACATCCAGTCGATCGTCTACAAGCTCAAGGAGAAAAACATCGGCATCCTCATCACTGACCACAATGCACCCGAGACCCTCTCGATCACTGACCGCGCCTATCTGCTCTTCGAGGGAAAGATTCTGTTTCAAGGCACATCCGAGGAACTTGCCGAGAATCCCGTGGTGCGCGAGAAATACCTCGGCCGCAGTTTCATATTCCACCGCAAGAAATTTGAATGAAGCGCTTCATCGCCTCCATTCTTCTGCTGCTGCCGCTTTGGCTGTCGGCTTCAACTCTCGACATTGACTCGCTGCGTGCCGATGTCGACTCGCTCAAAACCAAGATTTCGCTTGAGGCCGACACTCTGAAAATGAAAATCGTGGAGCGCACCGATTCCCGCTCATCCACCCGCTGGATAGGCCAGCTCATCACCCGCAACTTCGATCTCAACGCTCCAGGCATCGAATATCCCCGATTCCCGCGCGCCATAGTGAAAATCTACAACTGGGCCAACGAGACTTTCAATTCCTACGACTCGCTTTATGTGATCAACGCGCCGGGCAACTGGAAAGCCACCATCAACAGTAACAATCAGATCACTTCGTCGTCACTGTCGTTTCCCCACAGCGACTACGAGATCAACATGAGTTCGCGCCCGTATTCCGACCTCAGTGCCTCGCTGAGTTTTCTCTGCCTGAGTGTGAGCGCATCGGTCAATCTCAACAAACTTTTCGGCCGCCCCATGACTCGTCGGTCGTTTAACTTCGACTTCACCACATCGCGCGTATCAGGCAACATCTCATCCACATCGTCAAGCGGCGGAATGCGTATAATGCGTATCGGCGAGCATCAGTTCGGTATCAGCGACGCGCTCCCGCTCGAAGATATGTCGGTAAAATCGCTCACAGGCGAGATATTCTATATCTTCAACCACCGGCATTATTCCCGCGCCGCTGCCTACAGTTTCTCGAAATTTCAGCTCCGCAGCGCCGGCACATGGGTGGCGGGACTGTCATTTGCCCGTCAGTCGATAAGGATGGATTTCTCTTCTCTCGAAGATAAATATCTTGAGACACTCCCCGACGGACGCACCATCTACAGCTTCCGCTACAATGACTATACACTGCTCGGCGGCTACAGCTACAACCATGTTATCCGTCCATGTAAGTGGATGTTTAATATCGGCGCACGCCTTTCAGTAGGCTATAAACACGTCTATGAAGGCGAAATTGACGGACACGACAACATGATAGCCAACGATATTACGGCCGTGGCTGCCCTGCTCTACAATCATCGCAACTTCTTCGCCTCACTATCAAGCCGCTTCAACGGTTACCTGTATTACACAGCCCGCTTCAACAATTTCACATCCTATGTCCGCTTCACCGCCACCGCCGGAGTGAGATTCTGAAACTTTGATAAAAACACTTGCTTATGCCATCAGGTAACCTATGGAATAGGCCAGCATGAGGAGGGCGGTCATGCCAAGGAGGGGATTGAGGGCCCGGCCTTCGCGGGTAATCATGGCCCGGTAGAGTATTGTATGTGCCACGAGATATGCGATCGGTACTATCCATGTGGTAGTGGGTAGAGCCAACCACATGCGGAAGGTGAGGATTACCGCTGCAAAACCGTTGACAAGATACAGGCGTGATACAAATTTCCGACCAAATCTCACCGCCAAGGTCTTTTTGCCTACGGCGCTATCATCGTCGGCATCACGGTAATTATTAACTATCAACACATTGGCTCCCATAAGACCGATACCCACCGAAGTAAGGACAATTCCCGCGGAGACCGAGGGCATCATGAGCAAGCACGTGAGAGTGACAGGGACTATCCCGAAAAACACCACGACGGCGACTTCACCGAGTCCTATGCGCGACAACGGCCACGGGCCCGCACTGTAGGCCACCACACCGAGCGCCGTAATGACACCGGCTGCATACATCCACCAGCGTCCGTACACAGCCACAAGCGCCACACCGGTGACGCAGGCAATCCCGAGGGTGATGAATGTGGCTGAGAGCATGGCGCGGGGAGTGATGTCGCCCTCGGTCACGCCGCGCCGCGGGCCTTCCCGGCCCTGACGGTCAAGGCCGTCGCGAAAATCGTAGTATTCATTGGCGAAGTTAGATGCTATCTGGGCAAGGAGGGCAAATGCAAAACACATAAGAGCGGGTGTCCAAGCGAAACATCCGGCCTTGACGGTAATTCCTACGGCAAATATCACACCGGCAAGCGATACGGGGAGGGTGCGGAGGCGCATGGCTTCAATCCATGCCTTCAGGATTTTCATATCAGCGATTGTTGAATATCGAGCCCGAAGCAGTCGTAGACGGCAGTGCGTATTCGGCGCGCCTCGGCCTTGTTGTCTTTAAGTATATTGAGTATCGCGCGGATGTATTCGCGCTTGTCGTCGCTCCGCAGCCCGCAGGCACGCGCCACGTGGCTTTCGGAAAGCATCGACTTGCGGTTGTAGACACGGAGTATCGAGTGATAGTCGCCGCGCTGCACGTAGCGACGAAACTCCCGGCATATTTCTTCATACATGCCCCGCGGATTTATGGCCTGGGCAAGGTCGGAGATATGCTCCTCAAGCATGTTGATATTGGCAAAACGTCCGTCGATACGGTGCTCCACGGTCTTTTTTACACGGTGGCGTGTGTGCTGGAGCGCCTGCTGGCGCAGGTCGCCGTCAAACAGCTTGATGATGCGGCGGCTTACCGTGCGGAAAGCCTCATCTTCATTGCGACGGAAATGAGCGGCTACAGCACGTATCACCTCCTCAAGCATGAAGATATTTTCAATCTCGGCCACGTCAGGCACATACACCCTACGCCCGCGCAGGTAGTTGACTTCCTCGGCGCTGCGGCGGTCGCGGTCTACGATACCCACGGCCTCAAGATTATGCAGACCCTTGATGGAATTGAAAGTGCGCGTGGCTTCGATGACACGGTCGCAGCTGCCGAGCGACTTCACCGTAAAGCGGTCGAATATCATGGGATAGAGCTTGGCATCGATGGAATTGACACCGTCGCCCTCGATAAACATCACCGGCTTGCGGGCACCGAGTATCGCCATCATCATCTCCTCGGAGATAGCACCCGTGCCCTGCACCTCCTCGTAGTCCCATGAGTCACACTCCGGGCGGAAGCCTCTCACCCATATGATTTTGCTATCGCCTCGGGTGGTGGCAAAATTTATATCGTGGGTCACGTAGACAAAAGTGCAGTCGGGACGCAGCCGCTCCACCTTATCCCACACCTGCTGCATGGTCGACGGATGAAGAAACGATTCGGGCGACTCCACTATCACCACGCCTGAGGGAGGGGCGTAAAGTGAAGCACCTATGTAATACATCACCGCGCTCTCGCCGGTGGAAAGTTGCGCCGACGAATAAATATCGTCGGAGCCGGAGGCTCCGATAAGTAATTTACCCCGCTCCACGAGTATGCGGTTGTCAGGAAAAATATCGGTCCAGGCCGTTATCAGCCTGTCGAGGCGTGTGGGAGGTGTCCTTTTTCCCTGCTTTTCACCCAGATATTTCTGCGACAGCAGCCGCGTCATCTCCTCATTGAGCATCAGGGCGATTATCCGCTCAAGTTCCCCTTTTATGTCATGGCGTATTATTCCCGAGGCCGCGACCATCGCCTTATATTGCGAGTCGACCGATGTGGGCGACGTGTCGTCGTTCTCGCGGTCATAAGCCGCCTTGAGCGCCGACATACGGAATGCCTGCTCGCCAAGCATAGATCCGAGCCGACGGGCAAAGCGAGTCTTTCCGGCACCATTGGCTCCGATAATCACGATCTGACGGTAACGATCAGTGTCGATGGCAAGGGGCTCGGCACCCGAGCGCGGGGGGAGAGTGAGGGGCATGGTAGGGATTAGGTTAGAGGGATTAGGGGTTAGGGGGGATTATTTC
>JAIDSW010000316.1 GCA_029061025.1 Duncaniella sp.
CACCCACAGCAACCAGCGCGGCGAGGAATACCATACATTTGTCAACGGTCAGAATACCACCAGCGGCGGCACACATCTTGCCGCCTTCAAGGAGGCGGTGGCCCGCACGCTCAAGGATTTCTTTGACCGCAACTTCGAGCCGGGCGATATACGCAACGGCATCATTGCCGCCGTATCCATCAAGGTGGAGGCTCCGGTTTTTGAGTCGCAGACCAAGACCAAACTTAACTCGCGCGACATGTGGCCCGACGGCCCGACGGTCAACAAATTTGTCAACGACTTCATCAAAAAGGAGCTTGACAATTACCTGCACCGCAATCTCGACGTGGCCCAGGTGATTCTCAAGAAGGTACAGGAGAGCGAAAAAGAGCGCAAGTCTCTGGCCGTGGTCACCAAGGTTGCCCGCGAGAAAGCCAAGAAAGTTAATCTACACAACAAGAAGCTGCTCGACTGCCGCGTGCACCTCAACGACCCCAAAGGCTCGGAAGACAAGAAACTCGAAAGCTCAATTTTCATCACCGAGGGCGACTCGGCAGCCGGATCGATCACCAAGATCCGCGATGTGGAGACTCAGGCAGTATTCTCGCTCCGCGGCAAGCCCAAAAACTCCTATGGCGTGCCTGAAAAGATTCTCTACGAAAACGATGAGTTCAATCTGCTTCAGGCGGCTCTGAACATAGAGGAAGGCATCGACGGACTGCGCTACAACAAGGTCATAATCGCAACCGATGCCGACGTCGACGGCATGCACATACGCCTGCTGCTCCTTACATTCTTTCTCCAGTATTTCCCCGAGATGGTCAAGAAAGGACATCTTTATGTGTTGCAGACTCCGCTTTTCCGCGTGCGCAACCGCAAGACCTCCCGCCGCGGCTCCAAAAACTCCAAGGAAGCCGAAGCCGATACATACTACTGTTATTCCGACGAAGAGCGCATCGCAGCCATCGAGCGTCTGGGCGCCAACGCTGAAATCACACGATTCAAAGGTCTCGGCGAGATTTCACCCGACGAGTTCAAGGGATTCATAGGCCCCGAAATGCGTCTCGACCGCGTGCAGCTCCGCAAGGACGACGCCGTGGCGCGGCTGCTGGAGTTCTACATGGGCAAAAACACTCTTGAGCGACAGGGCTTCATTATCAAAAACCTCGTAGTAGAAGATGATTCCGAGATTTCCTGAATTTGACACCGGCGAGCGCATCGTGCTCTTCCCCGGCACGTTTGACCCGTTTACCATCGGGCATAAATCACTGGTCGACCGCGCGCTGCCGCTTTTCGACCGCATCATTATAGCCGTGGGCGAAAATGACTCCAAGTCGTCGGTAGTGCCCGTCGACGACCGCATCGATGCCATCGCCCGCCTCTACGGCGACGATCCCCGCGTGGAGGTGATAGCCTACTCAGGACTTACTGTCGACGCCTGCCGCCAGCATCAGGCGCGGTGGATACTGCGAGGCATCCGCTCCGTGACCGATTTCGAGTATGAGCGCGCTATGGCCGACGTCAACCGCCGCATAGCCGGCATCGAGACAGTTATTCTCTACTCTCTTCCCGAGCTTGCTTCAATAAGCTCGTCGGTGGTGAGGGAGCTTGAGAAATATGACTTTGACACATCTGAGTTCATACCTCAGCCCGAATCTTACTGATTGCAGATGAAAAGATTACTACCCGTTTTATTCATATTCCTTTCGGCCGCAGCGCTCTCGCTGCGCGGCAACGACAATGCCGTCGCCTCACAGTTTCCCGCCGAACGCAAGCTGCGTCTTGCCGAGGCCGTGATTGAAAACTACTACGTCGACTCGGTCGACGCCGACAAGATGGTCGAGCAGGCGATCATAGCCATGCTCAAGACCCTCGACCCGCACTCGGCCTACTCCACCGCCGAGGAAACACGCCAGCTCAATGAGCCGCTCGAAGGCAACTTCTCGGGCATAGGCGTCCGCTTCCAGATGCTCAACGATACGCTCTACGTAATCGAGACTATTCCCGGAGGCCCGTCGGAAGAAGTGGGTATACTGCCCGGCGACCGCATCCTCGAGTGCAACGACACGGTGATAGCCGGCGTGAAGATGAAAAACAGCGACATCATGAAGATACTCCGCGGTCCCCGCGATACCCGCGCGGCTCTCAAGATTAAGCGCCGCGGTGTCGACGGCACCATCACTTTCAATGTCACCCGCCGCGATATTCCCATCAACAGCGTAGATGCATGGTTTATGGCCGATGCCAAGACCGGAGTGGTCGTGGTGTCGCGGTTCGCTGAAAACACTCCCGCCGAGATGCGCGATGCCATAGCGGCTATGAAGAAGAAAGGGATGAAAAACCTCATCGTCGATCTCACGGGCAACTCGGGAGGATACCTTAAATCGGCCTATGAAATCGCCAATATGTTTCTGCGCAAGGGCGACATGCTTGTGTTCACCGACGCTCCCCGCCTCGGGCGCACCGATTACGTGGCCGAGGAGGACGGCATTCTTCTCGACAATCCCGTTGTCATAATGGTCGACCAGTACTCGGCTTCGGCTGCCGAAATTCTCGCCGGAGCCGTTCAGGACAATGACCGCGGCGTGATCGTAGGCCGCCGCACATTCGGCAAAGGCCTCGTGCAGCGCCCGTTCCCGTTCCCCGACGGCTCGATGATGCGCCTCACAGTGTCGAAATACTACACCCCTTCGGGACGCTGCATTCAGAAGCCCTACGTATCGGGCGACCCTGACAGCTATTTTCACGACATCACTGACCGCTACAACAATGGCGAGCTGCTCAATGCCGACTCAGCCTATCACTATGCCGACTCGCTCCTTTACCGCACCATCCGCCACGGTCGTCCCGTATACGGCGGCGGCGGCATCATGCCCGACGTCAATGTTCCCCTCGACACCACTTTCTTCACGCCCTGGTATCGCGACGTCGTGGCCAAAGGCGTGCTCAACAAATTCTGCGTCACCTACGTCGAAAACCATCGCAAGGCCATGCTGAAATCCTACCCCAAGGCCGAGGCCTACATCGATCGCTTCGATGCCGGAACTGAGGTCATGAAAGAACTTGTCGATGCCGCCACAGCCGAGGGTATAGAGTTCAATCAGGAGCAATATGACCGCTCCGCGCCCTATCTGGTCAACATCGTCAAGGCTTTGATAGGCCGCGATCTCTACGGTCAGGACGTGTATTACCGCGTGGCCTATCTCAACAATCCTATCTTCCTTAAAGCCCGAGAAATAATCAATTCACCCGATAAATACACCTTAATATTGAACCCATGACACGATTTGCCTTTAAAATGTATCTCAAGCCCTGTTGTGAAGAAGAATATGCCCGCCGCCACGCTGCCCTGTGGCCCGAGCTCCGCGAGCGCATCACTCAGAGCGGCGTAAAAAACTATTCAATCTTCTGGGACAAAGACACCAACATACTGTTCGGCTATCAGGAAGTGGAAGGTGACTCCAACTCTCAGGACGCCGAAGCTGCCGATGAAATCACCCGCCGCTGGTGGGACTATATGGCCGACATCATGGAGGTCAACCCCGACAACTCCCCCGTCACCCACCCCATCCGCGAAGTATTCCATCTCGACTGATTTCTCGCCGCATCATATTTTGTCACCACTGTCAGCGCTGTGGTAATGACGAGGCTGTGTCAAAATATGCTATTTCAAAATGCGTACCGGCGTCCGCAGGCCGCCGATTTCTTCGTAACCCGGGTCGCCGCAGTTATGCGGAGGCGCCGGTTACGTATAATTCAGCGCCCACGGGCGCTATTTGGTTTTTGACACAGCCTCAATATATATGCAAACTCCGTAGAGCTCCATAAAAGTACTGTCTCGATGAAGGATTATACAAGAACCGTATTATGTGCTCCTTGTAAATCACCTGCGATCACTTTATGGTAGTCGTCATTTAAGCCCATATCTCCCCGCTAAAATGTTTTCTCCGGAGAGTATTATGCCAATACTACCCTCTTTCTGCCGTAGCCGGGGGTGAGCTACGCTGCCTCAGTGGAACAGTGGTGTCTGTCCAGACAGGATTTATGCTTTACCGGCGACTGACATGAGGGTAAGACCATATGAATCAGTATGACAGTACTGCCCGCACAGCGTATGGGTATGATCTGTGGGAAGGATAAGTATAGTCCAGCGGGGAGTATTCATGTGATAACGCTCGTCCATCATAATCACTCTCGTTGGAAGACCAGTAATAGGGATAGCCGCGCCAAGAGTCGTGGTATCTTACCCAGCCTATGTGTTCTTTATAGGGAACATCGTTACTCAGTTTCTCCTTTATTACTTTATAGCGCTCCTCAAAAAGGGATTGATATTGCCGAAGTTCGAGAAGCATGCCGTTAGCCGGCAGGTACCAGCCCGACGTATTCTTAGGAGCCTGCAGCGGTTGCTGCCATGCGTAGGGATTCTGTGCATCCTGTTCTCCGCCGCTCGGCGTATTCTCATCACGGTTATTGAAGAGTATAGTTTTACTGAACTCCTTTTCAGTATTTGGGTCAGTGTTTTTGTATGTCCCGGTTGCAAGATTGCCGTAATAGTATGCAGCGTATATAGCGGGATACCAATTTCTGTACCACCCTTCATCATCGCAAATATCCATGACCTTATGAGTATTGTAATATCCGCTCCAATCTTCGGGAGCTGTTCTTAACCACATGCGTGCTCGTATATATTCTTCATCATACGGAAGGTAGAAATCATTCAATTCCCACTCAAACATGTCGTCAAGGTCATTATTAACATCGGTCAGCGCCAAGACATAACCATGGCAACTACTATCATTAATACCTGTTTTACTGTAGTCAAAAACTGACCAGGAGTCGTCTCCATCGAAATCATGTTGGTCGGTGCGCAACACCAGTCCTATGCAACGGTGGTTATCATTATCCAAATATTGGGTAGCCTCGCAAGGGAGGACAAAGCCGTGATTCTGGGAGTTTTTACAATAAAAATCACCGACAATCACTTGGTCAAAGGTGTAAACTTCCTTATCTACAGTCTCGTATTTGCAATAGAGTGTGCCGGTCTTAGAGGGTTGAATATCGAATTTCCCTTTGTACATAAAATCACGATAGTTGTAGTAATAAGTTATCTCACCCTCATATCCGTCGGGGAGAATGTAGCGGAAGGTGCCGTCATAGGCCTGATGGGTCTTGAGAAGATTGCCGTCCTTATCTTTAATGGTAGCCTCGTTGGGAATCTTAAAGGTAACTACCTCCCTGATGTCTTCGACATCAGGATCAGAATTATCCCAATTGATTAATGTTTCGTTACTGTAATCTATTGACGGATTTTCTTTCAAAAGTTTGGGATCGACAGTAAGCAGTTTCCACCGGACGGTAATATCGAGCGAAATACCGTTGCGCTGATGCTGCAGTTCGGCTTTAATATCCTTGACAGGGCCTTCGGACGACTCCCATGCCATCAAGTCGGAAAAGCTATATGCGGCTTTAGATGTTTGGTCCTCCTGTTGCTTGAAGGTGTCCAAGGCCATGAGTTCTTCAATGCTCTTGCAATATTTGTCAGTCACTGACGCGTCGTAGGGAAAATATACGATGAAGGTTTGCATCTCGATGTCGTAGTATGGCGGCCTCTTGTTATTGATTTCCCATTTGTAGTTATCAGATAAAGTATACTTGGCATTATTCAAGATAAAATCGCCGTTTCTGTCAAGAACGATGAGACCGACCGAGTCGCCAGGCTCAAAAATTGTGGACATACCTTTATCTAACGCACGCGAGTTAGGGTCGCCTGAATTAACAATGTCGGCAACAGTGACGTTGAGCGAAATTATGTCTCCATCAACTTTACCTGCCTGTGTAGGAATGTCATCTATATCTTGACACGCACATAGAAAGCAGGAAAGGATAAAAATATATGGTAAAATCAGTCTGTTCATATTTAATTTCTTTTAGAATGTCAAAACCGCACGGGCACGACTTAGGCTGCTCCGGGTACCTATAGACACACCAAGCTTGAGCGATTTTCCAAATGTTCCGCCCTGAAATCTGAAAACCCATACAAGGTCCCTTGTATGCTGAGTCGATGACCAGTATTTTGCGCCGAATGAGTCAAATTTCGTCGATTCGTAAGGAAAAATCCCCACGTCACTCAATATGAATTCCTCACCGCCTGCCAATAAGAGGCGCCCGCGTCGCCCGGAGAATTTATATAGGTCGTAGAGTTGTCCGATGGAAGGGAGATACCAAGGACTGGTGGATTCGGACACTTTCACAGCCGTATTATAGTCATTCAACTTGTAAAATGCCCAATAAGCAGGCTCACGTTCCCTATCTATTTCTGACAGATTTGCATTTGCGATTAACAACATTTTCTGAGTATTCGTATAGCCATTGTAAAGATCGGTAAATTTATCATATAATCCAATCGCCGATTCTTCATCTCTAATACCATTAGCGAGACCACCGCCCCAGTTGCCGATTTCGTCAGGGGCCGAAACGTCGTGAAGGGCCACTGCATAGCCGTGAATGGCTTCCAGACGTCCGCCATAATTCTCTACAGTATCACCATTGCCGGGGCCAACCTTGAAAACGACGCCGATACATTCCCATTTTTC
>JAIDSW010000317.1 GCA_029061025.1 Duncaniella sp.
GGCTCGTCGCGCCGCATACGCATTCTCGCCGTAGCGGCAGCCATAGTGGTGCTCGTGGTGGTGCTGGTATTTTTCATCCCGCTCGGCAAGACCGTGGGCGAAAACGCCGACGATCTTCCCGCAACCGTGGAGAATACTGACAGCGTGACAGCTCCAGCCACTGAAAATAGCGGCGAAGCAGCCGCTCCGGCCGTGTCGACGCTCGGTGCCGACGCAGAGTATCTCAACAATAACCGCCAGTGGGTGGTGGCCAACCTCTCGTCCCCAGCCGGCAACGATCTCATGAACGCATTTGCCGAAGGTAACGTCGACGCCATAGCCACCAACGAGTATTTCGCCGCCGGCATATGCACCAATTCGCGCGCCCGCAAGGCACTTGAACTGATGTGGCGCGGAAAGACCGGCCCCACACGCGGCTCGATAGCCCGCGAGATCAAGAAAGCCACCGCCTCGGGCACCATCGACCTCGACAAGCTCGTCGACCGTCTGGCTCGCGTGCAGCCCCAGGCCGCCGACGCCAATACTCTCCCGCTTCCCACCCGCTGATAACACCCCGCCATGACTCGCAAAGACTTTGAAATAATGGCTCCCGTGGGCAGCTACGAGTCGCTCCATGCCGCCATCGATGCCGGAGCCGATGCCATATACTTCGGAGTGGAGGGGCTCAACATGCGCTCCCGCTCCAGCGTCAACTTCACGCTCGACGATCTGCACAATATTGCCTCGATATGCAATGAGGCCGGCGTGAAGTCATATCTCACCGTCAACACCATACTCTACGACGACGATATGGAGGCCGCCCGCGCCATCATCGACGCCGTAGCGCAATCGGAAATCTCGGCCATAATCGCCAGCGACATCGCCGCGATTGAATATGCCCGCTCGCGCGGCGTGGAGGTGCACATCTCCACGCAGTGCAACATCAGCAACACCGAGGCCGTGAAGTTTTACGCCCGTTATGCCGACGTGGTGGTGCTCGCCCGCGAGCTCAACATGGAGCAGGTGGCGGCGATACATCGCGCCATTGTCGAGGAAAATATCATCGGTCCGTCGGGCCGACAGGTGCGCATCGAGATGTTCTGCCACGGCGCGCTGTGCATGGCCGTGTCGGGGAAATGCTACCTGTCGCTCCACGAGATGAATTCGAGCGCCAACCGCGGCGCATGCACCCAGATATGCCGCCGCTCCTATACCGTGACCGACCGCGAGACAGGCGATCAACTCGACATCGAAAACAAGTATATCATGTCGCCCAAAGACCTGAAAACCATCCACTTCCTCAACAAGATGATCGACGCGGGAGTGACGGTGTTCAAGATCGAGGGACGCGCACGCGGACCGGAGTATGTGAAAGTGGTGGTGGAAGCCTACTCGGCAGCCATCAACGCCATCATCGACGGCACTTATACACCCGAGGCCATTGCACGCTGGGACGAAGAACTCGACAAGATATTCAACCGCGGCTACTGGAACGGCTATTACCTCGGGCAACGGCTGGGCGAATGGTCGCCGAAATACGGCTCGTCGGCCACCCGCACCAAGCGCTATGCTGCCAAAGGCGTGAGATATTTCCCCAATATAGGCGTTGGCGAGTTTGTGATGGAGAACGGCGAGCTGCACCTCGGCGATGAAATCGTAATCACCGGCCCTACAACCGGCGCCATCATACTCACCCTCGACGAGATGCGCGTGGATCTGAAGCCGGTCGACACCGTGAAACGCGGCGAGCATTTCTCGATCCGCGTGCCGCAGAAAATCCGCCCCAGCGACCGATTATATCTCTGGGAGAAGAATTGATAATTTTGTCATGGCGGCGGGGGTCGCTGACCCCCACCGCCATATTCAGGCGAGACCCGGGAAGATTTTTTGCTCGACGGAGGCATGTGAAACGGTGCAAAGCACCGTCCCTACTTTGTCGAAGCCATTTTTACCCTCCGCGACGAAATTGCTTTGCAATAATATGGAGCGGGGGTCGCTGACCCCCGCCGCAGCGGCTTTTCGGCATTCACCTCTCAGTCGATTCTTGTTTTCGTCGCCGGCGGGGGTCGCCGACCCCCGCTCCATATTCAGGCGACCCCGCTCCAAATTATTGTTAAATTTTATTAATTCCTTTGGATTAATCGGAAAGCTGTGGTAACTTTGCCCAAAATTTCACCTGTCGTTGCAATCCTTATACTGATAAAATTTTTACGCTATACCCAAGACTAAGGAAAGGCAACCTCCCGCAGAGATAGAGTCGCGATGACCCGAATGCTGCGAGTCAGGTGTGATTATTGTAAGTATGATATGATCTCTACATTAGTTGAAAATTTACGAATCACATGCCTTATGGCTTAGTCCTGTTATCCCTTGATAGAAAGGTATAACGGGCTTTTTTTCGTCGCTGCGGCTGAAAATGATTGGTAATTTTGGGAACAAAAGCCGCTATTTTTGCATATTTTTCCATAATTCTTCACCTTAATAGTGCATTTTGACAAATTTCTGAGTAACTTTGTAGGTCAATATGCAATTTCTATTACGTGTTTTTGAAATTAATCACAAATGTTTTTATATAAAGCGATGAAAATCAATTTTCTTTCACTCACTGTTTTAGGTCTCGGCCTTTCGGCCGCTATGCTTTCCTCATGCTCGGGCAAGGGTCAGCAGCAGGGTGCCGGCGCGATGCCCGCTCCCGAGATCTCGACAATGGTGGTATCAGCTTCCGATACCCGCGTCGACAACACTTTCCCGGCAACTATCAAAGGTAAAACCGACATCGCCATCCGTCCCCAGGTGACAGGATTCATCACCAAAGTACATGTGGACGAAGGTGACTACGTGCGCAAGGGTCAGGTGCTTTTCACCCTGGATCAGGTGCAGTTTAACGCTGCCGTGGATCAGGCCCGCGCTCAGGTCAATTCAGCCCAGGCCGCAGTCAACACCGCCCAGCTCACCGCCGACAATAAAAAACATCTTCTCGACAAGAATATCATAAGCGAATACGAGTATCAGATGGCCGCCAACCAGCTCAGTCAGGCCAAGGCTTCCCTTGCCACCGCTCAGGCAGCCCTGGTGACAGCCCAGAAAAATCTCGCCTACACCACCGTGACTGCACCCAGCGACGGCGTGGTAGGTTCGATACCCAACCGCGAGGGCTCGCTCGCGTCGCCCTCGTCGATGGAGCCCCTCACCACCGTGAGCGACAACTCGCAGGTCTACGCTTACTTCTCGCTGACCGAGAAAGAAGCTCTTGACCTCGTGGGCAACGGCGCCACCTCGCTCAACGCCGCCATCGCCGCCCTCCCCGCCGTGCAGCTGCGCCTGGCCGACGGATCAGTCTATCCCCTCGAAGGCAAGATTGCCACCGTATCGGGTGTGATCGATCCCACCACAGGTGCTTCCAACGTGCGCGCGCTCTTCAGCAACCCCTCGGGTGTGCTCCGCAGCGGCTCCACAGGTACTATCGTGCTCCCCACCTACAGCGAAAACGTGATCACCATACCCCAGCGCGCCACTTCCGAGCTTCAGGACCGCCGCTTCGCCTACGTGATCAATGACTCCAACAAGGTGGTGCAGACCGTGATCACCGTAGAGGATATGAACGACGGCCGCAACTTCATAGTAACCTCAGGCCTCAAGCCCGGCGACCGCATCGCCACCGAAGGGATCGGCACCACGGTGAAACCCGGCATCACCATCACTCCCAAAGAGGCTGCCGCAGCCCAGGCTCCCGAAGCTCCCGCTGCCGAATAAAAATCACGTCAATCATCCACACACATTTCAATTCAACTGACTTGCAATGAAACTTGATACGTTTATCAATCGACCTGTGCTCTCGACGGTGATCTCGATTTTCATCGTCCTGCTGGGTCTGATTGGACTTATGGCGCTACCCGTTCAGCAGTATCCTGACATCGCGCCGCCTACTGTATCGGTGACCACCACCTATACCGGTGCCAACGCCCAGGCCGTGCTCAACTCGGTGATCGCGCCTCTGGAAGAGTCGATCAACGGCGCCCAGGACATGAACTACATGACCTCGACGGCCACCAACACCGGCTCGGCCACCATCAACGTCTACTTCAAGCAGGGTCGCGACCCGGATATGGCAGCCGTCGACGTGCAGAACCGCGTGGCCAAGGCCCAGGGTCTGCTTCCCGCCGAAGTAACCCGCGTGGGTGTGATCACCCAGAAGCGCCAGACTTCGATGCTCGTGGCAGTCTGCCTCTATGCCGAAGATGATTCCTACGGCGAAGAGTTCATCGAAAACTACATGAAAATCAACATCGTGCCCGCACTCCAGCGTATCTCGGGCGTGGGCGACGTGATGGTGATGGGTGCCGACTACTCCATGCGTATATGGCTCAAGCCCGACGTGATGGCGCAATATGGCCTCATGCCCACCGATGTATCAGCTGCACTTGCCGAGCAGAATATCGAGGCCGCTCCCGGTGCATTCGGCGAGCAGGGCGACCAGACGTTCCAGTACACGATGAAATACAAAGGCCGCCTCGTGACACCCGAGGAATTTGAGAACATAGTGGTGCGTGCCACTGCCGACGGCGAGATTCTCTACCTCAAGGATGTGGCCGATGTGGAACTCGGCCGTGTGACCTATGGCTTCCACAACACCATGAACGGCAAGACCGCCGTGAACTGTATGGTGTTCCAGACTCCGGGCTCAAACGCTACGCAGACCATCAACGACGTGCTCGCCTATGTCGACGAGGCCAAGAAGGATCTGCCCAAGGGACTGGCGTTCACCATCCCGATGAACATCAACCGATTCCTCAACGCATCGATCGAGAAGGTTATCCACACTCTTATCGAGGCCTTCATCCTGGTGTTTATCGTGGTATACGTGTTCCTTCAGGACTTCCGCTCCACTCTCATCCCCGCCATCGCCATCCCCGTGGCACTTATCGGTACATTCTTCGTGATGTATCTCATCGGCTTCTCCATCAACCTCATCACCCTCTCGGCTATAGTGCTTGCGATCGCGATTGTGGTCGACGACGCGATAGTGGTGGTGGAGGCGGTCCATGCCAAGCTCGACGCGGGCTACCACAGCGCGCGGCGCGCTTCCATCGACGCCATGAACGAAATCGCCTCGGCCCTTATATCGATCACGCTTGTAATGATGCTCGTGTTTATCCCGGTGTCGTTCATGCCCGGCACGAGCGGTACGTTCTACAACCAGTTCGGTATCACCATGGCGATCGCCATCTTCTTCTCGGCTGTCAACGCACTTACGCTTTCGCCCGCGCTCTGCGCCGTGTTCCTTAAAGCCCACGACTCCGACGCTTCGCTCAAGGAGCGCCTGAGCGAGAGCTACTCGGCTGCCGGCGAGGCTATCAAGAAGCGCTACAAGAAGTCGCTGTCGATACCCATGCCCCCGCTGGTGACTGCGGTATTCGTGGCAGCCGCAGTGGTCTTCATGATTCTGGGCTGGTACAGCACCGAAAATATCCTCAAGCTGATCATCGCGTCGGTATGTGCCATACTTGCACTTCTGGGCATCTTCAACGTGCGCTTCCACGAGGGATTCGAGACCGGTTACCGCCGCGTGCTCAAGGTATACCGCAAGCTGGTGCAGTTCTTCATCGCCCACAAGATACTCTCAGGCGCCATCGTGGCCGCATCGATAGCCCTGCTCGTGTTCCTGATGAACCGCACTCCTACCGGCATGGTGCCCAACGAGGACACCGGTACGATATTCGCCGTGGTCGACATGCCCCCGGGCACATCGCAGGAGCGCACGGGTGAAGTGCTGCGTCAGGTCGACTCGATATGCGCCATGATTCCCGCCATCGAGACCCGCACCATGATCAACGGTTACTCATTCGTGGCCGGACAGGGTGCCACCTACGGTACATTCATCATGAACCTCCGCGATTGGAGCGAGCGAGGCAAAGGCGAGAGCTCCGACGATATATTGAAGCAGCTCTACGGCCTGAGCGCGCAGCGCGTCAAGGACGGCCGCGTGATGTTCTTCGCTCCGCCTATGATCACCGGTTTCTCGGTGACCAACGGTTTCTCCATCGAGATGCAGGACAAGACCGGCGGCGATGTCAACGAATTTTTCGCCGTGGTGCAGGGCTTCCTCGCCCAGCTCAACGCCCAGCCTGAAATCCAGATGGCTTACACCACATTCAACCCCACCTTCCCGCAGTATATGATCGACATCGACGTGGCCAAGGCCAAGCAGGCCGGCATCTCGCCCCAGACGATCCTCACCACGCTGCAGGGTTACTACGGCGGTATGTATGTGTCCAACTTCAACCGCTTCGGCAAGCTCTACCGAGTGATGATGCAGGCATCGCCCGAAGCCCGAGTGAACCCCGAGACCCTCAGCGCCATCAAGGTGCGCAACGGCAACGGCATGGCATCGCTCTCCAACTATGTAAGCCTCAAGCGCGTCTACGGTCCTGACCTTCTCAACCGCTTCAACATGTTCCAGTCGATCTCTGTTACGGGTCAGCCCAATCCCGGCTACTCGTCGGGTGAGGCCATCGCCGCCATCAACCGCGTCGCGCAGCAGACCCTCCCGCAGGGCTACGGCTTCGAGTACTCGGGTATGACACGCGAGGAGCAGAAATCGTCGGCCGGCGCTACGGCTGTGATCTTCGGTCTGTGTCTGCTCTTCGTCTACCTGCTTCTCTCGGCACAGTATGAAAGCTACATTCTC
Source organism: Duncaniella sp. (assembly GCA_029061025.1). Taxonomy (GTDB): domain Bacteria; phylum Bacteroidota; class Bacteroidia; order Bacteroidales; family Muribaculaceae; genus Duncaniella. The sequence continues at coordinate 6,668 of JAIDSW010000317.1, forward strand.
CCGTGGGCGGTAATCCTCTCGATTCCGTTCGGTCTGATGGGTACGTTTATCTTCGCCCTCATGACCGGCATCGACAACAACATCTACCTCCAGATCGCGCTCATCATGCTTATCGGTCTGTTGGCCAAGAACGCCATCCTCATCGTTGAGTTTGCCGTCGAGCGCCGCCGCACCGGTATGTCGATAGTCAACGCCGCCATCGACGGCGCCGCCGCCCGTCTGCGACCCATCCTCATGACCTCGTTTGCCATGATTATCGGTCTGCTCCCCATGATGTTTGCCACCGGAGCGGGTGCCAACGGTAACCGCGCCCTCGGTACGGGCTCTGTAGGCGGCATGCTCATAGGTATGATACTCCAGCTTCTCGTGGTGCCCACGCTCTTCGTGGTGTTCCAGTATATCCAGGAGCGCATCAAGCCGCTCAAGTGGGAGGATACTGACAATCAGGGCATCGAAAGCGAAATCGAGCAGTATTCACGTTAATCCATCTTAGTCAAGTAATCAAGATGAAAATCAGAAATATATCAATGATCCTCGCAGCAGCGTTGAGCCTCTCGGTGCTCAACGGCTGCGGGATATACAAGAAATATGACGTAAACGACGTCGACTCGCAGCTCGTGCGCGACTATGCCGCAGCCCTCGAGGAGCAGACTGATTCGCTTGCCTTCGGCAATCTGGGCTGGCAGCAGGTGTTTACCGATCCCGTGCTCGTCGACCTCATCAACGGCGCCCTTGACAACAACAAGGACCTCGCCAACGCCAAGCTCAACGTCGACATAGCCCACGCTCAGATGCAGGGCGCCCGCCTGAGCTATCTGCCTTCGGTAGCCCTCGCGCCCAACGGTGCAGGCGCTTCCTACGCAGGCAACGATTTCTCGTGGAGCTATCAGATACCTCTGGCCGTGAGCTGGGAGGTGGACATCTTCGGCAAGATCCTCAACTCCAAGCGCGGCGCCGAGGCCGGCTACCGTCAGGCCAAGGCCTACGAGCATGCCGTGCGCTCGCAGATCATAGCCGGCGTGGCCAACTGCTACTACTCTCTGTCGGCCCTCAACACCCAGCTTGAAATATCGCGCTCCACGGCCGAACTGTGGCGACAGAGCGTGCAGGTGATGCGCGACCTCAAAGAGGCCGGTCGCCTCAACGAGAGCGCCGTAGTGCAGAGCAACGCGCAGTACTACAGCATTCTGGCATCGATTACCGATCTTGAATCGTCGGTGCATCAGCTCAATAATTCGCTCTCGCTGCTCATGAACGTCATGCCTCAGCAGTGGGATGTGCCAGCAGGCGCTTCGCTCACCGCTCCCGTGGAATATTCCAAGGCAATTCCCATGACTGCGCTTGCCGCCCGTCCCGACGTGCAGGCTGCCGAAATGAGCTTCGCCGTGGCCTACTATTCCACCGCATCGGCCCGCGCGGCGTTCTATCCCGGAGTATCCATCACAGCCAACGGCGGATTCACCAATCTGCTCGGCTCGATGATCAAGAATCCCGGCGACTGGTTCATACAGCTTGCCGGAAGCCTCACCGCTCCCCTCTTTGCCCGCGGCCAGAACATCGCCCGCCTCAAGGCAGCGAAGGCTTCGCAGCAGGTGGCTCTCAACAACTTCGAGTATTCGATCATGAATGCGGCATCGGAGGTATCTAATGCCATGACGGTCTACGAAAAGGCTGTCGACAAGCAGAAATATCTCGCCGTGCAGGTCGAGGAGCTCACCAAGTCGGTCGACTACACCTCCGAGCTGCTGCTCTACGGAGGCTCAACCACCTATCTTGAGGTGCTCACCGCGCAGCAGGGTCTGCTCCAGGCTCAGCTCGGCATGGTCAACTCCAACCTCACCGCCTCCAAGGCTATCATCAACCTCTACCAGTCACTCGGCGGAGGCCGCTAATTTTCCAACCTTAAAATACCCGATACTATCATGATAAGCGACAAAGCCTACATCGACCCCTCGGCCAAAATAGGCGAGAACGTAACCATCCATCCGTTTGCCTTCATCGACAAAGATGTAGAGATAGGCGACAACTGCGTAATACGTCCCTTCGCGAGCATCGTGCGCGGCACCCGCATGGGTTCAGGCTGCCAGGTGTTTCAGGGCGCCATAGTGGGTGCCGATCCTCAGGATTTCCGCTGGAAAGGCGGCTTCACCTACTGCTACATAGGCAATAACGTGACGATACGCGAAAACGTCATCATCAACCGCGGCATCGCCACCGAAGGCGGCACACGCATAGGCGACGGCTGTTTCCTCATGGCCAATTCCCACGTGGGTCACGACACCCACCTGAAGGGCAACGACGTGATAGGCAACGGCGTGTCAGTGGCCGGCGAAGTGGAGATGGGCGAGAACACCATCCTCTCGTCGGGCGCTATCGTCCACGAGCGCTGCCGCATAGGCGACTGGGTAGTGGTGAAGGGCGGTTGCCGCATAGGCAGCAATGTGCCTCCCTACGTAATCATGGCTCACAACCCCACAGCTTATTTCGGAGTGAACGCCAAGGTGATGGCCAAGAACGGCTTCAGCGAGGATACCATCACCGAGATAGCCAAGGCCTACCGCCACGTATACCAGACCGGCACTTCGGTATTCAACGCCCTGCGCCGCATAGAGGAAGACGTGCTTCCGTCGGAGGAACGCGCCAACATCATGAAGTTCATAGCCGACTGCGATCTGCGAATCGTGGCTATATCCAAAGACCTTTCCTGAACAATCCGCTCACAAGCGACACTTGATTTTCCTTATCGCGTCCCTGCCCCGCAGAGACGCGATTTTTTCGTTCCCTCCCCACCCGGAGACAAAATATGGAGCGGGGGTGTCAAAATATACTTTTTCAAAATGTGTATCGGCGTCCGCAGGCCGCCGATTGAATAACTTGTTGATTTGCATTATATTCGGCGGCCTATCGGGCGCCTATTGGATCATTTTCATTT
>JAIDSW010000318.1 GCA_029061025.1 Duncaniella sp.
GCCTTGTCGAGCATCATTTCGCTGGGAATGTTGCTCTGGAGCATCATGGGATTACCCACGTAGGTGTCGTCCTTTATCACGAAGGCATTGTAGACTTTGACGTTATTTTCCAGTCCCCAGCGCGCTATGTAGGCGAGTTGGGCGGCATTGTCGGGTGCAATCACCACATCCATTTCCTTCAGGTCAGGTCGCGTGAGCAGATGCTTCACCGTGTCGGTCGACCCGTGGCTGTCGAGAGCAAGAATGTTGATGGGCTTGCCTGACCTGCGCAGGGAGTCTACGGCAATGAGGAATCCTTTGTAGAACTCCGTGAAGCGCATTGCCTGCTTGCTTACAGGCTCCTGGCGGGTCATGAATGGCAATATCAGGGCGATATTCACGTTGTCGCTCGCGGGAGTCTCAGCCACTTCCTCGGCCGGCTCTGTGGCGGGCTCGGTGACCTGAGGTGCAGCGTTTTCCTCCGGTCGTGGCTCCGGTTCCACGGCTACAGCATCGCCGGGGCGGGGTATGTTGAGCACCATGCCGGCTTTAAGCAGCGACACTTCAGGATTGGCGGCCTCCAGCTCGGGCACGGTGATGCCGTGGTCGCGGGCGATGGAATAGAATGTCTCTTTTTCTTTCACAAGATACCCTTCGGCCAATGCGGGGGTAACCACCGGCTCGCCTACGGAGCTGACAGGAGCGACGGGAGCGGGGGCTGCAGGGGCAACGGTATCGGGTGCGGCCGCCTGCGGGGCGCGCACTATGATGCGGATGTCGGCTTTAAGACCGTCGGCAAGTGAGGGATTCCATTTCATTAGGTCGGCTTCACTCACTCCGTAGCGGCGCGCAAGGCCGTAGATGGTCTCGCCTCGCTGTACCAGGTGGGTATCAGAGTTATCAGAGTTCTCAGAGGGTTCAGAGTTATCAGAGTTATCGGAGGGCTCGATTTTTTCGGGCGCTTCAGATTTTTCCGGAGTCTCGGGGGTCGGCGGTGCCTCCGGAGTATCTGCAACTTCTGCAACCTCTGCAATTTCTTCAACTTCGCTGTTATCAAAGGGATAGTAGAGCGTCATGCCGCTTTTGAGGCCTTCGATGGCGCCGGGATTGTAGCGCAGCAACTCGTCTTTGGGCACTTTGAGTTTATGCACCACCGAGTAGATGCTCTCCTTGCCTTCTACCTTGTAGTAATGATAAAGCTTGCCGTTGATGGTGGTGACGGGCAATTCCTTCACATCGGCCCATGCACCGGTGGCTATGACGGCGGCGATTGCCGCAGCGATATTTCGTAACAGACTGTTCATGCGTGATAATAATGGAACGGACGCAAAGGTAGCGTTTTTTCAGATAGTTTACAAGCTGCCGACGACAAGAAATGCAAGACCGATGAGCAGAATCGTGAGGTCGACAAGTTTCATGCGCACATTTTTTTCATGCAGGGCGAATACTCCGTAAAAGAACGGCACTATCACGCTGCCGCGCCTTATCATCGACACTATGGCGATCATCGACGAGGGGATCGACAGGCTGTAGAAGTAGGCCAGGTCGGCAATCGTGAGAAATACCGATATGAGAGGTATGGCCCACCGCCATTGAAGCGGTTTTTTCTCTGCTGTCATGCGGCCTATGATCCAGAGCGTCACTCCCATGATGAAAAACTGGTAGAGCGAATACCATGCCTGCACTTCGAGGGGCTCGAAGCGGGTGAGAAGATATTTGTCGTAGAGAGCGCTGACGGCTCCCATCACGGTGGCTCCTATGGCCATCCACACCCATTTGTTGCCCTTGAACGACACGCCCTCGCGGCTTCCTACGCGCGATATGAAGTAGAGCGACGCAAATCCCAGTATCACGCCTATCCACTGCCACATGTTGAGCCGCTCGCCGAATATGAGCAGCGCACCCACCAGCACCATCACGGGGCGCGATGCGTTGACCGGTCCGGCGATCGTAAGGGGGAGGTGCTTGATGGAGGCGTAGCCTAAAAGCCACGACGAGAGCACTATCATCGATTTTATAAGTATGGCTCCGTGGCCGGCGAGCGTGTTGCCCAGTCCGTAATTGCCCGCGATAACACCCGTAATTATTACCGGGAGCATGAGCAGCGAGCCGAAAAGGGTGTTGAGGAATAATACGCCGAGCACATTATTGCCGTCGACCGACAGCTTTTTCATCACGTCGTAGACGCCCAGACACAGCGCCGACACAATAGCGAGAACTACCCACATATACAGTTATTTCGTAAGGGTTAACACAAATCTGTCGCCGTCGAAACTGAAGTCGACCAGCGCCGCGCAGTGCATCTTTACCACCACATCTTCAGCACGGGCGCGGGAAATATGTGCGCGCACCATGAAGTCTTCCACCGTCATGTCGCCTGCGGCGAGGTAGTCGAGCAGCTGCCGCTCGGTGCCGTCGGGGCTTATGAGCATGCCGGCCGATAGCGCTCTTTCGCGCCATGCACGCACCATGAGCGGGTGGGCCACGATATTTTCGTCGGCCACGCGGTAATATGCCTTATTCGTGCCGCCGCCCTCGTCGACCATCACGGGTCGCTCCGGAGCGGGATCGATCTCCACGCGCATCACGCGGGCGCCCCCTTCGGCTATGAACGCATCCACCCTGATGGTCTGCGGCGGGATGCAGTAGCGCTCGGCCGCCTGCTCTACAAGGTAGATGTCTTCCTCGTTGCGCACGCCGGCCACCGAGCCGTTGTCCTTGACGCCGATGAGAAGCCGTCCGCCCGAATGGTTGGCGAATGCCGAGAGCGACCGCGCTATCTTGCGCGCGTCGGTGATGGTAAACTTGAAGTCCTGCCGCTCATGCTCGCCCTCTTCGATCAGTCGGGCGATGTAATATTTTCCCCTTATGCCCTTGATATCCTTCATGGAACCTCCGGCGGGGCTCAGATGCTGAGCAGGATGCGGTGAAGTACGTTAAACGAATGTCGGGGCGCGTCCTCCCAGAAATACTCATACTGGCTGATGTTATCGTCGCCTCCGGGGGTGTCGCTTATCACGCGCAGGCAATAGAAAGGCACGTTTTTAAGATAACATACCTGAGCTATCGCCGCTGATTCCATATCCACGGCCTGCACGTCGGGATATATCGAGCGGATGTGCTCCACTTCCTCGGGTTTCGATACAAAGAGGTCGCCCGAAGCTATCAGGCCGGTCTTTACCGTGGGGTCCTGGAAATCTACATGGAGCGAGGCGGTGCGGAACAGGCGCGGACATCCGGGCACGCGACCCCATTCCTCGCCCAGACACCAGAAGTCGTGATAGGCCACGGCGTCGGCCACCACCACGTCGAGCACGCCGGCGTCGGCACCCACGCCACCGGCCACGCCGGTGTTGATCACCAGCGAGGGATGAAACGAGTCGATGAGTGTCATGGCTCCTACGGCGGCATTTACCTTGCCTATGCCGCAGCGCGCTATTGCTATCTCGTTGGAGCCTATGGTGCCGAGATGAAGGGTGGTGTCGCCCACGGTCACCTCGGTCTTGTTTTCAAGCAGATGCAGGAGCAGATTCAGCTCCTTTTCCATCGCTACGATTATACCTATTTTCATGATTGCAAAATTACATTATGCCGCGCTCGCGCAGGCGTTTCTGCCAGTTCCAAGCCGATGCGAGTGTCTCGGCCAGCGGGGTCTCGGCTTTCCAGCCGAGCACGGTGTTGGCATACGTCGGGTCGGCCCACACTTTCTCGATGTCGCCCTCGCGGCGGCCGGTAATCACATGAGGCACTTTCACGCCGGTGGCTGACTCAAATGTGTTGATGAGCTCCAGCACCGACACTCCGCGACCCGTGCCGAGATTGAATATCTCTATGGGGGCTTCGGACGCATCGTCGAGCATGCGGCGCACGGCTATTACGTGGGCTTTGGCCAGATCCACCACATTAATGTAGTCGCGTATGCAGGAGCCGTCGGGGGTATTGTAGTCGTCGCCAAACACACTCAGCTTCTCGCGTATACCCATGGCGGTCTGCGTAAGGTAGGGGATGAGATTCTGCGGCACGCCGTTGGGGAGCTCGCCTATCTCGGCCGAGGGATGAGCGCCTACGGGATTGAAATAGCGCAGTATGATGCTCTTAAACGGAGCGCCCGAGGCGATGACATCTGTGATTATTTCCTCGGAAATCTGCTTGGTGTTGCCGTAGGGCGATGTGGCTTTCTTGATGGGTGACTGCTCGGTGACGGGATTCACGTCGGGCTCGCCGTAGACGGTGCACGACGACGAGAATACAATACCCTTCACTCCGTTGTCGCCCATGAGGTCGAGCAGGTTGAGGAGCGTGTTGAGATTGTTGCGGTAATAAAGCACGGGCTTTTTCACGCTCTCGCCCACAGCCTTTGATGCGGCGAAGTTGATGATACCCTTTATGCCGGGATAGTCGGCGAAAAGGCGGCGCAGCGTGTCGATGTCGGTGCAGTCGCCTTCCACGAAATCGGGGCGCACACCGGTTATGCGCTCTATGCCGTCGAGCACGTCGCGGCTTGAGTTGGAGAGATTGTCGATGATCACTACCGGATACCCGGCGTTGATTAACTCCACTACAGTGTGAGAGCCGATGTAACCGGTACCTCCGGTCACAAGGATACGGTCAGATGCCATGGTTATGAGGGATTATGAGATTTTGAATATTGAAGCCGAGGCGTCGAATGTCTCGATATGGCGCTGCTTCTTTTCCTCGGTGATCTCGGGGATGGCGAGGAAAATACCGCTTTCCTCCACGTCGCCAAACTCGTCGTTGATCGCCGTGCCAAACATTCGCATCGTGGGCGACAGATTCATATAGGCATTGACCAGCGGCGGAATATTGAGCCCGTATTGATGCACGGCCTGCTTGAGTATGCGGTAGTCCTCCTTAAATGATGTTCCCGTGAAGAGCCGCTTCATCTCCTCCACGTCGAGGCTCGTATCGAGGCTCTTGATGGGCTGCACGAGATTCTCGCGGTCGGGGAAATGCTTGTGGAGGAAATAAAGTATCATGTTGCGGCAGCCCGAGTGATAGTCGGGATACATGGTGACCTTGCCGAAAAGATAGCGTATCTCGGGATTGAGCACGGTGAGCGCCCCCAGTCCGTCCCAGAGGTTGTCGAGCACGTAGAGCGCCTTGACACCGGCGCGGGTCGACTGATACTCGCGGCGCACAAACGAGCGGCCGAGCTCTATGGTGTAGGGCAGATAGCGCTCGAGAAATTCGGGCGAGAAGTTAAACAGGTGGCTCGTAGCGATGCGCGGGCGTCCGTCGCGGTCGCTCCGTATGTCGCGGCCGCATATGTAGCGGTAGCCGCCGAGGATGAGTTTCTCCACCGGATCCCACACTATAAGCTGCATGCAGGGCGGATCCATGAGGTCAAACTCGTCGATGTCGCAGTCCTTGCCCGTGCCGCCTCCGGCAGCGCGGAATGCAATCTCGCGCAATCGGCCTATCTCGCGCATGGTGGCAGGTGCCTTGCGGCCGTCGACCACATGCAGATGTGTTCCTCCTTTATTGGATACCCGCAGAAATGTGTCGCGGCTCAGTTCGGCCTCGATGTCCTCTACAGCTACGGGTGATATAATTTCCTGGTTCATAGATTCCATTCCTGATTAACAAGACCATACACCTGCCGACATAGCTGCTCGGCGGTGCGGGCCGATTCCTTTCCACCGCGCAGCGTGCTGCAGTCAATGGGCTCGCCCACGGTGATGGTGAAATGCTTTCCCTCGCTCCTTACGAGCTCGCGGGGGAGATAGATCATCTCGATATTGAACTTGAGGCCGAGTTTCGCCCTCCACCGTGCAAAGTTATAAAAAAAAGCTGAATTTTTACCGCTAAAATGCAGCGGCACTATATCGCGGCCTGTTTCTATGGCTTTGTTGACCACCATTTTCTGCCAGCTCAGGTCGCGTATCTCGCCGCGGGAATTGCGCCGCGATACCAGCCCGGCGGGAAACATCACTATGGGCATGTCTGATTCCATGGCGCGGTCAAGACGCTCCACGGCCTCGCGCGACTGCTTGCCGTGCTTGTTCACGGCCAGAAATATGCTGCGCAGCGGCTCCACGGCGGCCAGCAGATCGTTGACCACGAAGCCTATGTCTTTTCTGCCGTAGGCCGTGCCCACGAAATCGGCAAGCACGAGACCGTCGAGGCCGCCCAACGGATGATTGGACGTGATGATCACGCGCGACGACTCGGGCAAGTTTCCATTTACGCTGTAGGTCACGCCCATATCGGCAAGCACACCGCGCGCGAAGTCAACCCCGTCGGCTGCCGCGTTGTGGCTCAGCAGCTCGTTGAGGCGATCCTGGCATATCGTTCGCTCAAGCCAGCGCACTGCCGCTCCGGGTATGAAACGGTACAATGACGGCACGCGGCTGCGAAGCACCGCGTCCACATCTATTCGCATTGTTGACGGTACACTTGACATTTCACCGCAAAATTACTCACTATCCGTTAAATATACAAGTTATCTTTAAAATGGAGACTTGAAAATTAATACTATTTTTTTGGGGATGTAAGGTGTTGACTATCAGTGTAGGGACGCGATTTATCGCGTCCACGGCGAAAACATGATGCGAATCATGA
>JAIDSW010000319.1:0-10635 GCA_029061025.1 Duncaniella sp.
CGCAAAATCGATGCGAAGAAGAAACCGGAAATACTCACTTAAATGACTCAGAAAATATCTTCCGACCACTATAACCCACCGGGACGCGATTTTGTCAGTCAGCATGACCCCGGACTAAAGATCCGGGGTTACTGACAATTACGTGCCTCCGGCACGCTTAAAGTGGTATTATAACAGCGCTGCAATGGCATTCCTACGGCAATGCCATGGAATTCCTGCGGCAACGCAATGGCATTGCGGCGACAACACCCCGGAGGGGGTAGTCATCTTTATAGCCCCGGGTGCTCGACACCCGGGGTAGCATCAGAATCACCCATCCAACCTCGGAGAGGTTGAACAATGCCACGAAAGTGTAATTTGTGCAATAACAGTATGGAACGGGGGTCGGCGACCCCCGCCGCCATTGAATACATGGCGCGAATACGGAATATCACCTTTTTGCCGCTGCGGCGGAGGTCAGCGACCCCCGCCGCCATATCCGGCATAAATGTCACCCCAAGCCTTACTCCGCGTAAAGATTCTCGGCCTGCTGAGGGATGTATTTCTCAACCAGTCGGTCGATTTTCTTAATGTCAGGCTTCTCGGCAGCATAGTCAACCAATAAGCCGATGGGATACAGATCAGGATCGGAAGCCGACTGGAAATCAGCCGCATCCTCCGAATAATCGCCATCTTCCACAGCGTCAGCCTCTATAGCATAGTCGCTGAACGCAATCGATCGCTCGGCATCCTTGTGACGCTCTATACCCACAAGCAGCGTAGTGGGAATAATGCTCAACTGCGGATCTTCGCCCCACACACCCGGATTATCAATCACCTCAGCCACCTTAGCGGCAATAATGTCAGAGAGTTCTTTACGTGTCATAGTAATGTATTCTTTTTTACTACTATAACATCAGAATCAAGCGAATAGTTCTTGCCTCCCGACAATAGGCGGACGGGAATCAATTACTCCGGCTTCATAATCCGGCCACCCTCCCCGAACCGTCCATTACCTCAATTTTCGAGAAGGCGAAATGCTTCTTGCCGAGATCTTTCAGTGATGCTCCAACGGGATACACCTCCTCATCAATTACCGGAAACCGGCCACGAGTATTGGCGCATTTAAGTAAATTCCTCAGAGTATGATGTATTTCCCTGATCATTAAATGAGACTTTCGCTATTGTATTCATTAAAAATAATTCGTAAATTTGTTGCTAATCTAAAAATACCGTAATATGCTCAAGGGGTGTCTCGCGTTTTTTATAATATTTGCAATTTCAGCAGGTATCTTGGATTGGATACTTAAATCATTCGGGATAGTTATAGACATCGAGATAATTTTTATCATATTAATAGGGCTGTCGGCTGTAATTTTTTTGTTACGGGCAGCATTTGTCGGGGATAATGATAATGCTGAAAACGAAGAGGTTGAAGGCATGCATCCGCTATTAGCTGATAATGTTAGAAATACTGCTCCCAAACTGAAAGAGTATTACAAGTATTCGCTTGCTACTGCCGACCGCATAGTAGAATACGTTGACAAGGTGATGAAGGATGAAGAAATGTTTGATGTAATCAAAAACATCCGCGGTATTGAGGCTCTCGACTGTACAATTTTTGGGCGGTACAATTCTCGTGTGGTGATAATCGTTCTTTATGACCTGTGGAAATGCTACACTCAATTGAGTAATATTATGGTGGACAAGGGTTTTTCCAACCTATGCTATTCCATAGCTGTCAGCAAGTTCAATAACGAGGTAGATCTTGCAGTCATCTGCAATAATGATGTCAGGAAGTCGACACAACAGCTCGGCAGAAAAACGATGGATTTTTTGCAAAAAATCGGCGTGCTTAATCATGACGGTCCGAAAGATTTTCTGATGTATGACATACTGAATCTTCTTGGCCGCGGTACGGAAGAATATGACCGGCTGCTCCATGATACCACCGAATGTATGGCTGCTTTTCGAGGGAAAGATACAATCGACGAGAATGTCAGGGCTTTACTGAACAGCATACTGGATGGCAACGGACTGCTGACTGAGAATACCGAATCCGAAGAGGAAAAAGGAAAAGAAATTGCTTCAGCTCACAGCAATGTCACAATGTCAAGTATCGATGAATTGAACTCCTTAATCGGTCTGGATAATGTCAAAGATCAGATAATTAAATTATCTAACTTTGTAAGTGTTCAAAAAATGAGGACTGATGCAGGACTTAGCCCTATAAAAGTTAACTGTCATTGTGTATTCACAGGAAACCCGGGAACAGGGAAGACTACAGTAGCCCGTATAATGGCCGGAATTTATAAAGAATTGGGAGTACTGGAAAAGGGGCACCTTGTCGAGACCGACCGCTCGGGGCTTGTAGCGGAATATGTGGGACAGACAGCAGTGAAAACCAATAAAGTAATTGACAGCGCGCTTGGCGGGGTGCTTTTTATCGACGAAGCCTACTCTCTGTTGTCAGGGAGTGACGGAGATTTCGGGACAGAAGCATTAGCGACACTGCTCAAGAGAATTGAAGACGACCGCGAGCGCCTTGTTGTAATTCTTGCCGGATACGGATCTGAAATGAACCGTATGATTGAATCCAACCCCGGATTGAGATCGCGATTCAACCGATACTTTCACTTTCCCGATTATTCGGTCAAACAATTATGGCAGATATTCTGCAAAATGATGCATGAACATGATTTCGACATTACTCCCAAGGCAACCGAAAAGCTCATGGAAATTCTTGATTCCGAAATATCGAGTGGTGCTAAGAATTTCGGCAATGCGCGCTTCGTCAGAAATCTGTTTGAAAAAATTATTGAAAATCAGGCATCGAGAGTAATTACCGAAGAAAAGACCGATATAAATTCCCTGAGACTCATAACCGAATCAGATCTCAGGCATTTTTGACCGGCAAACCGAGCCGATTAACACATTAATCCACTTCGTTGAAGAAATACTGAACATCGGGATAGCTCATAATCAGGAATGGCATTATACCGATAAGCAATAACCTGATTACCGAAAGGAATTGATCAACGGGAATTGAAAAAATCAAGCTGTATTTTTAGTTAATAATTCATTGACGGTCATACCTTAACGATCTATACAACGAGATTGGCATTGTTATTATTTCACCCGTAAGTCGCGTTGTATTTTATTATTTTCTTCTGGAATATTTGTCATGTCACCAAAAGTTTTTGTATTTTTGAAAAAAAACGACATGAGCATAGTGATTTTGAAATGGAATCCAAGCTTTTCGTCATATACGATGGCTCGGTTTCTAAATGATTTGGAAAAATGCGCGTTGGCAAACAACGGCAATATCGGTATGAACTGGTCGATATGGGATGCCGACAAAGTAAAAAAGGGTGATACCTGCTATTTGCTAAAGGTAGGATATGGCCAAACCGGAATTGCAGCGCGAGGCACGATTACGTCCGATCCGTATTCCGACGAAGACTGGGCATGGCGCGACCGTCCGACCATGTATTGCGATTTCGACTTTGAGGCAATGATAAATCCGGATGCTTTCCCTCTACTGAACTCCGAGGAGCTCACGAAAGCTATCCCCGACTTTGATTGGTATGGCGGTCACTCCGGAATCGTATTAACTGAAAAGCAAGGCGAAGAATTAGAGCGGCAATGGAATGAATATATGCAAAGTCAGGCGCCATACTTTGAAAAGGCATCTGACCAGAATCTTTTCCTTCTCGGACAGGATCTTTCAGCTCACGAGGGATCTTACACTTTTAAGTTGGATAAGTCATACAATGGTTTCCGTCTGGAAATCAAGACCCGAGAGGGGGATATAATCACCCAATTATCGATCTATAATTATTACCGGCTATTAGGGAAATTCGGGGTCAGATCGTTCAGATCTTTGCAACAGTTGATCATTGAACGATATCCTACGGTGAGCGACCTGAAGCAGCTATGCGCTGACCTATTCTGCGCTCAAATAGAATTCAACGTTGACTTCTTCAAAGCTACCTATGACTCTGCCGACGATGATGAGGATGACGACTATTAATCTATAGAATATACGCATGAAGAAAGTATTAATGGCTGTCGGGGCTCTGCTTGTGCAGCAGGCGCAGGCAGCTGAGTTGCAGCAGCGAAAGGCGTCGCCCGAGCAGCCAAACATTATTTTCATATTGGCCGACGATATGGGCTACGGCGACTTGGCCTGCTACGGTAATAAATTTATCCGCACCCCTAACATTGACCGGCTGGCGGCAACAGGCACGAGTTTTACGCAGGCATACGCGGGCAGTGGCATCAGCTCTCCGTCGCGCTGCTCGCTGATGACGGGCAAGAATAGCGGTAACACCCGCATCCGTGACAACCAGTGTTATGCAGGCGGATTGACAGGATTAAAAATCCAGACTAACGGCGACACTACGATAGTGCGTCGTGCCAATCTGCTGCCGGAAGACGTAACGCTGGGCGACATCGTCGGCGCGGCTGGCTACCGTACTTGTCTGGTCAACAAGTGGCATCTTGACGGGTACGACCCGGGAGCGTCGCCCAACCACCGCGGCTTCGATGAATTCTACGGTTGGACCATCGCCACCGTTCACAGCAATTCGCCATATTATTATCCCTATTACCGCCTGCACGGCGACAGCCTGATTAACATCCGAGAGAACGAACACGATGCCCGCGTGCGCCACAACACGGAGATTTCCACCGACGACGCCATCGCTTTTATCCACCGCAACAAGGACAATCAGTTTTTCCTTTTCCTCGGCTACGATGCGCCCCATGAGCCTTACAATATCGACGATACGTCGTGGTATGACGAGCAGGGCGAATGGTCGATGAATACCAAGCGCTATGCCTCACTGGTGACCCACATGGACTATAACATCGGGCGGCTTTTAGGCGCACTCGATGCCCTGGGACTGCGCGAGAACACTATCGTAATCTTTGCCTCCGACAACGGGGCGGCCGTCATGGCACCGCTGAAGGAACTTAACTGCGGAGCGGGGCTGAAAGGACGCAAGGGACAGCTCTACGAAGGTGGTATCCGCGTGCCTCTGATCGTCAATCAACCGGGGCGTGTGCCTGCCCGACAGATTGACAACCTTGTATATTTCGCCGATTTCATGCCTACGCTCGCACGTCTGGCAGGGAGTGTCGATGCGGTGCCTGACGATACTGACGGAGTGGATATATCGCCACTGTTCTTCGGGCGCGACATCGATACTGACAGCCGTCCGCTCTACTGGGAGTTTCCCGGCAAGCAGCGGGCCATACGTTACGACGGCTGGAAGTGCGTTACGGTGAAAAAAGGTGCGCCGCTCGAACTGTATCGTATAAAGGAGGATCCATATGAGGGGCATAACCTTGCGGCAGAGCATCCCGACGTGGTGGAAGAACTGGATCAGATGATGCACCGGTTGCGTACGCCCAGCCCCAATTATCCCATCGACAATGAATAGCATCGTCGAATCGCCCTTTGCGCGACCTGTGTATGCTATGGTGAAGCCCGTGGGCTCCGCTTGCAATCTGGGCTGCGACTACTGCTATTATCTCGAAAGAGGGAGCCGGGCTGTGATGGATGAGCGCCTGCTGGAAGAATATATAAGGCAATATATCGCATCGCAGAATACTCCGCAGATACTTTTCACCTGGCATGGCGGAGAGCCTCTGCTGAAGCCGCTCGGCTTTTACCGAAAGGCCCTTGAACTGCAACGCCGGTATGCCGGAGGGCGCCGGATCGACAACTGCCTGCAGACCAACGGCACGCTGCTCACCGACAAGTGGTGTGATTTTCTGCGCGACAATCGTTTCCTCGTGGGCATCTCCATTGACGGGCCTCAGCCGCTGCATGATGCCTGCCGACGCTCCACGGGTGGAGCCTCGACATGGCTCGACGTGATGCGTGGCATCAGGCTGCTGCAACGCCACGGCGTGGAATGGAATGCAATGGCGACAGTCAATGCCGTAAATGTGGAGCATCCGAAAGCCTTTTATCATTTTTTCCGCGATATCCGATGCGAGTTTCTGCAATTCACGCCCGTGATCGAGCCCGACAAACCCGGCCACTCTATTACGGCTGACCAATGGGGCCGATTCCTCTGCGCGCTCTACGATGAGTGGGTTAAGGAGGATGTAGGCAAACTGTTTGTTCAGCTATTTGATGCCACGTTGGCCAACTGGGTAGGTGCGCCGCCCGGGGTGTGCTCAATGTCGGCCACATGTGGACAGGCTCCTGTCGTGGAGGCCGACGGCTCCGTGTATTGCTGCGACCACTTCGTGAGCCCCGCATATAGGCTGGGCAATATTCTCGAACAGCCGCTTTCGGAAATCCTTTATGGAGAGAAGCAGATGCGGTTCGGGCAGTCAAAAAAGTCCTCATTACCTCGCCAGTGCCGCGAGTGCCGATGGCTTTTCGCCTGTCACGGAGAATGTCCCAAAAACCGCCTCCTCACCGACCGTTACGGCGAACCGGGCTTAAACTGCCTGTGCAGCGGCTACCGCCGATTCTTCGCGCATGTAGCAGCCGACATGGAATTTATGAAAACCGAACTTGAAGCCGGTCGACCACCCTCCAATATCTGTAAATTCCGAAACAGCCATCCCGCCTGAATTTCCGCACGAACACCCAAGCGACCGTACAACAAAGAAATCCACCCCGCACTTGAGGTGGACGATTCTGAAAATCTTTAATTTACAACGGATGAGGTATTTATACGTCATCAATACTCCTCCTCGTTGAAGAAGATTATATAAGCTAATAATCAAACACTTAACCAATTTTTAGCCAAACAAATTTGACCTTCAGAGGCGGTCTGAGGCGTTTGGTCAAAAAAATCGATATTTTACTGGCCAAACATTGGCCAAACAAATATCATTACTTTCAATATAGCATCTACTTTTCGTGGGGCAGGGCAAGCCTTATTCCCTTTTTTTCACAAAAAATCAAAACAAAACACCACAAAAAACTAAATAAAATGCCACAAAAACTAAAATGAGCTTTGAAAATAGAGTTTTTTCGCAGTTATCTTGGCGATTAGACTTTTTTAAGCTACCTTTGCACTGTCTTTTTGCGTGACAAGGCACAACATTTGACAATAGGCGTTATGATAATACAAAGACCTCTATACCTGCAGAAGCTCATTTCTCGCAGACACAACGGAATGATAAAGATTGTCACAGGCGTAAGACGCTCTGGCAAATCATTCTTGTTATCTACCCTATACGCAGGGTGGCTCAGGGAGCAAGGCGTGGAAAATGGCCACATCATCACGATTAATCTTGAGGACAGACGAAACAAGAAACTGCGCGATCCGGATGCGCTGCTTGATTACATCGACTCAAAACTGACTGATGATGCCGTCCATTATATAATGATTGATGAGATACAGCATGTCAGCGAGTTCGAGGACGTGCTCAACAGCTATCTGAATATGCCTAATGTCGACGTGTATGTAACAGGCAGCAACGCACGATTTCTTTCTAAGGATGTAATCACAACTTTCAGAGGACGAGGCGACGAGATAAAGCTTTACCCTCTCAGTTTCGGTGAGGTCTTCCCATATATGGACTTACAGAAAGATCGTGCATTAAACACCTATATGCTTTTCGGAGGTCTGCCACAGGTTGTTCAGAAATCATCAGAGGAAGAAAAGAACGAGTATCTGAAAGGGCTTTTTACGCATACCTATGTCAAGGATATAAAGGAACGTTACGGCATCAAGAACACTGAAATGCTTGATGAACTGCTCAACATTCTGGCATCTGACATCGGCGCCTTGACGAATCCAACCAAATTGACCAACACATTCGAGAGTGTAAAACACACGAAGGTTAACCGCATGACGCTTACATCGTATCTGGAATACATCTGTGATTCATTCCTTGTTGAGAAAGCAAGTCGGTATGATGTTAAAGGGAAACGTTATATCGATAGCCCCTATAAGTATTATTTCACTGACTGCGGTCTGCGAAATGCCCTTCTTAATTTCCGGCAGACAGAGCCTTCACATCTGTTGGAGAATGTGATCTACAACGAACTGCGTTTGCGTGGTTTTAATGTCGATGTAGGAGTCGTGCCGGTACAACTGAGAAAGAAGGATGGCAGCCGGGAAAGGAAACAGTTTGAGGTGGATTTCGTCTGCAATATGGGTAGCAGACGCTACTATATCCAATCCGCCTACCGGATGCCGGATGAAGAGAAGATGAAACAGGAGGAAGCCTCACTGCGCAATATTGACGATTCCTTCAAGAAAATCATTATCGTCGGCGAGGACACTCCTGTTTTGAGAAATGAGGCTGGGATTACCACAATCGGCATATATGATTTCCTATTAAATGAAAATTCATTGGATCTGTAATACGAAGCAATGACTTTTTAGAAATATTATGACAGGCCAGATTATACATAGATTACCGGAACGACTAAAAGAAGTCAATGACATTATCGGCACTTGTTCAGACAGTACGTTGCCTGTATTTTGGCCAAACAAACTCTTGATTTTGTGATAAGTCAAGGAAATCTATATTCACTACAAACTATTTAAGAAATAGAATTTATTTGTATTTGTTTGGTCAAAATACAAATAGATCAATCGGACAAACAAATTTTCATTGTTTATCCGATTGATTATCTTTAGTTTACTCAACTATACGTGATTAGTACTCCTCCTCGTTGAAGAAGAAGTCTTCTTTGGAGGGGTAGTCGGGCCAGATGTCTTCGATTGTTTCGTAGGTTTCGCCTTCGTCTTCGAGCTCCTGGAGGTTTTCGATCACTTCCATGGGAGCGCCGGAGCGCATGGCGTAGTCAATCAGTTCTTCGCGTGTTGCGGGCCAGGGTGCGTCTTCGAGTTTCGACGCAAGTTCAAGTGTCCAGTACATAGTTTTATCGTTATTTTTTTGTGTTATTGTCCGTGCGATTTTTGTTTCAGGTCGCAAAGGTAAGTATTTTCTTGTGATAAACAATTTTTATCGTGAAAGTGATGTGGATTTTATGATTTTTTGATTGCTTTTGCTTAATTTTGCGTTATGGCATCACACAATGATTTAGGTGCATGGGGCGAGGGTATCGCCCGTGATTTTCTTCTTGCCAAGGGTTATGCCATAGGCGAGGTGAATCTCAAGGTGGGCAATTATGAGATCGATTTCATTGCCCGCAAGGACGACCGCATAGTTTTCGTTGAGGTAAAGACACGCTCGTCGCGGTCGGTCGACCCGCTGGCGGCTGTCGACGCACGCAAGATAAGGCGTCTCGTCAGGGCTGCCGACGAGTATATCCGCTCGCGCGACATCAAGCTTGAGCCGCAGTTTGACATCATCACCGTCGTCGGCTCGGAGGCGGGATATGAGGTGGAGCATTTTGCCGACGCTTTTTACCCGCCATTGATGAGCTACCGATGAGTTAACATGAATTTTTTCAACCTGTAAATCTATTTATATTATGACTAAAGTTAGCAACGAAGAAGCCCTGAAGTGGGTGGAGAGCCGCGAGTGGGCCAACGGATGGAATGTGAACGCCGACGCTACCGTCGACGCCGTGGAATTCAAAGAGCAGTATGAAGCCAACAAGGAACTTTGGGACAAGCTTTTCGGCTTCCTGGCCACTACCGACCTCAAGGCTTTAGAGCCGGGCAAAGTTGACCTCGTGCCGGGTCGCCTGTGGATCAACGTGCTCGAATACGAGCCCAAGGATGCCGCTCACACCAAGATCGAGACTCACCGCAATTTCATCGACCTGCAGTATACCTACGAGGGCAACGAGCTTATGGGCCTCGCCGGCATCATGACAGACTATGATCCCGTGAAGGACCGCAATTTCTATGCGCTCTGCAATCCCATCGAGTATGCCAAGGCCACTCCTGACGTGTTCTTCCTCTATTTCCCCAAGGAAATGCACCAGCCCTCTGTAAAGGCCGAAGGTGAGGCAGTAAAGAGCCGCAAGATCGTAGGCAAGATCGAGTATAAGAAGTAACCTCTACCCTACCCTGCGGTGGTCATCGCCCACCGCACCATATCGCAAAGCCACGGAGCACCCGCAATGGATGCTCCGTGGCAGTTTATGTATAATTCATATTAACCAAGCGATTTGCCATACTACGAATAGGGAAATTGCCGGATGATCAGAAAAAGGTTTAAATATATATTGTGTGGTAAATGATTCTATCTAATAACGAATTTCTTAGTTACTTCATGCTTACCTGACAGGACTTTTATAATATACATTCCTGGGGGCAACGTCGTATTATCAACGCTGGTACAAAAGCGTATTCCGAGCGGGATTGAAATATTTTTGGCAACTATTCCTTGCATATTATAAATATACATATGAGAATTTTCGCCATTTTCCATATCTATAGTGACACCAGTGGTGGTTACTTTTATCCAGTTGTCAGTAGCTGTAGGCTCTATCATCTCAGGTATACCGGAATCATCTTCCAAGGTAGGATATCGTCCATCCACAATATCAGCAGTGACTCCGCGTAAACTCAATCCCACATATTTAGGCGTGTATGAAATAAACTCACCATCCTCATGAATATGCAAGCAATACGCATTTTGGTAAGAGTACTGTTCATAACTCCATATATATGTCCTTCGATCTACCTCTTGATTTCTTCCGTTCTCGAAACGTCCCGAGGCAGGGATAAAAATGGAATTACCATTTGGACCGGT
>JAIDSW010000319.1:10735-12990 GCA_029061025.1 Duncaniella sp.
TACGGCTCTCCATAGATCGAATTTGATGCCGGGGCACCCCAGCCATACATTGTACCGTAGTCCCAAGGTGTATCTGCACCCCAATTACAGGAGCTCCATTTCACGCTTAATCCTAAATCTATCGAGGCCGGGATATTAGTATTTTTATCAACTGAGTTATAGATATTTTCATGAGAAGCATATACCGGCGAGGCTTGAATTTTTGCTCCAGATAATAATATCATCATGAAGCAACAAGTCTTTAGTAGATAAGATGTAACATTATTCATAATTTAATTTATTTATTAGTAACCGATAAGAAAATTCTGAAACTTACATCCTCATCAGAAACGGTAAATCAGGGCTACCCTGAGCGAGAGCTGGCTGAGCTTCGACGAGCTAAGATAGTCAGTCAGCGGTCTGACGATCTGACCGGTCGCCACGGTGTAGCTCACCGGTGCGGTATCTTCGGTGAACGCTCCGCCTTTATAGCTGCCCTTATACATATCCATCAGGCCGATGTTGTAGCGCAGCGACAGGTCAACCGACAGCGGACCGTAGATCCGGAACTCAGCGCCCGCACCCACGAGCACCGATGCGTTGAATCCCTCCGATTCAGGTGTCGTGTGCCGGGCCTCGGAAAGGTCGGATGTGCCGAAGCCGTTCATGTAGTCAGCATCGATCATCAGATCATCATACTGCGGATACACACCGTAGCTGAACGCCTTACCGCTGACCTTATCAAGTCCCGATCCGGTGATGAACCCGAGTCTGACTCCTGCGTCGGCATGCACGTTCAGCCAACCGGTACACTTGTATGCATACGTCAGATATATCGGCAGCGTCAGGTGACTCGCGCTCACCTTCTGGCTCATCCCGCTCAGCTCATAGTATCGCTGATAAGCTTCTCCATCCATGTCGGCTGCTGCTGACGCCGTATAGTTGTAGTCGAGTGCGTCCAGATCGAGAGTTACGTTTGAGGGACTATAGACCAAAGCCACGCCCACATTGGCCTCAAGACTGTGGCGCCCGCTGCGGAAGAAAGTCCAGCCGAAGCCAAGTCCGTAGTTGGTTTCCGACGCCTTTCCCGTCAGTCCGGGAATGGCCGACGACATTGAAAATGAATTGGTCAACCCGAACTCGGCACTTGCCTTCAAGGCGAAATTATGATTGTCAACTGTCTGCGCTGCCCCGGTAAAGGCCATTGCGCAGAGTGCAGCGATAAATATATGTCTTGCGATTAGTTTCATCTTATTATGTTATTAGCGGATTATTACTTTTTTTGTCACAGCCTCTTTCCCCGATACCACGCGGATTATGTAGGTGGCGGGGGCGAGGACGTCGCTGTTGATTTCCTCCGAGAGAGCCGTTCCGGCCTCTACGTTCTGAGTCATCATAAGGCGGCCTCCTACGTTATATACCGTCACTGTAGCGTCATCGGCGCTCTCGATAGTGATGCGAGCACCACGCGAAGTGGGGCGAATCCAGTTGGCGCTGTCAATGCCGTTGATTCCGCGGGCGGCATCAAGAATAGCCGTCATATCATAGTCATCGTCAACGCTGCCGTCAAGGTGGCGGCGCCCGCTGCCTGCGGTGATACCCTCACCGTCGGTGCACACGGCAAACACCCAGAAATCGTTGGCCGCATTATTGAATACCGCGTCGGAGGTATGACAGTAGCGGGCAGATGTACGGGCAATTACGTTGTCAGCGCCCGCTGCGTCGGTGTAGCCATATACGAAGCTGTAACCAAGTTGGGCGAGCTGACTGTCGGTCATGTCCATCATAACTACAAATGTGCAGGACGTGCCGTTACCTTTGCGCATCATCTTCGAGGGAGTCTCGGGGCGCGCCACAGGGACAGGAAGAGCTACAACCGTCACGTTGCAGGTAGCTGTAACCTCGCCGCATGATGCGGTTATCACTACCGAGCCTTCCGATACCGCCGTTACCATACCGTCGGTGTCTACTGTTGCCACAGACTCGTTGGCGCTCGTCCACGTAATATCGGGATAAGTGGTATTGTGAGGCTTGACAGTTGCGGTCAGCTGTGCCGACTCTCCTTCGGTCAAAATCATATCCTTCATATTGAGTACAATCTCGGTTGCAAGAATCGGGTTGACCGTTACCTTGCAGGTCGCGGTCGCCTCGCCGCAGGTCGCTGTGATATTGGCCACGCCAACCGTTACGGCGGTAACCGTACCGTCGGCTGCAACGGTAGCCACAGCTTCGTTGTCGGAATTCCATGTGATAGTTGCATCGGTGACGTTCTCCGG
>JAIDSW010000032.1 GCA_029061025.1 Duncaniella sp.
TGTTTGTTAAAATTTTTATTCTGTTTACATCATTTTAACAAATATCGTGCCGGATATGTTGAGGGCTCTTTACGGTCTTTTTATAGAAATTTATTTATTGTATGACTGACAATATGTCACTTCACTGCAGAAAATCTGACAGTAGATGACGGTGAGTCAAGGAGAGCGTCAACCTGATGGTTGGCTATGGCGTCGGAGAGAGATTGATGCAGCAGATTAGGACTGCGGGCTATTATGTGGCCTCTTTCAAGCGGCTCCATATAGTCGCCACCAAGAGCGAGATAATCAATGGTAGCGAGTGTATAGATTCTTTCGTGGTCAACAGGGGCTCCATCGATCGAGACGTCAATCAGTTCATGGGTCAAGGGGTCAAATGTAGCCCTTACATTGGAACTTACACCTTGACCTTCCTGCATGGCCATGACCTTGAAGTTGTCGAGAAGATCCTTTCCTGAAATTTCCAACACAACAATGCGATTGTCAAACGGGGCTATGTCAATGACCGATCCGCGGGTGATAGTTCCTTCGGGAAGATCTGCACGAAGACCGCCCTTGTTCATTATAGCAAGATCAATTTCGTGTTTCTGTGCATATTCCTGTGCCCGGAGTCTTACAAAATCGCTGAAGAAATTGAGCAGTTCGGGCGACTTGCGGAGCATGGTATAGGGCGCGTTGCCTATTGCAAGTGACCTTAATGAATCTACACCATGACGATACGGCGCGATTAGCGCGGCGAAGTCGGCATCGACACGACTGTCAAGACGATTATCTACTCTTATAAGGGTGGGGGTGACAGCCTTGGTGACGAGATCAATGTCAATATGCCCGAGGTATGTGCCGGTAGAGCCGGTCTGTACCACTACGACTGGCTCGGACTTGCTGTTGAGTAACATAGATGCCGGTGCCGAAGGATCGGATGAAGGAGTGACAACCGTATGCGAATGTCCACCGATGATTATATCTATATCTGACGATGCTTTGGCAAGATCGCTGTCGTCGGGACGCAAGGGATCATCCTCATAATAACCTATGTGAGTGACGGCTATCACCATTTCAGCTCCTTTTTCGCGCAGGCGTGCTGCTTCGGAATTTGCCGAATCGATTACGGGGGAGTAGGTGATACCGGCATAGTTGTGATCGAAAACAATACCGTTGGGATCAAGATTCATGCCTATGAATCCTATATTATGGCCTGCTATATTGCGAATTTCAGAAGTCACGAATATACTGTCGAGGGGTGTCCCGGTGAAGTCATAGTTGGTAGAAAGCCGTGTACCGGTTATTTGGCGCCATTCACGGGCAAGGAGGGGCATACCTTTGTCAAACTCGTGATTACCGAGGATGCGTATGTCATAGCCCATCGCGTTCATCAGTACACGTTCCACTTCGCCATCGAAAAGCGTGTAATACAGTGATCCCTGCACTGCATCCCCGGCATCGATGAGAAGAACATCAGGGCGCGAGGCCCGCACACTGTCGACAAGTACCTTGCGGCGTACTATACCGCCCAGATCGTGGCGGTCAGGTTCGATCTGGGAATGTGTATCGTTGGTGTGAAGGATTACGAGGTGAGGATGTGGGGTGACAGAGGTAGTGACTGATTGAGTGCGGCAAGCACTTGTGAGAATTGCAAGTGCCGAACCGATCAGCAGAGATATGGAGCGTAATTTCATATAAAATCGGGATTGTGAATTGCTATACAAATATAAGCAATATTTCACAATCCCGACGTAAAGAGCTGAATTTTATTTTTTCAATACTCTGTCAAGGAAATCGGCTGCATGCGCTACAGTGGAGTTATACCAGGGATAAAATAGCCAAAAGGGGTGGATAGGCGAGTTGACGGAGTGAATCTCGGTGTAAACGCCGGCCTCCTCAAGCAGTGGACGGATTTCGTCACGACCGTCGCGATAGCGGGGAAGGTCACTGTTGATGAAACACACGGGAGGAGATGCCGGTGTTACCCAGTTGATGGCCGACGCTTCCTGCCAGTTTTCGTTGGCTTCATCGGGCATTCCTCCAAGCCATAAGGCGTTTACCGGAAGCTGACCGTGGTGCTTCTCACGTCGCTCATATACATCGGCTAAATTGTAATCTGAAACGAATGTCGTGATACCGTCGATGCACACCACCGCACTTACTTTGGCCGGAGTCTCATCAGTCTGCATCGCGCCTTCGTGGCGCTGAGAGCCGTTGGTAATACCGGCAAGCGCGGCGAGTTGTCCGCCCGCCGAGCATCCTGACAGCGCGATGCGAGCAGTATCGATACCGTAATCAGCTCCGTGCTGTTTTACCCATCTTACGGCAGCTTTTATGTCATGCAGTCCGGCCGGATAGCGTGCCTCGGGCGTCAGACGGTATTCAACAGGGATAGCGACATATCCGTGACGTGCAAGGCCGGCAGCCAGCGGATACTGCAACGATCGGTCGCCGGAATTCCACCCGCCACCGTGTATCATGATCACAACGGGAAGAAGTCCCTTAATGGAATCAGCACGAAATATGTCCACATGAAGATCTCGCGCTCCATATTCGGTCGAATCGAAGTGTCGGTAAACTACATATGGAATCTTGGTTATGCCGCCGGGTGTGGACTGACTTACCGGACGAGCATAAGGATATTTACGCTCTATTTTTTTATAGGCCGAGTGGAGCGTAAATGAAGTGTCGCGGGGTACCGCTTCCTGCCCTGAGGCCGTCAGGGCAAGAAGCGAAATGATGGTCAGAAGTATTGTTCTCATACCCCTGCGGTTACGGTTATGACCTGACCCGGTTCAGTCATTACATCATATTCGTAGACTTTACGCAGGGCTGGTGATGACTGATTAGCTTCGGGTGATACTTTTACAGGTTTTATCGAGGGTGTGGCATACAGTGGATTGGGACACTCGCCCTTGGCGGATTTCAGTCCATCGCCATGAAGGGGTACGTAGGAGCGCAGACGCAATACTCCACCTGATTTGGATGTAATGGTAGACGTGGTCAGTTTGCCATCCTTCCAATCCATATCAACGCTAAATCCTCCGCGTGCGCGCAGGCCCTTCACCTGACCTTCAGACCATTCCGAAGGAAGAGCAGGTAACAGTTGGATCGCTCCGTCGTGGCTCTGAAGTAGCATTTCAGCTACACCGGCGGTCAGACCGAAATTGCCGTCGATCTGAAACGGCGGATGAGCGTCGAACATATTGGGGTAGAGGCGACCATTAGGATACTGCTTGGTGAGACTGTCGTCTGGCAGAATGCTCACGAGATTTCTGATGATCTTGTAGGCATGGTCACCGTCGAGCAGGCGCGCCCACAGATTGATTTTCCATCCTATACTCCATCCGGTTGCCATGTCGCCGCGCTGATTAAGTGTTGTGGCTGCGGCATTGAAAGCTTCGGGAGTGGTGCGTGGCGAAATCTGGTTGGACGGATAAAGACCGTAAAGGTGGCTCACGTGACGGTGACGATCAGCGGGATCGTCGGCATCTACAGTCCATTCTTGAAGCTGCCCGTGACGTCCTACCTGCATGGGTGGCAGACGGTCGATAGTGGAGCGGAGGGAGTCGAGATACGACATGCTTTCGCAGCCCAGAATCTGAGCGGCGAGCAGGGTGTTGTTGAGGGCATCAAAAGCGATCTGATTGTCCATGGTACACCCGGCCGTAATAGACGATTTTCCGTAACCGTGTTCGGGTGACATGGACGGGACAGTCACAAGCCAGCCTTCGGTAGGATGCTCGGTGAGATGACTCATGTAGAAGTCGGCGGTTCCTCTGATGGCGGGATAGTATCGTATAAGGAAGTCGATGTCGGGATCATAAAGGTAGTGTTGCCACAAGTGAGTGGCGAGCCATGCGCCGCCATTGGGCCACATTCCGTAGCGTGCTTTGTCGACGGGACCGGCTATTCGCCACAGGTCGGTGTTATGATGTGCCACCCATCCTTTTGCATCGTAGAGCGTGCGTGCAGTCTCGCGTCCGGTCACCGACAAGTCTTCGATCATATCGAAGAGCGGGTGAGCGGTTTCGGGCAGAGCTGTGACCTCAGCGGGCCAGTAGTTCATTTCGGTGTTGATATTGATGGTGTACTTACCGTCCCATGCGGGAGTCATTTTTTCACTCCATTTACCCTGCAGATTGGCCGGTTGGGTACCGGGTTGGGAGGAGCATATCAGCAGGTATCGTCCGTACTGGAACAGCAACGCTACGAGCGACGGATCATTACTGTCAGCAAAACTTTCGATGCGCGACCGTGTGTCGGCATCAGCGTCACTTTTAGAGGGGAGGGTTAGACTTACGCGGTCAAATTGAGAACGATATTTCATGATATGCTTTTCCAGCAGCTTTTCATAGCTGACTTTCAAGGCTGATGACATGTTACGTTCCACCCTCGCCGCCGGACTTGCCGATACATCATAATAGTTAAGATAGTTGGTAGATCCGGTGATGTAGACAGTGGCGGTGGTGGCATTGTGAACTTTTAATCCGTCGCCCTGGGTGCGCACCTTGCCGTCGGCCACCACCGTAACACGGCATTCGGCATTGATAGCTGAGGGGATACCTTCGTGTTCGTCGCCATGAAGTTTCACAGTGATGCTGGTGTCGGATGCTTTTATGGAAGTGATGAGCGGGGATTCGTAGTTGAGATCAAATGTTATCGATTTGGGACGGGATGCGGTGAAGTGAAGCACTATCACATTGTCGGCAAGCGAAGCGAAAGCGGTACGCTCATATTTCACATCACCTGCAATAAATGAAGTGGTAGCGACGGCATCATTAAGATTTAGGGTGCGGAGATAATTCGTAGGTGTACCCTTGAAGTCGAAGTGCATCTTGAGATTGCCAAAAGGCAGATAGCGCATGCCGTGTTGTCCCGTGAAGTAAACACTGTCGATCAATTCCTGAGCTTTATCCTCCTTGCCGTCAAATATCAGTTTCCTGATTTCCTCAAGCTTGGGAAGTCCCTCGGTTGAGTTGTTGGAATATGGGCCGCCGCTCCAGAAAGTTTCCTGATTGAGTTGCAGGTTGTCATCGACAGTTCCGCCATATACCATTGCCGCAAGGCGTGAGTTTCCAATCGGGAGAGCCTCAACCCACGACGATGCGGGGGTATTATACCTCAGTTCGAGCGGGGAGGCCCAGCCTGATATGGTTGCGGCCGAAAGGGTGAGGAGGGTGAGAGTCTTGAAAATATTCATTTTGATAGATTTAGCAAAAATCCCCCTTTCACACGTAGGGGTATGAAAGAGGGATTGAAGTTATCGAAAATCAATGATTATTCGTTGATGGTCTTGGTAGCAACTGTAGAACCGTCGTAGAGAGTATCTACCTTGATTACGAAGCCCTTGAAGGAAGCACTCACGCGCTTGCCTTCGAGGTTGTAGTATACGGTGGAAGCTACAGAAGAAGCAGCGGTGACGGTATCGATACCTGAACCACCTGCATTAGCGAGAGCAACTTCGCTGAGACCACCCATTTCGTTGGCGGCACGCACGCCCCACTTGGCGTTGGCGTCATCAACGAGATATACGGGTTCGGTAGTAAAGTCTACCACTTTGCCGTTCTTGACAACAGCCCAGAGGAGGCAGTAGTCGTCGTTGTTCCACTTAAGGGTATTACCGCTGAGTTCAACTCCTGAGGGAGCAGCAGCCTGCTCGGCGAGAGAAGCGGGATCCCAGTCATCGTCACCACCCATAACAGTCTCATAAGAGTTGGCGGCAGCTTCTGCTGCGGTAAGCACGGGATTATTGGCATGACCGTCGCCGAAGGTTGTCTTGCGGCCGGAAAGATCGATGGGGGTTCCGTTAGCGGTTACCGAGTTGTATTCGGCGAAACGTGCGGGCCATCCGCCGCTCATTTCATTCCAACCTGCAGCCGAGGGCTGAATAGTCATCTTGGTATCGATAAAGAGAGCGATAGGTGTACCGCTACCCCAGGGACGACCGAGGGTGAACTTACTGTTGAGACCGTCTTTTTCTCCTACGATCTCACAATCCTTGAAGATGTAGCCATACTTGCGTGGCTTGGAGGGAACAGCGATATAACCTCCGTCCTGACACATCTGGAGTGTTACGGCGTTGTAGTAAACGTCGCCCTTACCGCAGAGGAAGTCAGTGCGACCGCGGAGGAGACCGCCTTCAAAGTAGTAGCGGGCATTCTCATTATTGGACACGTAGGTATCCTGATAGCCCCAGAGGCAAACATCCTTCATGATGGTCTTATCAGCCTTATCTTGTACAACGATGTCACGACCTTTGGCATCGCCCATAGAGCTCTTCATTGTGAGATTCTGGAAATAGGTATTCTTGGCGTCTTTATTGATATCAAGAACGTCACCGTTACCGATACCTTCGAGAACGGAACCGTTTGCGGGAAGTGTATTGGTAATTACTACTCCATCTACGCTTTCACCAATGAAAGATACGTTGGGAGTGTTAAGATAAGTAGTGGGATCGGGATAAGATTTGCCGTCAGAACCGGTCTTGGTAGCGGTTGCGCTTGCGGGAAGCTGGTAGGTACCGTTGAGAAGGAAGATACGGTAGCGTACTGAATTATCGGGACGAGCTGTAGCAGCCGCGATAGCTTCTTCAAGTTTACCGTCGGTGGGTACTACGAAATCGTAGAGCGCCTTTTCAACAGCCGGACGGGTCTTGGTGGTGAAGTTGATGTTGATGGCCTCGGCAAGATAGTTGTCGGTAAGGTCAGCTACAGTGTTGGCGGGAAGGGTAAACTTGTAGGCAGTGCCGTAAGAGAGATTCTTGTAAGTAAAGAGCACAGTCTTGCCGGATACGGCGGGCTCAAGAGTGAAGTCGCCGAGTGTGGCGGTGGTGCCTTCTTTTACTTTTACTTTCTCATCGAAAGTAAGGACGATCTTACCGTTGATTGAAGCATTGGTATTGCCTTCCTCGGGGATAAATGAAACGAGTACGGGTGCAGTGCCGTCGTTGATGATGGCTTTTGTACCTACGACGTAAGTTGCGCCCAGTGCGATGCCGTCGTTATCCGATGTAGTGCCGTCGACGGGTGAAGTCTTGTCGGCGATAAAGCGGATATAAAGCTCGGCCTGATTATTGGCGGCAGCGGGGAAATCAAATGTAGCGTCGGTCCAGTTTTTGCGACCCTCGATATTGATTGTTCCTACCTTGGTCCAGTTGTTGCCGTCGAGAGAATATTCTACATCGTAGCGTGTATAGGCATTGTAGTTGAGAAGCATGGCGGTGATCACCTTGATATTGGTGAATGCCGACGCATTGAGCTTGGTCTGCCAGTAATATTCACCGAGACCGGTAGTGCGCCAGTTTACGGCAGCGGGGCGACCTTCGTAACCTCCGGCAGCCTGCTGGCTCTTGTCAAGCCAACCCTGGGTATCGCCGGCAGCATTGCGGAGCGAGAGAGAAGCGTTGTCGTTGTCCTCGGCAAAGAAGTCGGCAGCGCGGCCTGTGCCTGACAGATAGAAGTCCCAACCGGCTATGAAGTCGATGGCTGAGAAGTAAGCTACATAGTCCTTATCCTCATTCATCTTCACTGAAATCTCACTTGACGACTGTCCGTCGCTCCAGTTGGTGAATGTGAGGATGGGGTTGCTGATAGCCTGAAGCACTACGGTAGCTCCGTCCTCATACATGTTTTTACCGTCTACAACGGTAGGAGCGGGGAGGAGCTGAACCTGATAGAGGTTGGCACCGCCGTCTACGCTATAGGCGAGTTCATATGTGGGAATTGCCTCGAAGTTGGCGGTGTAGTTGATGTCGGCCTTGATTTCTACAGAAAATTCAGCATCCTTGCTAACTTCCTTGCCGGAAGCGTCGGTCCAGTTGACGAATTTGTAGCCGAAATTCTTCTCGGCGGTGAATTTCACCGAGGTGCCTTCATCGTAAGTAGCCTGCTCGGGATATACAGTCACTTTACCGCCTTCGGCAGGTGAAGCCTGAGCGGCAGCGGTGTACTTTGCTACAGCTATCACCGTACCATCGAGCTTTCCATCGACTACGATGTTGCTGAAACCGCCCTGCTTGGCATTACCTACACCGATAGTGGCCATAAGAGTGAAGCCGTCGGAGCCTTTGAGTTTGGCCTGCTGGTCAGCAGTGAGAGTGATGTCAAACTTGTCGGTAGCTTTGTTTCCGAACTTCTGGGAAGCGTCCTTGGTATTACGCCATGCGGTGTAGGTACCGAGCGCTACCACCTCGCCATTGCCGAGACGTGCGCTTACATTTACGCCGTCCTCAGCATCTGTACCGAAGCGGGCGATGTAGCCGCTCACATGGGTAGGAGTAAACGTGAGACCCTTTGCAGGTTTTACAGTCCATTCCACATAGTCGCTTGCGCCATTAAGGGGCTGGACTTTAATGAATGAGACACCGTTGGCATTAGGCATGTTGCTTCCTTTTTCGGTGCCTTTGAGGGTTGCACCCCCGAGATTTACAATAGCGGAAGAGAAACCGTCTTCGGGAGTAGCCGTGAACGTCGCATATTCGTCAGCGTTGTCAAAGGGCCATGTAACCGAAGCAGCCTCGTTGCTGTAGGTCTGTGCCATAGAAGGCATAGCCCACAGAGCAGCCATCACGGGAGTGATGAATTTGATTACTTTTTTAAACATGGTAAATTAAGTGTTATAATTAAGATTAAAGAATTATTTCTTGGCGGGATTTTCTACTTTCTTGCCGTTGACCACCACATTGTCAAATACTACCTGTGGGTATTCGCATGTGAAAGAAGGATTTGTTGCGCGGATGTCGATGTTGCGCAGAGTGAAGTTCTCCACCTGATCACCCGGATTACCGGCGATTATACCGAGCGACCGACCGTCAACGTCAATATTTTCTACAAGGATGTTACGCACTATACCATAGGGTCGCTCGTCGCTTCCTTCGAGGGTGAAGAACTGTTTCCAGGGCTTCATGTCGATTACCGACCCGAGTGTACCGTGGCAGTTTTCTATATGAATATTTTCATAAATCTGCCATGTGTCGGGGCGCCTCTTCATTCGGAGCAGGGCGCAATGTGTCTGAAGGGTGCA
>JAIDSW010000320.1 GCA_029061025.1 Duncaniella sp.
GCATATAGAATGACGATGATTTTGTAATTTTGCACGAAGGTTTTTCAAAAAAATAAACCATCATTATGGAAATGAACTACATGTTTGAACTCACTATAACTCCAGCTCTGATCGCTTTGTATTCAGTTGCCTTTGCATGCGTCCTCTACCTCTTATTCGGAATGCGCCGGTATGCTGCCGGCATTGTCAGAAAAGCTGCGGCTGACACGGCTTGTAAACCGCAGGCAGATGTGGGAATGCCGGGCGTTTCGGTAATTGTATATTCCAACGACGACGCATGGAATCTCGAATCATATCTGCGTTCTATCCTCTCCCAGAATTATAACGGACAGATGGAGGTGATCGTGGTCAATGACGGAGCTGCCGCAGCTACCGAAGCCGTTGTGGGACGTCTGGAAGAAGAATACGGAAATCTCTACATGACTTTCACACCCACTGCATCACGCAATCTCAGCCGTAAAAAACTCGCGATAACGCTCGGCATAAAAGCTGCCCGTTATGAAATAGTGCTTCTCACTGAAGGAAACTGCCGAATTTCTTCGACTGACTGGCTCACGTCGATGATGCGCCATTTCGCGCAAGGAAAAGAGGTCGTGATAGGTTACGCTCACATAGTAGGCGGTGAGGATGCCGAAGAAACATTCGGAAAATGTATCAGGGATTTCGACTCGCTTTATACCTCGCTCAAATATCTGTCGTGGGCTATAGCCGGTAGACCTTATCGCGGTAATTCCTTCAATCTGGCTTACCGCCGCAGTCTGTTTTTCAAAAACAAAGGTTTCTCGAGATCTCTCAATCTCAAGTATGGCGACGACGATATATTCCTGAGCGAAATTGCCGACGGTGAAAACACAGCTGTAGAGCTGTCGGCTGACTCTATCGTTTCGGTAGTGGAAAGCAATCCTGCCAAAGCGCATGCCGAGGACAAGCGTCAGCATGATTTTACAAGAAAATATATTCACCAGTCGGCTGATTTCTTCTATGGATTGTCGCTGTGGTCATGGTGGATACTTATAGGCTGCCTTGTAGCTGGAGGTATTATCGGTTACCCGGGATTAATACCGGCGATAGTATCGGGCGTGCTGTTTCTTCTTACCGCTATTCCGCTTATGGTGACGTTTAATAAGATGAGCCGACGCTTGCGGGGAAACAGAATGCTTTGGTTCGTGCCGTTTCTACTCCTGTTTGAACCGATATATAACATGTGGTATAAGGCCGGAAGCGGTCGTCACCGCAGCCGGAATCTTACGTCGGGAATATGAAATGCTGTGTTGAAGTCAACGGCCTGAAGATGCACGCTTTTCATGGAGTTATGCCTGAAGAACGTGCAACCGGTAATCTTTACACGGTCGATCTCTCGGTGGTATATCCGTTTGAGGAGGCCATGAGGTCCGATAACCTTAACGGCACAATCAATTATGCTCTCTTATGTGACATAATCCGACACGAAATGCTAATTCCGTCAGATCTGCTCGAACATGCAGCCGGCCGTATCATCGCGTCGATTCAAAGAGAATTTCCGGAATGTCGTGGCGGAAAAATCAGAATAGCCAAGACTGTGCCACCGATCGATGCTGTGGTTGACAGTTGCGCGGTAAGTATAGAATGGTAAAAATATTTAATCTACCGAATATATTGATATGAAACATAAAGTTACACCCATACTTCTGCTCACCGGTTACCTCGGAAGCGGTAAGACAACTCTTGTAAATCACATTCTCACTAACGAGCGTGGCATTAAGTTTGCAGTAATAGTCAATGATATAGGCGAGGTGAATATCGATGCGTCGCTCATACAGAAAGGTGGCATTGTTGACACAAAGGATGACAGCCTCATGGCTCTCACCAACGGATGTATCTGCTGCACCCTCAAGATGGATCTAGTAAAACAGATAGAAGACATTCTGAAAATGGATCGCTTTGACTACATTGTGATCGAAGCGAGCGGCATATGTGAACCGGCACCCATCGCGCAGACCATTTGCTCGATTCCCAACCTGGGCGAAGGATATAAAAAATACGGCTTGCCGGTACTCGACTGTATCGTAACCGTAGTTGACGCTATGAGAATGCGCGACGAATTCAGTTCGGGTAAAGCACTTACCTCCGATAATATCGATGAAGAGGATATTGAAAACCTCCTTATCCAGCAGATTGAATTCTGCAACATAATTGTATTGAATAAAGTTTCGGAAGTCACTGCAGCTGAAAAGCACGATTTAATAAATGTAATACGCGCTCTCCAGCCTAAGGCAAAAATTATCGAGACAGATTATGCCGACGTTGCGCTTGAAGAGATTATCAACACCAAGGCATTTGATTTTGAGAAAGTTGCCACTTCAGCTACATGGGTAAGGGAAATCGAGGGGCTCGACAAAGATGAAGATGAGCACGAGCATGATCACGAAGATGATCACCATCACCAGCATGATCACGACCACCATCATGACCACGAACACGGTGACGATGACCATGATGATCATAGCGATTGCGATCATGAGCATGGTGTATGTCATCATCATCATCATCACCACCATCACGGCGAGGGAGAGGCTGAAGAGTATGGAATCGGTACTTTTGTATACTTCCGCCGCAAGGCATTTGACCTCAACAAATTCGATTATTTCGCAGCTTCACAGTGGCCTGCCAATATAATCCGTTCTAAAGGGGTATGCTATTTCAGCAGCAATCCCGATATGAGTTATCTTTTCGAGCAGGCGGGACGCCAGAAGTCACTTAAAGAAGCCGGTCTGTGGTTTGCGACTGCTCCCGAAGAAGAACTGATGGCTATGATGCAGCAGGATCCTTCCATCATGAAGGATTGGGATGAGAAATATGGCGACCGAATGATAAAGATAGTATTTATCGGCCGAAACCTTGACAAGGAGAAGATAACCGCCCAACTCGATGCCTGTCTTGAATAAACGGTATGGGTGTAAGCTATCTTCAGGTTGAAAATCTCACGAAAAGCTATGGCGACCGCATGCTTTTCGATTCAATCACCTTCGGAGTCGAAGAAGGTGATAAAATCGGTATTGTTGCGAAAAACGGTACCGGAAAGTCTACATTACTGCGCATATTGTCGGGGACGGAAGCCCCCGACAGTGGTAATGTCGTATTCCGTAACGACCTGCGAGTCGGTTTCCTCGAGCAACTTCCGGAATTTGAACCGGGTCTTACGGTAAGTGAAGTTTGTTTCAACGCTGTGAAGGACAATCCCGCTCATCAGACGGAAGACCGCTGGACTCTGTCAGATCGTGTAACGACGATGTTATCCAGTCTCGGGCTCAGGAATCCCAATGAAAAGGTCGACCATCTCTCCGGCGGACAGCTCAAGAGGGTAGCGCTGGCACGTGTGCTGCTCAGCGACCCTCAGCTTCTTATCCTTGACGAGCCCACCAACCACCTCGACATCACAACCGTGGAGTGGCTTGAAAATTATCTTTCACGCTCAAGAGTCACGCTGCTGATGGTGACTCACGACCGATATTTTCTTGACAGAGTATGCAACAAGATCATAGAAATAGATATGCAGAGCATATTTGCATATTCAGGAAATTACGACTATTACCTCAAGAAACGTCAGGAAAGAATTGAAGCGCTCCAAGGCGAGCTCGCCAAGGTGAAAAATACACTCCGGCGCGAGCAGGAGTGGATGAGCCGCCAGCCTCAGGCGCGGGCAGGTAAGGCGCGTTTTCGCATCAACGCTTTCTATGATCTCAAGCAGCGTGCGTCGGTAAGATACGACGAAAAGACCATTGACCCAAACGACGTGAAATCATCCTACATAGGCTCCAAGATATTTGAAGCCCGTAATATCTGCAAGCGTTTTGGTGAAAAGGTAAT
The DNA here is from genome assembly GCA_029061025.1 of Duncaniella sp. Classification (GTDB taxonomy): domain Bacteria; phylum Bacteroidota; class Bacteroidia; order Bacteroidales; family Muribaculaceae; genus Duncaniella. Next base: position 3,847 of record JAIDSW010000320.1, read on the forward strand.
ACTTGATGATTTCAACTACACTTTTGCCCGATACGAAAAGGTGGGAATAATAGGGGAGAACGGAGTAGGTAAATCCACCTTTATCAAGATGCTTCAGGGTCTTGTTCCCCAGGATTCAGGCGAGTGGAATGTGGGCGAGACTGTAAGATTCGGATATTATTCACAGGAGGGTCTCAATCTCCCGCCTGGAAAGAAAGTCATTGACGCGATTACCGATATTACCGAGGACGTGGTGCTCGAGGATGGAGTGAGATTCACACCCATGCAGTTTCTCAGTCGCTTCCTGTTTACTCCGGCTGACCAGCAGAAATACATCTCCACTCTGAGTGGCGGAGAAATGCGCCGTCTGCATCTTGCTGCTACACTGATCACCCGCCCTAATTTCCTTATCCTCGACGAGCCGACCAATGATCTCGATATCGTTACACTTGCAATCCTTGAGGACTATCTGAAAAACTTCAAGGGCTGCGCAATAGTTATTTCCCATGACCGTTTTTTTCTCGATTCGATAGTGGATCATCTCTTTGTAATGGAGGGCAACGGTGTCATAAAGGATTTTCCGGGTAACTATACGGAGTACCGCGAATTTATCAAGGAGCAACGGCGCGTAGTGTCTCAGCAAGCCAAACCGACCAAATCGGTCGCCGCGCCGCAGAAACAGCGCAAGGAAAAGCTGTCATTTAAGGAAATGAAAGAACTTGAGCGCCTTACCACTGAAATAGATGATCTGACGGC
>JAIDSW010000321.1 GCA_029061025.1 Duncaniella sp.
ATCGGTGAAGTGACGCTCTTTAGGAATGAAAGGAATCACCTTGATGCTATACAGACGGAAACCCTTGCCGCAGTTCGTCTTGAGGATCACGTCGCCGTTTTCCTTTACCTTGGTTGACTGCTTGGTCTCGTCTTTTTGAGCGGTGAGCTCTGTTTTGAGTTCCGAAGTGATATTATCGGAAGTCACGGTTGCTGCGCCGCCTGAGCCTGCGAAGTCGATGATGATTTCATCGTTGACGCCGCAGCCGGGGATGCGAACGGTCATATTGCCGTTCTGGAAGCAGAAATTCTGCGTGATGCCGTATACTGCGCCTGAGCCTACGGTGAAATATACGCCGTCAAGGCCGGTGAGCGCGCCGCCGTTGTTGGAGGGTAACTCTTGATTATCGAGGGCCTTGGCCAACGCATAGCGGCCTTTGCTGCCTGACGACCAATACTCGCAGTTGGTCACTTCGTTGGCATGGTTTTTACCTTTGGTGAAGTCCCAGTAACGCTCAGTGGTGACATGAGTGAACTCGCCTTCCTGAGCCCATGCCGATACGCCGGTAAAGAGCGCACAAAGCAGCATGAGCATAGTTGAAAATTTTCTCATGATGAAATTAATGGAATTAGATATTATGGTTGGTCAAAAAAATATGCGGTAATAGATTTTGCGAGTGCAAAGGTACAAAAAATCTCAGATAGAGAATGAATTATGCCAAAAAAATGCGTAACTTTGCAAAATATTCGGAAATAAGTTAACTCATAATATTAATATGCTCACTGCAAAGGAAATACGCAACTCTTTCAAGGAGTTCTTCCAATCCAAGGGACACCATATCGTGCCCTCGGCTCCCATGGTAATCAAAGATGACCCCACGCTGATGTTTACCAACGCGGGTATGAATCAATTCAAGGATATAATTCTGGGCAACGCCCCCGCCAAGTATCAGCGCGTGGCCGACTCGCAGAAGTGCCTGCGTGTAAGCGGAAAGCACAACGACCTCGAAGAGGTGGGTATGGATACGTATCACCACACCATGTTTGAGATGCTCGGCAACTGGTCATTCGGCGACTATTTCAAGAAAGAAGCCATCGACTGGGCATGGGAATATCTCGTGGATGTGCTCAAGCTCAATCCCGAGCGGCTGTATGCCACCGTGTTTGAAGGCTCGCCCGAAGAGGGTCTTGAGCGCGACAACGAGGCGGCAGCCTATTGGGAAAAGCATCTCCCCGCATCGCATATCATCAACGGCAACAAACACGACAACTTCTGGGAAATGGGCGATACCGGCCCCTGCGGCCCCTGCTCGGAGATTCACATCGACCTCCGCAGCGACGAGGAACGCGCTCAGGTCGACGGAGCTTCGCTCGTGAACCACGACAATCCCCTCGTGATCGAGATATGGAACCTCGTGTTCATGCAGTATAACCGCAAGGCCGACGGCTCGCTTGAGCCGCTGCCCGCCAAGGTGATCGACACCGGCATGGGCTTCGAGCGCCTCTGCATGGCTCTCCAGGGCAAGAAATCCAACTATGACACCGACGTGTTCACCCCGCTTATCGAAAAGATTTCGGAGCTCTCGGGCTACACCTACGGCAAAGACCGCAAGGTCGACGTGGCTATGCGCGTGATCGCCGACCACGTGCGCACCATATCATTCTCTATCGCCGACTCACAGCTCCCCGGCAACGCCAAGGCCGGCTACGTGATTCGCCGCATCCTGCGCCGCGCCGTGCGCTATGCCTATACCTTCCTCGACCAGAAGCAGGCATTCATGTACAAGCTCGTCAACACCCTCATCGACTCGATGGGCGAGGCTTATCCCGAGATAGCCAAGCAGCGCGAGCTCATCATGAAGGTGATCAAGGAGGAAGAGGAATCATTCCTCCGCACCCTCGACAAAGGTATGGCAATACTCGAGGATGCCATCGCCAAGACTCAGAAAGAGGGCAAGACTCAGATTTCAGGTAAGGACGCTTTCGTGCTCTACGATACCTACGGCTTCCCCCTCGACCTTACCGAGCTTATCCTCAAGGAGCGCGGCATGACACTCGACGCCGAGGGCTTCAACACCGAGATGGAGGCGCAGAAAGCTCGCGCCCGCAATGCTTCGGCCGTGGAGACCGGCGACTGGGTGACCGTGCGTGAGGAAGAGCCCGTATTCGTGGGCTACGACGTCACCGCCTGCCCCTGCCACATACTCCGCTACCGCAAGGTTAAGCAGAAAAATAATGAATATTACCAGCTCATCGTGTCACCCACACCCTTCTACGCCGAAATGGGCGGTCAGGTGGGCGACACCGGTTGGCTCGTAAACGGCGACGAGCGCGTGGAGATTTACGATACCAAGCGCGAAAACGGTATCGCCGTGCATCTGACCAAGACCCTGCCCGCCGACGTCACCGCCGAATTCGAGGCCTGCATCAACGAGGAAAACCGCATTGCCACCCAGTGCAACCACACCGCCACCCACCTGCTGCACCATGCCCTCCGCACGGTGCTCGGCACTCATGTGGAGCAGAAAGGCTCGTTTGTAAGCCCCACGGTGCTTCGATTTGACTTCTCGCATTTCCAGAAAGTCACTCCCGAGGAATTGCGCAAGGTGGAGCACATAGCCAATGCGATGGTGCGCATGGCTATCCCCCTCGACGAGCACCGCAATGTGCCCATCGCCGAGGCTATGGAGATGGGAGCTATGGCACTTTTCGGCGAGAAATACGGCGAGGAAGTGCGTGTGATAAAATATGGTGACTCCGTGGAGCTCTGCGGTGGCACGCATGCCGCCAATACCGGTAATATCGGCTCGATACGCATCGTATCGGAAAGCTCCATCGCTGCCGGTATACGCCGCATCGAGGCCGTGACAGCCGCCCGCGCCGAGGAACTCACCGATACCATGCAGGATACACTGCGTCAGCTCGGCGAGCTCTTCCATAACGCTCCCGACCTCGTGGCTGCTATCCGCAAGTCGATCGACGAGAATGCCGAGCTCCGCAAGGAAGCCGAGGAATACTTCAAGGAGCGCATCAAGAACCTCACTACCGAACTCCTCGCCAACGCTACCGAAAAAGCAGGTGTGAAGATCGTGTCGATGACCGGTACCCGCCTGCCCGACGTGGTGAAAAACGTTGCATTCGCCGTGCGTCAGCGCTCGGCTGCCGGCACCGCATTCGTGGCCGCCACGGCCGATCCTTCAGGTAAGCCCCTGCTCACCGTGGCGCTTACCGACGACCTCGTGGCTGCCGGTAAAAATGCGTCGGCTATCGTGCGCGAGGCTGCCCGCAACATCAAGGGCGGCGGCGGCGGTCAGCCCGGTTTCGCTCAGGCCGGCGGTAAGGATGCCGAGGGGCTCGGCGCTGCCTTCCAGGCCATGATGAACCAGTTTTAAATCACCGGTATAAATATGAAAGTACTGAAATTCGGAGGTACATCCGTAGGCTCGGCCGAGCGCATCCGCCATGTGGCCGACCTCGTGGCTCCCCGCGGTAAAAACATCATAGTGCTCTCGGCCATGTCGGGAACCACCAACTCGCTTGTGGAGATAGCCGACTATCTCTACAAGCGCAATCTCAACGGCGCCAAGGAGACTATCAATATCCTCGAATCGAAGTATCTCAAGACTCTGGCCACGCTCTACGACCGCCACGAGTCGCGCGAGATGGCTCTGAGAGAGATAAAGTCGTGCTTCAACTACATCCGCTCCTTCGCCTCGCGCGACGTGTTCACCCCCGTGGAGGAAAAAATAATCCTCGCTCAGGGCGAAATCATGTCGGTGGCCATGATGACAATACTGCTCAACGAGCGCGGCTACCACGCCGAGGCTCTCCCGGCTCTCGACTTCATGAAGACCGGCGAGAACGGCGAGCCTGACTCCAATGCCATTGCGCTCAACCTCCGCGCCCTGCTCGACAAGTATGCCGAGGCCGACATCTACATCACTCAGGGATTCATATGCCGCAACCACCGCGGCGAGGTCGACAACCTGCAGCGCGGCGGCAGCGACTACTCCGCCTCGCTCATAGGCGCCGCCGTGGAGGCCGAGGAGATAGAGATATGGACCGATATCGACGGCATGCACAATAATGACCCCCGCTACGTGGAGGGTACACGTCCCGTGCATGAGCTACATTATGAGGAGGCGGCCGAGCTGGCTTATTTCGGGGCAAAGATTCTCCACCCCACATGTGTGCTCCCGGCCAAGGTCAACAATATCCCCCTGCGCCTGCTCAACACCATGGAGCCCGAAGCTCCCGGCACACTAATCTACAATTCCATCACCGGCCCGAGCATCAAGGCCGTGGCTGCGAAAGACAATGTGACCGCCGTTAAGATCAAGAGCTCACGCATGCTGCTGGCCTACGGATTTCTCAACAAAGTGTTTGAGACATTTGAGAAATACCGCACGCCCATCGACATGATAGCCACATCCGAAGTAGGCGTGTCGCTCACGGTCGACTCCGCTCGCTTCCTTCCCGAGATTATCGACGAGCTGAAGCAGTTTGGCACCGTCACCGTCGACCGCGACATGGTGATCATAGCCGTGGTGGGCAACCTTGAGTGGACATCGCCCGGGCTTGAGACCCGCGCGCTCAAGGCGCTCCACGACATACCCGTGCGCATGATAAGCTACGGAGGCAGTGACTTCAATATTTCATTCCTCATCCGCGCCTGCGACAAGGTGGCCGCCCTCAACCGCCTCAGCAGCACGCTTTTCTGACGGACAGGTAATACGTGTCATCCACAATCCATAGCCAAGCTATGTTTCGCACCCCGGAGGGGTAGTCAGCTTAATAGCCGCGGGCCCTTGCGGCCCGTGGTATAGATATAATGAACGTAGTCTGCCCTGGAGGGGCTGAACATACGGGTCATCAAAGTTCAACCTTGCGAGGTTGGACTTTGATGCTTATAAGGTGGTAGCCTCGGGTGCTTGTCACTACTATATTAAACTATAAAATCACAGAGATAGGCGTAATATCTAGACCGGCAGCTTCGACAAGTTGCCGGTCATTCTTCATCAC
>JAIDSW010000322.1:0-17671 GCA_029061025.1 Duncaniella sp.
ATACTACGGTGTCGGCAAGCATGGCCGATACCAAAGGATCCTGCTCCGTGACCTTGATGGAAACCACCGAAGTCTTAGCATCCACCGAAGTCTCGATGCTTCCGCGGATAGCATTTACCAGCCTTGTTTCTGACTTGGTAAGCTGAAACTGGTCGAGCTTGTGTTCGCCGCCTACTTGTTCATCAGATTTAAAGAGGGATATGATAGCGCCGGGGATAGCTTTGATATATCCCCACCATGGTGAGCGTGTTTCGGTAGCGAGGTATTGCTCAAGTGTCATATTCTTGGAATCTTCACCCGATGTTTTCACTTTCACGTCAAAGAGACCTGTGATAAAGGGCACCGAACTTACCACATCGGGATAAAGCATGGGATACACGGCATCGGCGCCGCCGCCTGTTCCGATGGATATGCCTGCCATGGAGGCGAGAGCGCCCAGACCTGCCGAACGGCTGCTGCTGTCGCTTGACTCCGGCGCGAGCTTTACCTCGGTAGTATACTCCTTGGGTATGCTGAACGCTACCACAAGGCCTATCACAGCACCGCATATGCACCATTTGATGATCTTTCGGCGCTGTTTCCACAGATTTGACAGAAGTTCGAGTATATCTATTTCATACTCATCTTTGTTCTTATCCTGATTAGTGGTATTTTCTTCTGCCATTGTCGTTATTTCTTGAAGATGTTGGTTATAGTGGCGGCCATGGTGGCAACCGACGAGAAGCTGGTAGCGAAGGTAAGTATCTTAGTCCAGTCAGTACCCGAGGTGGCCGATTTGGTGGGCACGATAATCTGGCATCCGGGCTCGATGGGCGTATTCTTCTTCGCACGTGCTACCTGACCGTTGAGGTACACTATAAATGCTTTACCCTTGCGAGCAGTCTGTCCGTAACCGCCTGCCTGATCGATATAATAGTCAAGCTTTTTACCCGGCTCATATATCACGGCATTGGGATACATCACGTCTCCCGAAATCTTGACGGTGCTCTGCTGCTCGGGAATGAAGAGCTCGTCGCCGGGTTGAAGCACGAGGTCGAAGTGTGAGCCGGGATGAGCAAGCGCCATTTCAAGATTTATACCCACATTGTATCGGTCAGAAACCTCTATCTGACTCAATGCGATAGAGTCGCCCTGATTTTCCTTACTGTTGGCCATTGCCATGCGCATAGCCTCTTTGCGGGCTTCAAATTCGTCTTCGGTGAGCTTTCGGGAAAGGTGCGCGCCCTTGAGGTAGGCATCTTCAAGTACACCTCCGGCTCGGTTCACTACTTCCGACAGGCGTTCATTGCGCTTCTGCAGAATGTACTGACCGTCGAAAAGCACCTCGCCACTGAGTTTCACAAACTGCTGGGCCGAATATCCGGGGCTCTTACGGACTTCTACATGGTCATTCTGCTTCAGAATGAATCCTTTGCCATCGCCTACCGCCAAGCCGTTTTCAAGCGAGATGGTAAATATCTGGGCCAACTGCTGGGTCTGCTCCACTGAATTAGGGTCGATAATGCGGCGGGAAATATCCACGCGGGCTGTAGAAGCACCCTCGAGAAGACCGCCGGCCTGGAAGATGAGATCCTCCACGGTGGTGTTGGCTGCATAGGGATACCCGCCCGGACGGGCCACATGGCCTCCGATGAAGAGACCGCCTCGCTCTTCCACTTCGTGAATACTTGAAATTACTATGACGTCGTTCCTCTTCAGAGTCACGTCAGGAGCGGTGCCATCGAGAACTCTCTTTATATCGAGCGCCTGAAGCTGAAGTTCGAGGTCGGGACCTTCGCGATACAGAAGCACTCGATCGGTATAGGCATCGTCGGTAAGTCCGTCGGCTTTTTTTATCAGATCGCTTAATGTGATAATATCTTTACCTATGGCAAAGAGTCCCGGACGGTATACCGAACCCTTGATTTCTACTCGATTGGTATATCGGTCGAGGATAGTGCCGACAGTTATCAGGTCGCCGTCCTGCAGACGGTAAGTGCCGAAATCGCCTGTCTCGATATTATATAACTCATTTTCCGAGCCGGCCTGGCGCGAGAGTTTTACCATTGATTCATAGGCGTTGCCGGTAAAACCTCCCGAATATTCCAGAAGATTCTGCACTGTCTCGCCGGGCTTTATTTCGTAGTACATCGGGCGCTTGACATTTCCGTCGATGTTTACGAGTTGGGAGTAAGGGGGTACTATGATTACATCACCCTCCTGCAGGCGAATATTGCCGGCCGTCTTTCCATTGAAAAGATACTCGTAAATATCCACTCCGGCAATCTTCTTGCCGTTGCGGAGTACCTGAATGTTTCTCAGCGAACCGATGTCGTTGATGCCGCCTGCGCGATATAATGCGTGAAACACAGAGGCGAACGGCGACATGCGATAAGTGCCCGGAGTGGTCACCTCACCGAGTATGTCCACCTGGATTGTGCGGACCTGTCCGAGTGTGAGCTGAACATCGGTCTCCGAATCGCTCACTCCGGCGTATTTGCGGGCAAATGTATTTTTCAGATGTTTGTTGGCGTCATTGATGGTCATACCGTTGAGATACACCGGTCCGATAGATTCTATCATGATGCTGCCTTCGGGCGATATGGTCTGGCGGAGGTGATCTTCGGCAGCGCCCCATATATCTATGAGCACTTCGTCGCCGGGTCCGAGGCGATAATTCTGAGGCGTGGCAAGATTGTCGCTCGGCTCGAAAGTAAGCTCATGTGAATTGAAAACCTTATGTCCGTAAATCTGGCGATTGGAACTTTCGCCGTCGTAACTTTCGTCAAGCTCGCGCGTGAGTTCAGTCATTGACTCGGTGGATATGTCGGTCGATACATCATGGCGGCGCTCAATTTTGGCGGCCGAAGTGCCTTGCGATGCCACTACAGCTTCACTCTGCTGCTCAGCCTCTATCATTGCCTTTATGCGCTTGGCCTGCTCGGGCGTCACACCTTTAGCCAACAGCTCCTTACCGATTTGCTGCTCGGTTTTTCCCGCTGCAGTCTGTTTCTTGATATAATTTATCACCTCCTGATCCGTCAGTGCTGCCGTGGCCACGAGCGTGGCGGCCATGAAAATTGACAGGAGTATGCGCCTGAAATTCATAAGTTTAATAATTGATTTCGCCTGTTTTAAGGTTAACTGTTGAGATTACTTGTAAATGCCTGTGTATGACAATTCATTCAAAAGACAAAATTAATAACTTTAAACCAAGCAAACAAAGCAATTAACAGTAGTTAACAATCTTGCGCCTCCTCAGGTGGGGTACTGATGCAAAAAAAGCGCTGCTTTCACAAGCAACGCTTTCTTTGCGCTTCAGGATGGGCTTGAACCAACGACCCCCTGATTAACAGTCAGGTGCTCTAACCAACTGAGCTACTGAAGCAGTGGTGCATTTTCTCGCAAATGCGATGCAAAATTAATCTCTTTTTTTGAACTGTGCAAGTGTTTTTATAAAAATCACGAATTTTTTTATTTTTTTGGCCGTTATCGCCCTTGAAGTGTTGTAATAATTGACTACCTTTGACCCTGATTTAACCACATATATTAGATGAAAAAATTTCTCTTGATAGCGCTTTGCTTTGCGGCGGCCGCTGCGGCCGTCACCGGTGCCACACGCAGCCGCAAAAATGAGATCTCGCGCAATCTCGACATTTTCAACTCGGTATACAAGGAGTTGCAGACGTTTTATGTCGATTCCATCGATGCCGAGCGTAGCATCAACGTGGCCATTGCCGCGATGCTCAACGATATCGACCCCTACACCGAGTATATCTCGGCCAAGGATCAGGAAGGCTTCCGCTCCATGACCACGGGTGAATATGCCGGTATCGGCTCTCTCATCCAGGAGCGCCCGGGCGGCGTCGTGATTATTTCCGATCCCTATGAAGGGTCACCCGCAGCTCTGGCCGGACTCCGCCCCGGCGATGTGATTCTTACCATCGACGGCGACAGCGTTGCCGGCTGGCGATCCGACAAGGTGAGCGAGCGACTCAAGGGTACCGCCGGGACTAAGGTGGTGGTTACCGTTGACCGTCCCTACGTTCAGGACTCGATAGTCACCGTCGAAATCACCCGCCGCAAGATTCAGATTCCGTCAGTGCCTTACTACAGCCTTGCCGCCGACGGTGTGGGATATATCGCCCTCAATTCGTTTACCGACAAGAGCTACGATGAGGTGCGCGACGCTCTCCTCGACTTGAAAAACAACCGCGGTGCCCAAAGCCTCATCCTTGACTTGCGTGGCAACGGCGGCGGATTGCTCGAGAGCGCCGTGAAGATACTCGGTCTCTTCCTGCCCAAGAATACCGAGGTGCTCACCACCCGGGGCAAAGGGCTGCTCAACGAGCGCACCTATAAGACATCCGTTAAACCCGTCGACACTAAGATGCCTGTCGTTGTGCTCATCGACGGCGCCACCGCATCGTCGAGCGAGATCGTCACCGGAGCCCTTCAGGATCTTGACCGCGCCGTAGTGGTAGGCAACCGCTCGTTTGGCAAAGGTCTTGTGCAGGGTACGCGCCAGCTTCCCTACGAAGGTCTGCTCAAGATTACCACAGCCAAATACTACATCCCCTCGGGTCGATTGATACAGGCCATCGACTACTCCCGCCGCAACCCCGACGGCTCGGTGGCACGCATCCCCGACTCGCTCACCACGGTATTCCACACCGCCGGCGGCCGTGAGGTGCGCGACGGTGGCGGCATCACCCCCGACGTCAAGATCGACTATCCCGACGTGAACCGTATTACTTATAATGTGGTGCGCGATAACTGGAGCTTCGATTTCGCCACGAAATACGCCACCGAGCATCCCTCCATACCTTCGCCCGCGGAATTTGAGGTGACCGATACCATCTACGAGCAGTTCAAGCAGTCGATCGATCCGTCGCGCTTCCAGTATGACAAGGTGCTCGAGACCGCCATGAAGCAGATGCGCGAGCTTGCCCGCACCGAGGGATATATGAACGACTCCACCTCTGCTGAGTTTGACCGCCTCGAAGCCATGCTGCGCCACGACCTCTCGCGCGACCTCGACACTCACCGCGCCGACATCGTCACCTATCTCGCCCCCGAGATTCTGTCGCGCTACTATTTCAACCGCGGAGAGCTCGAGTATGACGTCAAGCACAGTCCCGACGTGAAGCGCGCCGTGGAGATACTCCGCAGCGACGAGTACGATAAAATCCTTCATCCTCAATCCAAGCGATGACGCTCGACGAAATCAGCCGGCGGTTCATGACCGCCGCGCGGCGCCGTTCGCTCACGTCGGCGCTTGATTCGGGTCGCGGTCTTGTGTCGCTCTACGGTCTGGCAGGATCGTCGGCGGCTATGGCGCTATCAGCTGTCGACGGCGGCGGTCGACCCGTGCTCGTTGTGGGCGACACTGCCGACGACGCCGGTTATCTCTACCACGACCTGTCGCGCCTCGCGGGCGAGGATAATGTAGTGATGTTCCCCTCGGCCTACAAGCGTGACATAAAGTACGGGCAGATCGATCCCCCCTCGCAGATACTCCGCACCGAGGCGCTCAATCGCTGGTATGCTCCGGAGGGTGCTCCGAAGTTTGTGGTGACCTATCCTGAGGCCATGGCCGAGAAGGTTGCCTCACGCAATCTTATCGAGACCACCACCATGCGTCTTGCCCGGGGGCAGGAGATTGATCCGCAGGAGCTTGTGAAATGGCTGATGGACAATGGATTCGTCAAGCGTGACTATGTCTACGAGCCCGGGCAGTGTGCCATGCGCGGCTCTATCCTCGACATCTACGGCTACAGCAACGAGCTCCCGCTCCGTATCGACTTTTTCGGCGACGAGATCGATTCGATCCGTCTGTTCAATATCGAGACCCAGCTTTCCGAGCGCAACCTCGACGAGATTGCCATCACATCGGGTGTCGCTTCGCAGTCGGCCGGGGAGTCGCTGCTCGACTTTATCGACAAGGATACCGTCATATGTTCGCGCGACCCTCACTATACCGTCAGCCGCATCGTGGCGGTGTCGCAGGAAACCATGTCGGAAAACGCTCTCCTTTCCGGCACCCCCGACAATGTAATCGACGACAAGGCCACCCGTCAGCTCATCGATGGCGAAGCGTTTGCCGCCGCGTTCCCCACCTTCCGCCGCGTGGCCTTTACTGCCGCCGCGCAGGCCGAAAAAGGTGCCGACAAGAGCATCGGTTTCAAGTGTACCCCTCAGGCTATCTATCATAAGAATTTCGACCTTATCAGCGAGTCGTTCACCTCGTTTCTGTCGCGCGGCTACCGCATCTGTATCCTCTCCGACAGCGAGAAGCAGTTTGAGCGACTGAAGGTGATATTCGCTGACCGCGGCGACCATATAGATTTCACGCCCGTCAACGCCACGCTTCACGAAGGATTTGTCGACGAGTCCACCAAGACATGCGTATTCACCGATCATCAGATTTTTGACCGTTTCCACAAATACACTCTCCGCAGCGACCGCGCCCGCTCCGGCAAACTCGCTCTCTCGCTCAAGGAGCTTAGTTCCATCGAGCCGGGCGACTATATAGTCCACGTTGACCACGGCGTGGGAAAATTCGCCGGACTGCTCCGCACGAATGTCAACGGCCACACTCAGGAGATGATAAAACTCGTGTATGCCAACGACGATATAATCTTCGTGTCGATCCATGCCCTCCACAAGCTTGCCAAATATCGTGGCAAGGAGGGCGAGCCTCCTAAGATCAACAAGCTCGGCACCGGGGCGTGGAACCGCATGAAGGAGCGCACCAAGTCAAAGCTCAAGGATATAGCCCGCGACCTCATCAAGCTTTATGCCGCCCGCAAGAGCGAGAAGGGATTTGCATTCTCGCCCGACAGCTATCTGCAGCAGGAACTTGAGGCATCGTTTATCTACGAGGATACCCCCGACCAGCTCACCGTCACCAAGGCCGTGAAGGCCGACATGGAGAGCGACCGGCCTATGGATCGCCTCGTGTGTGGCGACGTGGGTTTCGGCAAGACCGAGATTGCCGTGCGAGCCGCATTCAAGGCCGCTACCGACGGCAAGCAGGTGGCCGTGCTTGTGCCCACCACCGTGCTCGCATTCCAGCATTACACTACATTCAAGAAACGTCTTGCCGATTTCCCCGTGAGGGTGGAATATCTGTCGCGTGCCCGCTCGGCCAAGCAGGTGCGTCAGATTCTCGCCGACCTCTCCGACGGCAAGATCGATATACTCATCGGCACCCACCGCATCGTGGGTAAGGACGTGAAATTCAAGGACCTCGGCCTGCTCGTGATCGACGAGGAGCAGAAATTCGGCGTGGCTGTGAAAGAGAAACTCAAGCAGCTCAAGACCAACGTCGATACCCTCACCCTCACCGCCACTCCCATCCCGCGCACCCTCCAGTTCTCGCTCATGGGTGCCCGCGACCTGTCGTCGCTCAACACTCCGCCGGCCAACCGCTATCCCATCATCACATCCGTCACCGGCGACGATGACGACGTGATTGCCGAAGCTGTGAACTTCGAGCTGTCGCGCAACGGTCAGGTTTTCATGATCAACAACCGCATCGAGGGCCTTCACGAACTCGAATCCCGGGTGCGCCGTCTCGTCCCCGACGCCCGCGTGGTGATCGCTCACGGCCAGATGCCTCCCGAGGCGCTCGAAAAGACGATACTTGACTTCGCCAACCACGACTACGACGTGCTCATTGCCACCACCATACTCGAGAGCGGCATCGACATGCCCAATGTCAACACAATAATAGTCAACAACGCGCAGAATTTCGGCCTCAGCGAGCTTCACCAGCTCCGCGGCCGCGTGGGTCGAAGCGCCCGCAAGGCATTCTGCTACCTGCTCGTCCCGCCCCACATCCCGCTCTCGCCCGTGGCTCACCGCCGCCTGCAGGCTATCGAGAGCTTCTCGGAACTTGGAAGCGGCATTCACATCGCCATGCAGGATCTCGATATACGTGGCGCGGGCAATCTGCTCGGCGCCGAGCAGAGCGGATTTATTGCCGACCTCGGCTATGAAACCTATCAGAAGATTCTGCGTGAGGCCGTCACGGAGCTGCGCACCGAGGAATTTGCCGACGTCGAGACCGATGCTCAGCAGGATACCGAGTATGTGGCCGACTGCGTGATCGAAAGCGATATGGAATTGCTCCTTCCCGCCGATTATGTGCCTACCGAGAGCGAGCGTATCGCTCTGTATCAGGAGCTCGACGGTATAGAGCGCGAGCTTGATCTTAAGGCTTTCGCCTCGAAACTCGTCGACCGCTTCGGCGAGATTCCCGCCGTGACCCTCGAACTGATGCGTATTCCCCGCCTGCGCGCGCTTGCGCGCCGGCTCGGTATCGAGAAGGTATCGCTCAAGCAGGGCATGATGTATCTTTATTTCGTCGACCAGACCAATGCCGCCTACTACCAGTCGCCCGCTTTCGGCCGCATCCTCAACTATCTCCAGCGCAATGCCCGCCGCTGCAAGCTCCGCGAGCGCAACGGCCGCAATTCGTTGAGTGTCGACGATGTGCCTAATGTGGAGACTGCCGTGGCTATACTTCAGGAGGTGCTCGAGCTCCCTGCTTTGTAATAAATCATTCGGGCGGTGTCTTCTCAGATACCGCCCGCACATATAATTCTCTTGTCCAATTCAATTAGATATTTCTACTATATATGACGCACTTGGCTGCGTTTCGTTACACCGAATCGTTTAATTTAATTATTTTTAACACATTCCTCCGGTCATGAAAAATACTGCTGATTTTCTGCCCACTTCGGTCAAAGAGATGAAAGCCCTCGGCTGGGATCACGTCGATGTGGTGCTCTTTACGGGCGATGCTTATGTCGACCATCCTTCATTCGGTGCCGCCGTGGTAGGGCGCACTCTTCAGGCCGCAGGTTACAATGTGGCGATTGTTCCGCAGCCCAACTGGCAGGACGACCTCCGCGACTTCCGTAAGTTTGGCGCTCCGCGGCTGTTTTTCGGTGTATCGGCCGGCGCCATGGATTCGATGGTCAACCACTATACAGCCGCGCGCCGCCTGCGCAGCGATGATGCCTACACTCCCGGCGCCCGCCACGGCGCCCGTCCCGACTATCCCACCATAGTCTATTCTTCCATTCTCCGCGATCTTTTTCCCGATACCCCTATTATAGCCGGAGGCATCGAGGCGTCGATGCGCCGCAACAGTCACTATGATTACTGGCAGGACCGGCTGCGTCCGTCGATATTGATGGATTGCAAGGCTGACCTGATAGTGTATGGCATGGGCGAGGGTGTCGACGTGGAGATTGCCCGACGTCTTGAAGCGGGGGAGAAGATAAGCGATATTACCGACCTGCCTCAGACCGTGGTGCGCCGCCCCGTGGCTGAGATTCCCGTGGCCGACGATGACCGCAACGTGATTCTGGCTTCATATGAGGAATGCCTGCGCGACAAGCGCCGTCAATCGTCCAACTTCAAGATTATCGAGACCGAGAGCAACTCCATGGAGGGGCGCGTCATATGGCAGCGCCACGGCGACACCGCTATCAAGGTTAATCCCATGCTCCCGCCGCTCACCACCGAGCAGCTCGATGCGTCCTACGACCTTCCCTATACCCGCCTGCCTCACCCGCGTTATGCGGGGAAGCGCATTCCGGCCTACGAGATGATACGCCACTCCATCACCATGCACCGCGGCTGTTTCGGGGGATGTGCGTTCTGCACCATCTCGGCCCATCAGGGCAAATTCATCTCGTCGCGTTCGCCCGAGTCTATACTCCGCGAAGCGCGTGCCGTAACCCGCATGCCTGACTTCAAGGGATATATCTCCGACCTCGGCGGCCCGTCGGCCAACATGTATGGCATGCACGGCCGCAACCTCGAAGCATGCCGCCGATGCCGCCGTCCGTCGTGTCTCCACCCTGCCGTGTGTCCCAATCTCAATACTGACCACGGCCCGCTCACAGATCTCTACCGCCGTGTCGACGAGCTGCCTGAAGTAAAGAAATCATTCGTGGGCTCGGGTGTGCGCTACGATCTCTCCATGCACCCCACCGGTGACCCCGACGTCGACCGCCGCAACCGTATCTATAATGAGCAGCTCATCACCCGCCACGTGTCGGGACGCCTTAAAGTGGCGCCCGAACACACTTCTGACCGTGTGCTGGAGCTTATGCGCAAGCCGTCGTTTGACCTCTATCATAAATTTGCCTCGCTTTTCGCCGATGTCAACCGTCGCGCCGGTCTCCGCCAGCAGCTCATCCCTTACTTCATATCCTCCCACCCCGGGTGCCGTGAGGTCGACATGGCCGAACTCGCCGTGGAGACCAAGGATATGGGGTTGCAACTGGAGCAGGTGCAGGATTTCACCCCCACGCCCATGACCCTTTCCACCGAGATATATTACTCCGGCTACAATCCTTACACGGGCGAAAAAGTATTCACCGCCACCACCCCGGCCGAGAAGCTTGCTCAGCGTAAATACTTCTTCTGGTGGGATCGCGCCTATCGCGTCGACATCACCCGCTCGCTCGACCGCCTTCACCGTCCCGACCTCCTCCGCCGCCTCTATCCGCCGAAAGGTCGACGATGATTCCCGAAAAATTATTACATTTGCCTAATTAATAAATATCTGAATGAAAATGTTATTGAGAAAAACACTTATGGCATGCATGGCCATGTCCTGTATCGCATTTTGCAGCTGCGGCGATGACAAGCAATCCGACGAGCCTGAAATCATCAACCCAGGCGACAACAAGCCCGACCATGACAATTACCTCACTTACACCTTCCTGAAAGGAAATTCCTGGTCAGCTATCGGCTACGAGGGCGTGACGCTGGCCGAGATACATTCTGATGTGACTGACTTTCAGCTTCAGTGTGAGGCTCCGCAGGGCTATCGCATCTCACTCCGTAAGTCTGATAAGAAAGACGGTGCCGGGTTTACCGTGTATCGTATCGTATGCGACATGGATGAAAATCCTGCCGAGACTACCGATAACAAAAGCATCATTTATAACGTGCGTTACACCATTACCGGTAATGGCTATCGCGATGGCAAGCCCGCGGTAATCACCTACGAGAACAGTGTCGACTGGCAGCGGTTTGAAGCTCCCGTAAGCAAGCCCGAGGCACTGTTTAAGAAGTGGTATCTCTCCGAATACAGTGTCGACGAAAATCTTGACTGGGTGGAATTCTCAGGCCGCATGAAGTACAGTGAGACCAAAGTAGAGCCGCGCAGATATTCGCCCTCGATTTCACCGTTGAAATTATTCGGACAGAAAATCCCCGGCCCCATCGATGTGAGCGGCAACATTACGCAATATATCTATAAGTTGAATTGTAATTCCACTCAGGAGTTCCCCGGATGGAAGACGGGCGATAACGAGCTGCTCAACATGCTCTATGTATCATGCTTCCTTTACCCGCTGGAAAATCAGTACTTCGGCGCCTCCATTGTATTCCTTAATGACCAGAAACTGCGCGCCATGAAGCCCGAATATTCTTCCGACGGCCGATTGCTCCGAGTCCACCGCTACGAATTCATGCCCGAATAATCCCTTGATGTTCCCATATCAGATATAGCGAAATTTGCCGTTATCGGCAAATTTCGCTATATTTGCATTGTATTTTTAACAATAATCTTGCCGATAAGATGGAATATATTTCAGTTAAGGAATGGGCGGAACAAAAAGGTGTATCAGAAAGAACGGCACGAAACTATTGCGCCCAAGGTCGTATCGAGGGCGCTTATCTCGTTGGAAAAACGTGGAGCATACCTCTCGATGCAGAGTTGCCTGCCCGTAAAGGTAAGGAAAAAGATTCGCTCTTACTGAAAATTTTGAAGGAGCAGAGGGCTGCTAAAATGAAGGGCGGCATATATCATCGCATACAGATTGATCTGACCTATAATTCCAATCATATCGAAGGCAGTAGGCTCACTCATGAGCAGACACGTTATATTTTTGAAACCAACACGGTAGGAATTTCCGATAGTGTGGTTAATGTCGACGATATCATCGAGACGGCCAATCATTTTCGTGCTATTGACTTTGTGATAGACAATACCGGCGGAAAACTTTCCGAAGCATATATAAAACACATTCATTTTCTGCTTAAATCAGGCACTTCCGGCGAGCGAAAAGATTGGTTTCGTATTGGTGAGTATAAGATGTTGCCTAATGAAGTGGGTGGAAACGATACTGTTGCTCCCGAGAATGTGCATAGGGAGATGAGGGAATTGTTGAAAGAATATAATTCTCATAAGCTGCTATCGTTTGAGGATATAATTGATTTTCATCATCGCTTTGAGTCCATTCATCCTTTTCAAGATGGCAATGGCAGAGTGGGGCGACTCATTATGTTTCGCGAGTGTCTGCGCAACGGGTTTGTGCCTTTTATCATAACCGATGAATTGAAAATGTTTTATTACAACGGGCTGCGCAACTGGCCTTCGATTAAAGGATTTCTCATGGATACATGCCTCTCGGCTCAGGACTATTTCAAGCGGTTGCTTGATAAATTTCACATACCTTATGACTGAGAAGATCTTATGATCCATACTGCTAATACACACCGGAGCCGGAAACGATAGTTTCCGGCTCCGGTGCTGAAATTTTTTATTATAACACTTATTTAACCAATTCGTGGATTATTGCGCGTAATCGGCGAAACGCTCCTGCAGGCGCTTGCGGGCGAAGAAGATACGGCTTTTGATTGTGCCGAGGGGGAGATTCATCTTATCGGCGATTTCGTTGTATTTGTAGCCTGCCACGTGCATTGAGAACGGTATGCGGTATTCGTCGCTCATGGCGTTGATGGCGGCGGTGATTTCGCCTGCTCCGTAAGAGCCTTCGGGGGTCTCGAAGCCCGAATCCTGGCAGAGGTTGAGGTGGTAGAGGTCTTCGGTCTGGTCAACCACTGTAGCGGCGCGCGAGGCCTTGCGGTAGTTGTTGATGAAGATATTGCGCATGATGGTGAAGACCCAGCCTTTGAAATTGGTGTTCTCGGCATATTTGTCTTCATTATCAAGAGCCTTGAGCGTTGTATCCTGGAGGAGATCGTAGGCATTGTCACGGTTCTGGGTGAGCATCATCGCGAAGTTGAGGAGATTGCTCTGGAGATTCATGAGGTTGTTTTGAAACAGTGTCGTTGCCATAATCGTAAGTAGTTTTAGGTGGTCGTTGTTAGAAGTTTTGTTCGTTTGAACATTTCAAAATTACTGCCTGTAACCGCAATATGAAATTATTTAATGTTAAAATCATTTTAACATTTCAAGATTGTTCACGACTTTTCTGTAAAACCTTACTAAACAATGCTTTATAGGTTTAAAATTATTGTTGCAGAATTGTTACAAATACCCCGCTGTTACAATTTTGTAACGATAAAAATTCTCTCCTACCTCGATGTATGTATCTTATAATCAATAAAATAACGGGCGCTGTGATAATTACAGCGCCCGTAACAGGTCGATTAGTTACATTGTTGTTAAGGGTGATGGAAATTTTAAGAATTTCCGTCGGTGCGCGAGAGAATTTTTTGCAATTCGCGGTCAGTGGCGGTGAGCTTGGCGCGGCATGTCTCGAGCAGCTGAGTTGCGCGGGTGGTGTAGGCGGCGAGCTGATCTATGTCACACTTGTCACTCTCCATCATCTTCACAATTCCTTCCAGTTCGTTCAGGCACTGGCTGAACGACATCCCGGCAATATCGGTAAATTTAGGGGTTTCCATATCGGTAGATGCTTTTTATCTGTTGACGGTTCGGCCGGGATATTCGCGCAGGGCGTGGTCGAGCACCTCTATCGCGCGACCGAGTTCCTCGGTGTTGAGCACGTAGGCCAGGCGCACTTCATCGTGTCCCATGCCGGGGGTGGTGTAGAAGCCTGTGGCCGGCGCCATGAATATCGTCTGACCCTCGTAGCGGAATTCTTCGAGACACCAGCGGCAGAACTTGTCGGCATCGTCCACCGGGAGCCGTACCACTGTGTAAAATGCACCCATCGGGATAGGGGAGTAGCAGCCGGGTATCTTGTTGAGGCGGTCGATGAGGAATTTGCGGCGCTCCACATATTCATTATATGTCTCAAGCATGTATTCGGCCGGAGTATCTATCGAGGCTTCGGCCACTATCTGACCTAAAAGGGGCGGACTCAGGCGGGCCTGACAGAATTTCATTATGTTTTTCTTGAGCTCGGGATGCTTGGTGATGAGCGCGCCCACACGTATGCCGCACTCGTTGTAGCGCTTCGATACCGAGTCGATGAGCACCACCTGCTCCTCGATGTCGGGCAGATGGAAGGCCGAGATGTAAGGAGCACCCGTGTAGCAGAATTCGCGGTATACCTCGTCGCTGAACAGAAACAGGTCATGCTTCTTCACAAGGTCGCGTATACGCAGCATCTCTTTCATCGTGTAGAGATAACCGGTGGGATTGTTGGGGTTGCAGATAAGTATGCCCTTGGTGCGGGGTGTGATGAGTTTTTCAAATTCCTCCACATTGGGCAGCGCGAAACCTTCGTCGATGCTCGACGGTATGGTGACGATCTTGGCGCCGGCCGATATGGCGAATGCCATATAGTTGGCATAGGCGGGCTCGGGCACTATTATCTCGTCGCCCGGGTCAAGGCAGGCCATGAAGGCAAACAATACCGCCTCCGAGCCGCCGCTCGTCACTATGATGTCGTCGACTTCTACATCTATGCGATATTTGCTGTAATATTCCTTGAGCTTGCGGCGCAGCGAGTCAAGACCGGCCGAAGGGCTGTATTCGAGCACCTTGCGGTCGATATTTTTCAGCGCGTCGAGGCCGCACTGAGGGGTGGGCACGTCGGGCTGACCTATGTTGAGATGATACACTTTTACGCCTTCTTCGCGCGCCTTGGCTGCCAGTGGGGCGAGCCGGCGTATAGGGGAGGCGGGCATTATGGTGCCGCGTTCTGAGACTTTAGGCATTGCGTGGCGGGATTAATCGGTTTCTTTTCCGCAAAGGTAGTGAATTTCCGTCGCTCGTCAATCGTTTCGATCAGAAATCTATCGAAAGGCGCACGTTGATCTGGCGCCGCGTGAGGTAATTGGGCACGGCATACTGTATGTCGTTCACGTCGGTCACCCAGTAATAGGAGCTTACGTTGGCGATGTCAAGCAGGTTGAACACGTCAAGCCCGAGCCATATGCTCTTGATGTGACGCATGGCGCCGGTGCGTGTCTGTCCGTCTTTGAGGGGCGACAGCAGGGCATAAGATAATCCGGCATCGAGTCGGCGATACGCGGGCGTGCGGAAGTAGCCTTTGTCGCGTGTGGAGTGGGGGGACGTGGTGGGGAGTCCGTCCGACAGTATGCCGCGCAGCGAGAATTTCAGCTTGGGAAATTTCGGAAAGTAGTCGGTGAAGAATATTCCGAGGCTGTAACGGCGGTCGGTGGGGCGGGGCACCTTTACGCCGTGGATATTCTCGCTCGTTTTCATCAGCGAGAGGCTTATCCATGAGTCGGAGCCGGGCACGAACTGGCCGAACAGTTTCATGTCTATACCCGCCGTGAAGCCGCTTGATTCGTTGAGTCCCGAATACACTATCTTTAGATTGTCTATCTCGTAGGGCACAAGGTCGGAGAGCGCTTTGTAATACACCTCGGCCGAGAGCTTAAACGGGCGGTTCATGGCGCGGAACGTGTAGTCGGCGCCTCCTATCAGGTGGAAGCTGCGCTGCGACTTGATATTGGTGTTGAGCACGATGGTGCGGTTGCCGTCGGCATCCTCCACCGGCATGCGGT
The DNA here is from genome assembly GCA_029061025.1 of Duncaniella sp. Classification (GTDB taxonomy): domain Bacteria; phylum Bacteroidota; class Bacteroidia; order Bacteroidales; family Muribaculaceae; genus Duncaniella. The sequence continues at coordinate 15,703 of JAIDSW010000322.1, forward strand.
ATTCCTTGTAAAACGGCGACTGGTAGTAAAGACCCGTGGCGAAGCGGAATGCCCAGTTGTGGAGCTTTTCAGGCACGAATCCCACATTGACACGCGGACTGAGCAGAAATTCCTTGTTGAACGACCAGTAGCTGGCTCTCAGGCCTGCGTTGAGAGTCAGGTAGCCCGCTGCGGTGGATATGCGCCATGCGTCCTGAGCGAAGATGTTCATGCGCGTGGAGCTTACGTCGTGGTGCGAAGCCAGGTTGTAGATCACCTTCACGGCTTCGCCTGTCGACGGCAGCGAGAATCCGGCCGAGTCGCGCAGCTCCCATTCGCGCGAGCGGTCAAGAATTTTTTCGTGCTGGATGTTGGCGCCGTAGCTCAGGGTATGCTGCTTGTTGATGGCTGTGGAGCCGTGCAGGGCAAGAGCCATTACCGATGCTTTCAGTCGGTTGCGCGCGTGCTCGTGGTAGCGTCCCACGCCCAGTTCGCCGCCCACGTCCGACGTTCCGGCCTGGTCGAGCCAGTATTCGCCCGATATGTCGTAGGCCACGAGCTCGTTGGTGAGATAGCCCGAGCCAAGCAATTTCAGCTCGGTTGACCGCGACGGGCGATAGTCGAGCGACAGAGCGCCGAAAAATGTCTCGAAGCGGTCTTTTTCATGACCGTCGAAATACACGGTGAATTTCTTTGCGTCGGTCGACGTGCCGAATGTCGTGGTGCGGTTTACGGGGGTGAACTTATAGTTGTTGATGGCGATGTTGCCTAAGAACGACACGCTGAATTTCTTGCTTATGCGCAGGTTGAGCGACGTCTGGTAGTCAAAAAACGTAGGGTCATACTCTCCCTTCGTTTCCATCGACGACAGCAGCGACGAGTTTTGCTTGTAGCGTATGCCGTGGAGCTGGGAGAAGCGCCCCGAGTTCTGTCCTATGGCGAGCGACGCCCCCATCAGGCTGACAGCTGCCGAGCCCTCGAATGCCTCGGGCTGGCGGTAGGTGATGTCGAGCACACTCGACATTTTGTCGCCGTATTGCGCCGTGAACCCGCCCGTCGAGAAGCCGATCGCTCCCACCAGGTCAGGATTGATTATCGAGAGACCCTCCTGTTGCCCCGATGAGATCAGTTGCGGGCGATAAACCTCTATACCGTTGATATATACCGAGTTTTCATCATAAGAGCCGCCGCGCACCGAGTATTGCGACGACATCTCGTTGCTCGACGTTACGCCGGCCATAGTCGTCAGCAGTGATTCCACCGATCCGCCCGTCACGTCGGGCGACAGCTTCAGCTGCTCCTTGTCGATCATCGCCACCGAGCCCGTCTGCTTGCGCAGTTCCGTCACCTCCACTTCCGCCAGCATCTCGGTATCCATCTGCAGGCGCATGTTGAGCGTGACATCGGGTTGAGGGTCTATGAGAGTCGACTTGGCGTCGCGATAGCCTATACACGAGAAATGCACCACTATCGTATCGTTGGCAGGACACGACAGTGAGTATTCGCCCTCAAGCCCCGAAGTGGTGCCTACAGCTGTCCCGCCTATCCTCACGGTGGCAAACTCCACCGGATTATTGTCGGCATCCGTGATTTTTCCGTGAATCTTGATGCTCGGCGCAGCCCATGAAACAGCAGCTAATAAAGATAATATGGTAATAATGAGTATTCGCATACAATTCTATAACGTACAATTCGCCCTAAAATTATATCCACTCTAATCTTGAAAATTCTACGGTGCAGCAGTCTCCCCCCCACCATATCGCATCGCCATCCCCTAACGAGCTCCATGGCTATAGAAAGGTAGGGACGCGATTAATCGCGTCCGCGGCGAAAACACGAGGAGAATAACAACAAAGTTGAAGTTACATTTTTTTATCAGTGTTGTGGATGAGGCTGTGTCAAAAATCAAATAGCGCCCGTGGGCGCTGAATTATTCGTAACCGGCGCCGCCGTCGCCTAACATAGGCGCCGACGGGTACGAAGAAAACGG
>JAIDSW010000322.1:17681-29113 GCA_029061025.1 Duncaniella sp.
TTTACATCCATGTTGTGGTTGCGGACGCGATTTTATCGGCTTGCCGCTTTGCTCGCAAAGAATCGCGTCCCTACTATTAATTTCTGCGTTTCTCCTTTTATTTCACCACAAAATGATTGAACCAGAATGTTGCCACGAACATGGCAATTACTATCCACACCGCGGCGATGACATTATATTTCTTCGCTTTGGCGAGATAGTAGCTTGCCGCACCACCGTAAGCCACTACAAGGCCGAGCAGCGTAGCCAATATATACCCCGGCATTGCATGAATCACGAAGCAATACACCAGTGCTGCCGCTGCGAGCCATAAAAATACATTCACCCACTTGGGTACCGGTCTGTCATTTTCTTCCATAACTTGTTTTTTAGTTAAAACCCTGCAAGTTCGGGAATTGTTTTGTCTTCGGGTGGGAATAAAATATTACAGGCGCTGATCTTGCGGTCAGCGCCTGTAGTGTGGAAGGAGTTGCGGATTATACGCCCTGGAGCTTGAAGGTAACGGGGAGGGTGTACCATACGTTAACGGAGTGGCCGTTCATCTTACCGGGCACGAATGCGGGGAGTGTCTTAACCACGCGCACTGCCTCACGGTCGAGGTCGGGATCCTTTGAACGCATTACCTGTACGTCACCTACCTTACCTGACTTAGTGACAACGAAGCGCACTACCACGCGACCCTGAATGCCGTTTTCCTGAGCTGCGGCCGGGTAGCGGATGTTGTCGCTGATGTACTTGAGGAGGGCTGCGTCACCACCGGGGAACTGGGGCTTCTGCTCTACGACCTCAAATACCTTGTTGTCGTCGACAGGTTCGGGTTTCTTCTCTTCAACGATAACTTCGTCTTTGTGCTCACGAACCACGTTAAGGTCGTCAGTACCCTGATCGAAGTCTGAAGTACCTACTGCTACGTCGGTATCCTTGATGTCGTCCTGCGACTTGATTTCCTCGGTCACCTGTTCGTCGGGCACGATAGCGAGCTCGGTCATCTTGGTGGTGTTGAGGATTTCTTCGGGGAGAGCTTCGGGAAGCTGCTCCTCTACGCGCTGGAGTTCCTCTTCGGGTTCTTCTTCAGGGGTTTCTTCTGTTACGAATTCGGCGAGAGCCTGTTCGGTCTGGTCACCGGGGCCTTCTTCAGCCTTCTCAAGCACGGTATTGGCGAGGAAGCCGAGGAGTGCTACAGCGACGAGCACGATCACGATTACGAGCATAGCCTTGTTGTGGCGGCTTACCGAGGCCTTGCGGAGCTCATATGCGCCATATTCTTTGTTCTTGCCGTCAAAGACAAGTTCAATCCATTCTTTTGATGAAAGATCTACATCTTTTGCCATAATGATTGCGATTTTTCAGGTTAATATATATCTGTCATCAAATTCTCAGGGTTTGCCGTGTTTAGCGATGTAGTCAAGGATCATTACTGAGTCTACCTGATTGATGTTGTCGATCTGGTAGCGGGCGATCTGGTTGATCTGCATCTCATCGAGGGCGCTGATAAGCGATTCCCATGAGGCTTCGGGAGCTGCCTTGATGATCACAACGGGACGGGTGAGAGTGGAGTCGTTGCGGATCTCGCGGGCCTTGGCCTGGTAGATGGAGTCGTTGATAGCAGCTACGGGAGAGAATTTTCTCTCACGCCAGTCGGCTTTGAGAAGCTCGATGCGTTTGAGAACCTCGGTGTTGCGGTCGTGGAGGATCTTGCGGATACCTTGCTGGATCTTACCGTCGTTGCCTACGAAATGCTCAACCTTAAGATTGCTGTTATCGATAAGGCCGTCGCCGTTTTCGTCGGTGATCTGGGGGGTACCTTCGTAGTAGTAAACGATATTTTTGGGATTACCGTTTTCGTCGGTACGCACCTGACCCTCGGCATTGCGGTCAGTAGTAAGGATCATAGTGATTGCTTCAGATTCTTTTGCTTTGTTCTGCTGGGAAGTTTCGACCTTCTCATTCGAGGGGAGTGCGATGGTGAGGGTCTGAGACTTGATCATGGTAGTACAAAGCATGAAGAAGGTAATCAGAAGCATGTTCATGTCCACCATGGGGGTGAAGTCCACATGGATCGACATTTTTTTCTGGGCGCCTTTTTTCTTCTTGCCACCCTTGTCTGATTGTTCTATCTGTGCCATGATTAGTCGTTCTCAGTTTTTAAAGCGGTCATGATGGAGAAGCGGTTCATCTTCATGGTCTGAAGATTGTCGAGCACGTCGTGGATAGTGCTGTAGGGGGTATCTTTGTCAGCTTTGACAGCGATACCTTCACCTTTCTTCATCACGCTCTGAAGGTTGTCGTTTCCGGAGTTGTAGATGGCGCGCATCCAGATCTGGAAGTCATTGAGACGGTTCATATCCTTGTTGTCGTTGACAGGAATACCCGATGCGGGGTTGTTCATGTCGGAAAGGAATTTGTCCTGATCGGTCTGCGACATCGAGAGGAACGCGGGGAGTGCCTGGAAAGGCATGCCAAACATGTTGATTTTGGTGAATGCCTGTACCTGGTCTTCGGTCAACTGTATCTTGTTACTGGGGTGCTGCTCATTGTAGAGATTCACAGCGTTCATGAGGATCTGACGGCGGATCGGTTCGGTACCCCATTCGCCACCGGCTACATTGGGGTCAGCCTCACCGAGTACTGACAGGAATACCTTGCCCTGAGGAGAAACGAGCACCGATACCACGTTGGAGGTGGGCACCTTCTGCTCCGACACTGACGACGGAGTGAGCACGGTGACGGGCTCCTTCTGAAGGAAGGTTGAAGTCAACATGAAGAAAGTAAGCAAGAGCACAGTCACGTCACTCATCGCGGTCATGTCGATGAGGGTGCTTTTTCTCTTAATTTTTACTTTTCCCATATTACTTGTTAATTAAAGGATTGTGTGAGTTAAATAACTTGTAACGGGGAATTAGTGAGAAGCGGCAAATGTCTGTACGATAGAATAGCCGATTTCGTCGATGGCGTAGGTGAGGTTATCGATCTTGTTGGTGTAGAAGTTGTAAGAGATAACGGCGAATGCACCGGTTGCGATACCGAAGGCGGTGTTGATAAGTGCCTCAGAGATACCGGTCGAAAGTTCGGTAGAGTCAGGAGCTCCCGAAGCTGCAAGAGCCTGGAACGACTTGATCATACCGATTACAGTACCGAGAAGACCGACGAGAGTACCGAGAGTGGTGAGGGTAGCCACGATGGGGAGGTTCTGCTGGAGGGCGGGCATTTCGAGAGCGGTAGCCTCTTCAACAGCCTTCTGTACGTTGGCGATCTTCTGCTCCTTGGTGAGCTCGGTGTTGTTGTCCATTTCCTGATATGCTACGAGAGCTGAAGAAACTACAGAAGCTACAGAACCCTTCTGAGTCTTGCAGAGGTTCATGGCACCTGCGATGTCCTTGTTCTGGAGGCATTTCTTAACGCCGGCAACGAACTTGGTGATGTTGCCTTTACCCTTGGCGCTCGAGAGGGCGATCCAACGCTCTACTGAGAGAACGATAACGGTAAGGAAGAGGGTCTGGAGGATAGGCACGATGAAACCACCCTTATAGATAGTACCCCAGAGGTCCTGAGGATGACCATCTTCGTTGAAGTGAGATTCGTGACCGAACCAGAAAGTGAAGAGAAGAACAGCTACAATAAAGCATGCGCAGATTACGAGGAAGGCATTCTTTACGCCCTTAACGTTGCTTTCTGCTTTCTTGGCGACAGCTGCTGCTGACTGCTGGGCCTGAGGTTTTTGAGTTTCCATAAGGTTAATTACTTTAATTTTTTAGAAAATGATTATTGATTGTTTAGTTTTGATGATTCAAGGATTATTGCCCCGGAGCAAGCCCGCGGCCTTCGTCGACGCATGGTATTAGGTGCGTTTACCTTGCAAAATTAAAATTATATTTTCGGCTTTCCAAACATTTTAGCGAAAATTTGTAATTATTTTAGACTGATGCAATCAGTGTCAGGCGTGTTTCTTTGCCTCCGGCCGCCGGCTAAGGGGGCTGATCGGAATGATATGCTCAAATTTTTCGCGGAAATATTTGGTGGATCGAAAAAATGTATTTACCTTTGCAGTCACAAACGGAATCTTATGGCGAGATAGCTCAGTTGGTTAGAGCGTCGGATTCATAACCCGGAGGTCCCGAGTTCAATTCTCGGTCTCGCTACGAAGCATCAGCACCGCAGTGCTGATGCTTTTTTTGCATGCTGATTGTAGTTTTGCGACCCCGCCGCCTGCGAAAACATGAAGTGAATGGTGCGTGTGTGAGGAAATTACCATTTTGACGCTGCGGCGGGGGTCAGCGACCCCCGCTCCATACCGGTGGTTCTTGTTCCTTACACTGACGATAATTTTCCATTCTCAATTCTCCATTTTAAATTCCCCTCTCTCGCCTTATCCCGCCGGAACATGCACCACGGAGGGGTCGCAATCTGGCTAACCCCGGGTGCTTGTCACCCGGGGTAGTATGAAAATACCCAATCCAACCTCGGAGAGGTTGAACAATGCCGCAGTACTTGTTCAACCCTCCCGGGGCTGATAGGTATGGAGGAGACGTTATCCACGGGTGGCAAGCACCCGCGGTTGAAAAGCTGACTATCCCTCCGGGATGTAATTGAATATGAGCGGGGGGAGAAAGAAATTAAAATTGAGAATTGAGAATTGAAATTATCGTGGCGGTATGGAGCGGGGGGAGCTCCATATCGGCGGCTCCGCTCCATACACCATCGATAATTTTCAATTCTTCATTCTAAATTCTCCAGTTTACACAACAATCGCCGGCTCTGCTCGTGCAGGGTCGGCGGCAATAAGTTGAGAAGTAATGCTTTAAAGCATTGCAAGTACTGTCTCGGTCGATGGGTTCACAGCCCGTATCTTGCCGGTGGGATCGATAAGATAGGAGTTGCAACCGCGCTCCAGATAGTATTCCTCGGCCACGCGGGTGGCTTCATCGGGATTGAGATGGATCTGAGTTCCTTCGCTGAGCCCGTCGGCGGCCACGATGGCGCTGTAGAGGGCTGCACTCCGGTCAACATTTATCGAGAGTAACTGAAAGTCGGAATTGGATCTAATACCGCGGGCGAGATCATCGTAATTACCGGCTGCGATACGCGATACGGGATCGCTGCTTGTCCAGAAATTGACCAGAGTCCATTTTCCGTCAAATGAAATCGCTGCTCCGGCTGAGGAATCGTTGATTTCGATTGCGGGGGCTTTGTAGCCTTCGGCTGCGCGAACCACCCGGTCAGTGTGAGCTGAAACGGAAATAAGAATTAATGCGAAGAGTGCAAAAAGTGTCGCTGTCTTCTTCATTTTGTCTTCTGTGATGATTTTCGTTTAACTTAATAAGCCGTCGGTTTTCACCTTGGATTATGCGTCGCGGGAGAGCCCCGGCGGCCGCGCCGATTTTCGGCACTTCGTTAACTAAGACGCGGCAAAGGTAACAATTGTTCAACGACAGAGCAAAATTTTTAATTTTTCTGCTATTTTTTCTGCCCGAAAAATAGCAAAAAATCACAGACACACACTAACGAGTAGTAGATAAGTTAAAGTAAGTTAAAAATATGTTGTACAACATCATTTTGCAACATATTCGGCCTTTTCGAGCAATTTCGGGTCATTGTAGAAATCGGGCGAAAGCAGGTCGGAAAGGGTTGCCGAGGGGTGTTTCGACAGATAACTTTTTACGATGCGGTGACCAATGAAGCGGCCTGCGCGGCCGGGAGCGTCGGGGTGAAGAAGTGAAGTCACCGAGTTGGGCCGCACGAGTGTTTCGGTCACTGCCGGATCGGTCGAGAACACAAGTTCGCGGGTCAGCATCGACTCCCACGCGGGGCGCTCGTTTTCTTCGAGCCACGAGTATTCTTCGGGCGAATATCCCAGCACCTCCCGCTCTGTAGCGCCCGTGAGCTGCATCACCGCCTCCACCACTGCACCTTCGGCTGCCATGCGCGACAGCGCCGTGGGGTATTTCGACTGAGGATCATATGGATAGCGCTCCGATACCACAGCCTCGGCCACGTCGATACCTATGCGCGAAGGGTCTTTCAGCTGCCGCTGATAGTAAGGGAAGTAGGCGTAGAAATCGTGGTGCGCGCCCAGATAATGATTCAGGGCGATGTAGACTATCGAGTCAGCCGTGACTACCGATTGATTGTAGGGCGATACCACGGTTGCCGCCAGGGCCGGTGGCTCGACCGCGGTGAGGGTCGCCACATTATTAAATATAGTGCCGAGCTCAGCGGCCAGCGAATCGGTGGAGGCGAATTGCTCGGCTACAAACTGATTGTAGGGTTTCCCCTGTAGCGAGTCGAAATAATCCGATACCCGTGCCGTGTCGGCACCCACTATCCGCAGCCACAGCGAAGCCGGAGCACCGGCACCCATGAAGGCTGCCGAGTCGCCCCGCAGGGCTGAGGAATCGAGACGTACTATCGATGCCGGTTCGGCCTCGGGTGAGGCGCCGGGTGTCCAAGCGCACGCAGTTGCGACAGCGGCGCCGAGCAGTGATATAATATATGTGGCGGTATGTTTCATTGTTCAAAATTAACTATTCTTTGGCAATAATTGCCACGCAGGGGCAAAAAAAGGTCGTTATCGCTATTATACACAACAAATAAATCACTAATTTTGTGGGTTGAACGCCGAAAAAAGTTATCAAACCAATCTACTCACCTCCTGCGCCATGCCCGTATCGCGCCATATATCGCTGATAAAGAGAGCCGTCATGATCATCATGGCGCTCGCTTGCGTCATATCTTTACCCGCCACCGCTGAGGCCAAGGGGAAAAGCGCCGCGGCCAAGAAGGAATACGTGGTGATGATCGACCCCGGCCATGGCGCCCACGATGCCGGAGCGCTCGGCGTTAACACCACCGAAAAGGCGATAAATCTCGCCGTTGGCCTCAAACTTGCGGCTTTGATAAAGGCGGGGATGCCCGATGCAACGGTGGTCATGACCCGCGACGATGATACATTCGTCACCCTCAACGACCGCGCCAAGATGGCCAACCGCCGTCATGCCGATGTGTTCATCTCCATTCATGCCAACTCGGTCGACAAGAAATCACCCTCCCGCACCACCATACGCGGCGCCGCGGTCTATACCTTCGGTCTCGACCGCAGCAACGCCAATCTGTCGGTGGCCATGCGCGAGAATGAGGTGATGAAACTTGAGGATAATTATTCGGCTACCTATCAAGGCTTTGATCCGTCGTCGACCGAAAGCTACATCATGTTTGACATCGTGCAGCACGCCGCCCACGAGCGGTCGGTAACCCTCGCACACGAGGTGCAGAAAGAACTCGTGGCTACGGCCGGACGCAAAAACAACGGCGTGAAGCAGGCGCCCTTCTACGTGCTCGTCTACACCACCATGCCCTCTATCCTGGTGGAGCTCGACTTCATATGCAACCCCGAGATGGAGAAGTTCATGGCCTCCGATGACGGGCAAATCCGCCTCGCCCGCGCCATCTACAACGGCCTGCGCAACTACCGCGGCACAGGCAAATCCCACCCCTCTACATCAGCCAAATCCGAGCCTTCACCCGAGCCGGCTCCGTCGGCCGCCGCTCCTCAGGCTTCCGGCGAGGTGCACTACCGCATCCAGTTTCTCACCTCGTCGCGCCCTCTGCCCGCATCGAGCCCCAAGCTCGAGGGAGTGGAGAAGCCCGAGTATTATATCGACGGCGGTGTCTACAAATACACGTCGGGCCGCTACGCTTCCCCCTCCGAGGCTCAAGCCGATCTGCGCCGCCTGCGCGAGAAGCACCCCGAGGCTTTCGTAGTGAAAATGCAGGGCGATAACAGAGTAAAGTAACAGATAATCACGATTATAACTACACTATTTTTCTATGAAGAAAATATTCACCCGCGAAGTTATCATAGGCACCTCAGTGCTCGTCGCACTCCTGGTGCTCTTCTTCGGCATCAACTATCTGAAAGGAATCAATATCTTCAAGGCCGCCAACTATTACTACAGCACTTATACTAATGTGGCCGGACTGTCGCAGTCGGCGCCCGTCACGCTCAACGGCTACAAGGTGGGACTTGTGAGGGAAATAGAGTATCAGTATGACAATCCCGGCAATATCCTCGTGGAAATGAGCCTCAACCGCGACCTGCGCGTGCCCAAGGGCACGAAGGCCGTGCTTACCACCGATTTCCTCGGCACATCGACCATCGAGCTTAAATTCCCCTCAGGCACGCTCGACTATCACGATGTGGGCGACCACCTCGAAGGGGAGCTGTCGCCCGGCCTGATGGAAAAACTCACCGGCGAGATGCTTCCCGCCGTGACAGGTATCCTGCCCAAGGTCGATACTCTTCTTGCTACCGCCAACAGTGTCATTTCCAACCCCGCGCTCACTCAGGCCATCGATCGCCTCGACGTGGTAATGGCTAATCTCGAGACTTCGACCGCGCTGCTCCAGCGCTCGCTCGGCCCGATTCTCAACAACGCTTCGTCCACCATGAGCAACGTCAGCGAGATTTCCGAAAACCTCTCGCAGGTGAGCGCCGCCCTCGCCGTGGTGGCCGAGGATCTGAAGAAAATGCCCCTCGACTCCACGATGAACAATGTCAACGCCATCGTGGCCAATCTCGAGCGCGCGTCGGCTCAGCTCAATTCCACAAACTCCACTCTGGGCCTGCTTCTCAACGATGCCGAGGTATACAATAATCTCAACAGCGCCGTGGCTCACGTCGACAGCATCCTGATCGATCTCAAGCGCCAGCCCAAGAAATACATCCCGAGCATAAAGGTATTCTGATGGCTTTAGACGTTTGTGCCATAGAAAGCTACCGCGACCGAATACTGGCCGGTGGCTCGCTCACTGATGAAGAGGTGATGAGTCTTGCCGGCGCCTCCGGTGAGGTTGCCGAGGCCATGCGCCGCGCCGCCGCCGAGGTCACCCGCCGCTTTCACTCTCGCAAATTCGATTCATGCTCCATCATCAACGCTCGGTCGGGACGCTGCTCCGAGGATTGTAAGTGGTGCGCCCAGTCGGCCCATTATCCTACCGATGTCAAGGAATATCCGCTTGTGGATCATGACACATGCATGGCTATGGCCGAGCTCAACCGCCGCCACGGCATAGGCCGGTTCTCTTTTGTCACCAGCGGCCGCGCCATGAAGGGCGAATCGCTCCGCAAGGCGTGTGAATATTACTCCGAAATCCACCGTCAGGGCGGGCTCTATCTCTGCGCCTCGATGGGCTTGCTCGGCGATAATGAGATGCGTCAGCTCGCCGCCGCCGGTGTGCGACGCTATCATTGCAACATGGAGACCGCGCCCTCGATGTTCCCCCGTCTCTGCACCACCCACACCCGCGAGCAGAAACTCGCTGCCATCGCCGCCGCCCGCCGCGCTGGCATGGAGATATGCAGCGGCGGCATAATAGGCATGGGCGAGACAGCCGCGCAGCGGGCCGAGTTTGCCGTGTCGCTCCGCGAGGTCGAGCCGGCGTCGATACCCCTGAATATACTTATACCCATCCCGGGCACTCCACTTGAGCATCAGAAAGGGCTCACCGATGATGAGATACTCGACACGGTGGCAATATTCCGCCTCGCTCATCCCCGTGCCGTGCTCCGCTTTGCCGGAGGACGCGCTCTCATGTCGGCCGATCTCCAGCTTCAGGCCATGGAAACAGGTATCAACGGCGCCATAATGGGCGATATGCTCACCACCCTCGGCTCGGGTGTCGACGAAGATAAGGAGCTTATAGCGCGAGCAGGAATGGAGTTTTGATTATATGGACAAGCAGCAGGCAATACGATATCGCGGCCACACGGCTCTGTGTGAGATCGATCTCCCGGGTCAGAAAGCTATTTCCGAGGGGCGCGTGCTCATAGTGGGTGCGGGCGGATTAGGCTCTCCCGTGGCGCTGTATCTTGCCGCCGCCGGCGTGGGTCACATCACCATAATGGATGCCGACACCGTGTCGCTCTCCAATCTTCAGCGCCAGATTATCCACACCACCCCCGATATAGGCCGTCTCAAAGTCGACTCCGCCCGCGAGAAGATGACTGCCATAAACCCCCATGTGGAGGTGACGGCGATAGCCGGATTCCTCACGGCCGACAATGCGCGTGAAATCATCGCAAGCCACGACCTTGTGGTGGACTGCTGCGACAATCTCGCCTCGCGCCTGCTGGTCAATGACACATGTATTGAACTGAAAAAGCCGTATGTCTACGGCGCCGTGCAGCGGTTTTCGGGGCATCTCTACACCTACATCCCCGGCAAAGCCTCGTATCGCGACTGGTTTGACACCTCGGCGCCCGTCGAGGAACTCCCTTGTGCCATCAATGGCATACTCAATACTGTGGTGGGAGTGATAGGCTCGCTTCAGGCCACCGAGGCAATAAAGCTCCTCGCCCGCACCGGCGACCTCCTCACCGACCGCCTCCTGATCTTCGACGCCATCACCATGACCTTCACCGAGTTCCCCATCGGAAAGCCTCGGGATTAATCCCGCTTCATCTCAAAATCCTCACCTCCCGCGCTTGGTTTTGACTATGATTGCGCCCCCGGCGCCGCGAGAGCCGTAGATCGAGGCGTCTTTAAGCACCTCCACCGTCTCGATATCGTGGAGATTGACACTGTCGAAATCCGTTACAATCACACCGTCGACTATGTAGAGCGGCTCGGTGCGCCCCGTAAACGAGTTGGTGCCGCGCAGCTGCACCGATCCGTTGGGCTTCCGCTCCAGTCCCGGCACGAGTCCTACGAGCGCATCAAGCAGCTGAGAGCGTCCCGTAGCCACAAGGCGCTCGCCGCTTATGCCCGACGTCGGGCTGTTGTATTCGCGTCGCTTCACGTAGCCGAATCCCAGGTCGACCAGCTCTGGATCTTCCGTGGCATTCTTTATGCCACCCTCGTCGGCCACCACTATGCGCATCGAGCGGGCGCTGTCGACCGGTATGACATATCTGTTCTTCTTGATTATGAGGTGAATGGAGTCGCCGGGAGCTACGTCGGTGAGGCCGAAACGGCCGTTTTTGTCGGTCTTGGCATATCGGCGTGCGTCGTTGACATACACTTTCGCTCCCTTTACGGGTGAGAAGTCGCTGCGCGTCACTATGCCGTTGAACGGTGTGGACGCAGCCGCCGTCAGCGCTGCAAGCGCCGCGGCGGCCATGATGAGGATATGTTTCATTATTTTTTCTCCTTTACGAGTGATGAGCGGAGCTGAGTCTTGATTTCGTCGACCACGTTGATCACATAGTCGCCCGTCTTTTCGAGTGTGCCTATGATGTCCATGTAGTAGATACCGGCCTGATACTCATAGCGATGGGCGTTGATATTCTCAACATTGTCGGCGCGGAACTGGTTGCGCAGGTTGTTGGTCTCGCGCTCGAGGTTGTAGGATGTGATTATATCCTTCTCGCGCACGTTTTCTATGTCGTTGAGCAGCAGTATCATGTTGGTCATCGCGGCCTCTACGGATATAAACAT
>JAIDSW010000323.1 GCA_029061025.1 Duncaniella sp.
ACAGCGATTTTCTCATAGTTTTCTTTAGAATAATCACCGGGCACGAATCCGGCCTTGCGGTAAGGATTCTCGGCCATGAAGCCGGCCTCGACTGCGGGATCCATCTCGTTGTAGAGTTGCTCTACCGAGGTGATGCACAGCTCCTCGCTGCCGTCCTCGGTGCGCCATATAGGAAGCGGGGTACCCCAGTAGCGGCTGCGCGAAAGATTCCAGTCCTGAAGATTCTCAAGCCACTTGCCGAATCGACCCGAGCCGGTAGCGGCGGGTTTCCACTTTATGGTGTCGTTGAGTTCCATGAGGCGGTCGCGCACGGCGGTGGTGCGGATAAACCAGCTGTCGAGCGGATAGTAAAGCACGGGCTTGTCGGTACGCCAGCAATGGGGATAATTGTGCACGTGCTTCTCGATCTTGAACACCTTGTCGGTAGCCTTGAGCTCCATGCATATCTTCACGTCGAGAGTCTCGGTGTCGTCAGTCGCGTCGGGGTCGTAGGCATTCTTCACATAAGCGCCTTCCCAAGGCTTGTAGGCCTCGACATCTACCATCGTCTCCACGAATTTCGGATCGAGTTCGTCGAGCTTGTAGAATTTACCCTGAAGGTCCACCATCGGGCGGATGTTGCCGTCGCGGTCTATCAGGTGGAGCGGCGGGATGTTGTTCTGACGCGACACACGCTGGTCGTCGGCACCGAAAGTACCGGCGATGTGTACTATACCCGTACCGTCCTCGGTGGTAACATAATCACCGGGAATTACGCGGAATGCGCCTTCCCCGGGATTCACCCACGGAAGGAGCTGGTGGTAATGTATACCCGTGAAGTCGCGGCCCTCGCGGGTAGCCACCACTTCATAGGGGATCAGCTTGTCGCCTTTCTTGTAATCGGCAAGGGCAATATCTTTGGCCTTGGGATTGAAAAGCGAACCCATGAGCGCATCGGCCACCACCACGGCGATAGGCTTGCCGCTGTAGGGATTGTAGGTGCGCACGATATTGTATTTTATCGAGGGACCCATGGCAAGAGCCGTGTTCGACGGCAGTGTCCACGGAGTAGTGGTCCAGGCAAGGAAATAGGGAGTGCCCCACGATGCTTCGAGCGAGCGGAAGATGTCGAGTATCTCGTTTTCCTGCGAGAAATCGGTGGTATCAACCTTAAACTGAGCTATGCAGGTGGTATCTTTCACGTCACGGTAGCAACCGGGCTGGTTAAGCTCGTGAGAGCTCAGACCTGTACCGGCAGCGGGCGAATAGGGCTGGATGGTATATCCTTTGTATAGGAAGCCTTTCTTGTGAAGCTCGCCGAGCAGCCACCACACGCTTTCGATATAGCGGTTGTCGTAGGTGATATACGGATCGGTCATATCCACCCAGTAACCCATCTTCGAGGTCAGATCCTCCCACTCGCGGGTATACTTCATCACCTCGGCGCGGCAGGCGGCATTGTATTCGTCCACCGAAATCTTTTTGCCGATGTCCTCCTTGGTGATTCCGAGATTTTTCTCCACACCCAGCTCCACAGGTAAGCCGTGAGTATCCCAGCCGGCCTTGCGCTTTACCTGAAAGCCCTGCATGGTCTTGTAGCGGCAGAAAATATCCTTGATCGTACGGGCAAGAACGTGGTGGATACCGGGACGGCCGTTGGCCGATGGCGGACCCTCGAAGAACACAAACGACGGCGCGCCCTTGCGCTCCGTGATCGTAGAGTCAAACACGCTGCGCTGAGCCCACTGCGCAAGGATGTCACGATTCACTTCGGCCAGATTAAGGCCTGAATATTCCGGAAAACGATTGCTCATATAGAGAGGTTATTTTAATTTCATAAAAACTCCGCAAATTTAGCAATTTTTTATCGCAAACACAAATATAAAGCGAGTGATAATCCCTGGCAATCACATCCGAGTAAGCAATTTTGTCTCAGGGTGTGTGCTGCAAATAAAAACTCAGCCCTGCGGAAGCCTTTCAAAGCGCTTCCGCAGGGCTGAGATTATGAAACGATATTGATTATTTCTTTACAAATACGCGGTATTCGCCGGGCTTGAGCGAGGCGGGAACTGCTGCGGCTTCGCCGGTGAAGAAGTCGACCACGGTTTCATCTACCGCGGGGGCGGCATCAGTGAACGCTACGGCCTGCTCCTCGGCTCCGAGATTGGTCATAACTATTACCTGAGAGTCATTTTTGGTGCGGGAGAACACATACAGGTCAGGGCTTTCGGTGAGGTAGCGCACCATCTCGCCACCCTGCTCGCCTGCACGCAGAGCTTCCTGAGTGTGCTTGAGATTATTGAGATTCTTGTAGAATTCAAAGTATTCGTTGCGGGGTTCCCACTCGGGAGCTTTGTCTTTCACGAAGAACTCGAGCGCGCGGTTCATGCCTGTCTCCTGACCTGTATAGATCAGCGGCATGCCGGGAAGCGTGTAGGACAGCACTGCAAAAGCGTCGGTGAGATTACCGAGACGGTCAAATTCCGTACCCTCCCATGAATTGAGGTCATGGTTGGTGACCATATTCATCAGATAAGTATCGCGGGGATAAGCGGCTGCCTGCTGAGCCAGAAGCGAATCGATGTCGGCGGCATGACGCACGGGGAAGGTGCGCACCTCGCCTTTTTCGTTCTTGAAAGTGTATTGTCCCGATGTAGCGGCGATTTCGCTGAAGAGATCTTTCATAGGCCAGTTGTAGCCCATGTCGAAACCGTTTTTCTGCAGCGCGGGCACACTCGCCTCGGCAAGCATGAACAGCTCGGGCTTCACGGCCTGAAGCTGAGGACGGGTCTCATCCCAGAAATCTACGGGCACTTCCATAGCCACGTCGCAGCGGAAGCCGTCGACACCCACCTCGGTGAGCCAGAACTTGAAGGCATCGACCATAGCGGCGCGCATCTCGGGATTAGAGTAGTCAAACTTGTAAACGTCGGTCCAGTCATAAGGGCCATACATATTGCCGAGCGAATCCTTGGCATACCAGTCAGGATGCTCCTCGACCCAAGCATTATCGCAGCCTGAGTGATTGGGCACCCAGTCGAGTATCACTTTCATTCCCAAGTCATGGGCCTTCGCTACGGTAGCCTTAAACTGATCGAGCGTGCCGAATTCGGGATTGAATGCCTTGTAATCTTTCACGGCATAATAGCTGCCAAGCTCTCCCTTGCGGTTTTTCTCGCTGATAGGATACACGGGCATGAACCAGAGGATGTCGACGCCGAGGTCTTTGAGGCGCGGCAGTTGCTCGTCAAATGCGGTGATTGTGCCCGAATCGCTGAACTGGCGCACGTTCACTTCATAAATCACTGCATTGCGTGACCACTCGGGGTGAGTCACTGTAGTGTAGGTGGAATCTTTCTGTCCGGCAGTCTCCTTGGCCGATTTACCCGAACACGACACCATGACCACCGCTACGGCAGCCACAGCACAGATACATAAAAGAATTTTTTTCATCGGTAAGATTGATATGGTATTGTAAGTACGATGTCGCAAAAATAAGCATAAATTGTGAAATTCGGTGTTAAAATTATCATCTTTTTCAAAGTTTTAACCAAGTATTCCTTAAAAGCCCGTAATATATAGTTAAATATCACATAATCACTTGCTTAATAGCAGCCAAACCACTACCTTTGCACTACAATATCCATTAATATATTCCAGTCTTTATTCAATGTACCTGCTAAATCTTTACCGGGCGGGAGGAAATAAAGAAGACGGAACGGTTATCTCTCTATGAAAACTCTCTCCTGATTTCATTCAGCCCGTCATCGAAAAACAAGGTGAATTTCGGTAACACCGCGGGAATAATTTCCCGATTCATACACACTTGAAAATACCGATAATTAGAATTGATGATTATAATTTCCCGGATGGCTTCTGCGCGACGCAGCGGCCATTTTTTGTGTTACATAAGCAGCGCCACGGCTATGCCGGCGAAGATGAGCACGAAGTTGCCGGTGGCGTAGGTGACGGTGTAGCCCATAGCCGGAATGGTGCTCTGCACGTTGTCCTGTATCGCTCCCAGTGCGGCCACGGCGTTGCGGCCGCCTGCTACGCATCCGAGGGTCACGGCGATGGGAAACTTGAATATCTTATTGCCTATGAGCATGGCAAGTATCAGCGGAAGCGCCGTGCAGATGATTCCGGCAAAAAACAGTCCTATTCCGGCCTCACGTAGTCCTGAAATAAATGTAGGACCGACCGACAATCCCACTATGGCGATAAAGAGGTTGAGTCCCATATTGTCCATCACCCACACTACCGAGCGAGGTATGCGCCCGAAGGTAGGCCGACGGTTGCGCAGCCAGCCGAGAAAAAGTCCGGCAAGCAGTCCGCCTCCGCTTATACTGAGCGAGATGGGAATTGCCCCGTAGTGATAGCAGAGCGCACCGAGGAAGCATCCCACAGCTACGCCGAGCGACAGAAACACTATATCGGTAGTCTCCGTGCGGCGGTCAGGAAAACCGATTTCACCTACCGCAACCGCCACTTCTTCCTGACGCCCCACGAGTGTCACCACGTCGCCGCGCTCGAGTCGGGTGCGAGCCTTGAGAGGCAATGCCACATCGTCTCTCACCACGCTCCTTATCATCACCCCGCTCATGAAATCCTGCTTGCGGAGTTGGCCGAGTGTCATTCCGGCCGCACCTTTTTTCGACACGGTTACGGGCAGATTTTCAGCTTCAAAATTCAGCAGTTCATGGTCTACCACTTCGGGGCCTATGATACCGGCTTCGTCAACCACCGTCTCGCGCCTGCCTCCTATCACAATTATGTCGCCGCGACGCACTTTCACATCCGGCTCCGCATCGACTACTTCACCGCCCACCCGCAGGCGCTCTACAAAGAGACGATGGCCGAGCTCGGCAAGCCGCTCCTCGATTTCCTCAACCGTGCGGGAGCGGTTGAAATATGACGCCTCGGCGCGATAGGCGCGAAACGATATGGGACGGTTGGCGACAATCAGGCCCGGTTGTGCTGAAAATTCACCCTCATCCATCTCTTCCTCGATATGTGCTATCTCGCGGCGCGTTTTGTCCATGCCTCCGAGCAGCATCGGGCCGAAGTTGGCTATCACCCAGGCTGAGCCTATGGTGCCGAAAATATATGTCACGGCATAACTCGACGGAATCATGGATATAAGCCTGTGTTTCAGTTCCGGATCTATAGGAAGGGCATTTATGGTATCACTGCCCACACCTATCACGGCCGATACGGTCTGCGCTCCGGCAAAGAGTCCTACTGCCGTACCTGCATTATATCCCATCAGCTTGGCCACAGCTACCGTCACGGCCACACACAGCACTCCTTCCACCACGGCAAATCCCACCTGCTTCAATCCCTCGCCCTTGAGCGAGCGAAAAAACTGCGGGCCGACGCTATAGCCTATCGCAAAGAGAAAAAGCATGAAGCTGACGGTCTTGAGCGGCTCACCCACCACTATGTTAAGTTGGCCTATCAGCACGCCCACCAGGAGAGTAGCCGTGACGGGGCCGAGCGAAAAACTTTTAATCTTCAGCCCTCCGAGCCAAAATCCTATACCGAGAGTGAGAAAAATGGGAATCGTGGGATTCTCACGAAGAAGATTCACTATGTAATCGAGCATGATACTTATACTTCAGAATTTTCGGCAAAGGTAATAAATTTTTCGCTTGCATCAGGCGGGGAAATTGAGTATCTTTGCAGTTGTGGTGCCGGCTTCATGTCGATACAATCCACTTTCAATGCCCTGCTTTACAACATTTTCCATTATGAAAAAAAGAGTGAAATATACTGCGAAAAGTTATTTTTGGCCCATATTGTCAGTGCTGGCAGTGGGAGCTGTCGCGTGGTCACGCTATCAGCGCCATGGCGATATGTTTTATTTCTGGCTGTTTGCCGGGCTGCTCGCGTTCATGGTGATACTCATGTTATTCTTCTCCCCGGTATCGGTGAGCGTGACCGACGGCGGCGTCATACTGAAAAGTCTGCTCGGCAGCAAGACCATCCCGTTTGACAAGATCGTAAAGGTAAAGGAATTCATCCCTTCGGCCACGGCCAAGTCACCGTTCGGCTCGCGCGACTGGTTAGGAACCTGGGGATGGTTCAAGGACAACCGCATAGGCCGTTACCGAGCATTTTACGGCAATCCCGACGAATGTTTTCTCGTGACGCTGAGCGACGGAAAGATGTTTCTTATCGGTTGCGATGACCATGCGGCCGTGATGGATGCAATCCGTGAAAAATGCAATTTAACTCAAAACTGATAATGACATTATAAGAATTATGGAAAATTTTACTTTCTGGACTCCGACGAAATATGTGTTCGGACGCGGCGTGGAGATGCAGGCCGGTGCGCTTACCGCCTCAATGCTCGGCCGCAAGGTGTTGATGGTCTACGGCGGTCATTCGGCCGAGGCGTCGGGACTGCTTGCAAAGGTGCGCGCCTCGCTTTCCGAGGCGGGCGTGGAATGGAAAGAGCTTGGCGGCGTGCGTCCCAATCCCACTGACGACAAGGTGCGCGAAGGCATCGACATGATGCGCGCCGAGGGTCTTGACTCCCTGCTGGCCGTGGGTGGAGGTAGTGTGATTGATACAGCCAAAGCTATAGCGGCAGGCGTGCCCTACGACGGTGATTTCTGGGACTTCTTCGAGGGAAAGGCTGCTATAGGCGACACTCTCCCTCTGGTTGTCATTCTCACCATCCCTGCCGCCGGAAGCGAGGGCTCGGGCAACGCCGTGATAACCAAAATCGACGGCAAGGTGAAAATCTCGATCCGCACCGAGGTGGCTCTCCGTCCTAAATTCGCCCTGATGAATCCGGAGCTCACTTTCACCCTGCCTCCCTATCAGACGGCATGCGGCATAGTCGACATGATGGCTCATATATTCGAGCGCTATTTCTCCGACACGCCCTGCGTGGAGATTACTGACCGCGTGGCCGAGGGCGTGCTGATGGCTATTATCGAGGAAGCTCCCAAAGTAATGGAAAATCCCACCGACTACGACGCCCGCGCCAATATAATGTGGAGCGGAACGCTGGCTCACAACGGTGTATGCGGCACAGGCCGTAAGGAAGACTGGGCATCTCACGCTATGGAACATGAAATCAGCGCTCTTTACGATGTGGCTCACGGTGCCGGTCTGGCCGTGGTGTTCCCCGCATGGATGACTTTCATGGCCAAGAATCATCCCGAAAAGGGGGCTCAGCTGGCACGCCGCATCTGGGATGTGAAAGAAGATGACGACCACAAGGCAGCTATGGAAGGAGTGATGCAACTCAAGAAATTTTTCAAGAAACTCGGCATGCCCGTCACCATGGATGAACTGGGCATAACCGAACCTGACATAGATCTACTGGTGGAGAAACTGCACGAACATAAAGGCAACGTGATAGGCGGCTACTATCCCCTCACCCCCACCGAAACCCGCATCATCTATCAGCTCACCATCTAAAAAATTTAGAATTTAGAATTTAGAATGGAGAATTACGACGCAAGCCATAATTCTCCATTCTAAATTCTAAATTTTTAATTCTTAATCAGGGATCAGATTTCGCCCACGATTTCGTTGATGTCGTCAACACCGTGGCGAGAGCACCAGTCGTCGAGATAGTCAACTATCTTCACGGTCACTGCAGGGTCGATGAAATTGGCTGTTCCCACCTGCACGGCGGTAGCACCGGCAAGCATAAACTCGATGGCATCGTGTCCGTTCATGATGCC
Organism: Duncaniella sp.; assembly: GCA_029061025.1. Taxonomy (GTDB): domain Bacteria; phylum Bacteroidota; class Bacteroidia; order Bacteroidales; family Muribaculaceae; genus Duncaniella. The sequence continues at coordinate 7,683 of JAIDSW010000323.1, forward strand.
GCCCAGACCTATCACGGGAATTTTCACTGCCTTTTTCACCTGCCATACCATCCTTACCGCCACGGGTCGAACGGCAGCGCCCGACAGTCCGCCGGTAACGGTCGACAGATACGGGCGGCGGCGCTCTGTATCGATAGCCATACCCATGAGTGTGTTGATGAGCGAAACGGAGTCGGCACCCTCGGCTTCCACCGCACGGGCTATATCGGCGATGCTCGTGACATTGGGCGACAGTTTCACAATCATCTCACGGGGAAAAGCCTTGCGCACAGCGGCCGTTACCTCGGCCGCACCCTCGCAAGTGGTGCCGAATGCCATGCCACCTTCCTTCACGTTAGGGCACGAGATATTCACCTCTATGGCGGCCACCCCTTCGAGCGGCGCCAGACGGCGCGCCGTCTCCACATAATCATCCACGCGCGAGCCCGATACATTCACTATCATGCGCGAGTCTATCTCCTTGATGCGTGGATAGATATGCTCAATGAAATAGTCCACGCCCTTGTTTTGCAACCCTACGGCATTGAGCATGCCCGAGGGAGTCTCCACCATGCGCGGATAAGGGTTACCCTCGCGGGGCAGGAGCGTAGTGCCTTTTACTATATATGCACCCAGACGCGACAGATCTATAAAAGGAGCATATTCCTCGCCGTAACCGAATGTGCCCGACGCCGTGGCTACGGGATTCTTCATGGTCAGCTGACCGAGTTTTACTTCAAGTTTTGCCATGTGAATTACCAGGTTAATTCTGAAATGTTAAACACCGGGCCTTCGGTGCATACACACACATTGCCCCTGACAGTTTTTTCTACACAACACAGGCATGCGCCCAATCCGCACGCCATCATGTTTTCAAGCGACACTTCGCAATCCACGCCTTTCTCACGCGCCACGCGGGCCACGGCCTTCATCATCGGAGCCGGACCGCAGCAATATATCCGGTCGATATGCGATGACAATACCTCATGATCGGTAACAACGCCGTGAGTACCGAGGCTTCCGTCGTCGGTACATATGTGAACCGTACCTATCTTGCGGAACTCGTCGAGCATCAGCAGCTGATCAGCAGAGCGGGCGCCCAGCAGAAATTCAGGCGCAAGACCGCGACGCTTGAGCTCCGTGCCGATAAAAAACATGGGAGCGACACCCACACCACCGCCGGCAAGTATCACGCGGCTGCCGGCAGGAATATCGGTGGTAAAACCTTTGCCGAGGGGAAGGATGATATTAAGTGTCTCGCCCGCGGTCATATTTACGAGCTGATGGGTAGCCTTGCCGGCATCACGCACCAGCAATGTCAGCGTGCCGGCGGCAGGGTTGACGGAATTAATGGAAATGGGACGGCGCAGAAATACACCCGGGGTCTCCACAGCCACCTGCACAAACTGTCCGGGCAGGCAGTCGGGAAGTCCGAGACCGTCGGTGGTATTCAGTGTCAGCAGCGCATACAGCTCACCGTAGCGCTCCACCGATTTCACCATAAACTCTCGTATCTGTTTCATTTATAAGCAGAAATCTCAGTTGAATATCAGTATAAAAAATCAAGGGATACATCCACCCGATGCTTGCGCCCCGGAATGGCTTATCCCTGTGATGTAGCGGATTGTGTGGATCAGAAAGTTATTTCTTGGACTCTTCGATAGAGAGTTTGCGGAATTCTTTCATAGCTTTCTCGAGTTCGAGAGATACTTTGCGTGCGCGTGCACCGGCAGCCTTGTTGCCGCTCTCTACCTGAGCAACTGCATCTTTTGCGAAGTTTTCGCAAAGAGTTGCGATCTTTTCAACTAAATTTTTCATTTTCAGGAAAGTTTATTAAAAAATTGGATTATGCGGCAAAATTAAAAAAATTTTTAAATATACAAGCAAAAACTATAAAAAAACTTGCAAAAGTTCGTAATAATCAGCGTTATCGCCCCATTTCAGTTCTATCCTGTATGTGGATTTTGAGTCCGTCGTAAGCGGGGAGGACTCCGTGGGGCAGTTGTGACTCAAGCGCACTGTGCATGCCTATGTCGTGGCTCATGTGGATCAGGTATGCCTTGCGCGGATGCAGCCTGCTTATTAATTCAAGCGCCTGCGACAGCGACATGTGGGAGTAATGAGGCTTGAAGCGGAGAGCATTTATCACGAGCGTGTCGACTCCCTCAACTATATCGCATGATTCTTCAGGAAGCACGAGGCAATCGGTGATATAAGCGAGATTTCCCATGCGATAACCGCGTATCTCAAGGTTGCGGTGCATGACGGGAAACGGTATCACCTCTATCCCGGCGACTGAAAAGGGCGATTTATCAATAATGTGAATATCAAATTTGGGCACTCCGGGATAGGGATGCTCGGCAAAACAATAGGGCATGCGGGCATGGAAGTCGGCGGCCACGTCGGCCGTACAATACACGGGCATACGGTTGTCGGGCAGCTGCGCGCAATAGGGGCGGAGGTCGTCAAAACCGCCCACGTGGTCGTAATGGGAATGGGTGACAAGTACGGCGTCAATGCGCTCTATGCCTTCGCGGAGAGCCTGATAGCGGAAATCTGGGCCGCAATCGATCAGTATATGTTTTCCGGCTGTTTCCACGAGAGCCGACGCACGCAGGCGCTTGTCGTGAAAGTCGGTCGACGTGCACACATTGCAATGGCATGCAGGCGTGGGGACTCCTGTCGAGGTACCGGTTCCAAGAAATGTAAGTTGCATGATGGTGTTTACGGTTTCATCGGCGGAATTGCGTGAGCACTCCGTCCTCGAATATCAGATAAATTCCGTTGTCGTAGGCCCAGCGCTCGTAAAGATAGCTTGAGCCGGGGATGCGGTCGACCGTTGCAGGCTTCCCGAGCGACAGGCGGCACTCGTCGCGCGTCATGCCCGCCGCTACCTTGCCGTCGATAATATTGGCCCACACCTCATCGGTGACGGAAGGATAGCGCTTGCGGGGATCATTCACGGCCAGAACCGCCCCGAAACGCCGCGGCGAGGTCGCTGAGGCTCCTCCGGGCATAAACAGGAATGCCTGCACACCCTTATCGTCGGTAAACTGTATCTTCACGGGGTTTACCGCTGTGCCGGGCATTACGGAATCGACCGTGACGGCTACGTAGCGGCGGCCGGGGATAATATTGTCGGCACTGTCGCGGCGACTTCGAGTGAGGAGGTAAAACGTGCGGCCCGTAAGTATCTCGCGTGCCTTTTCGACCATAGACAGTTGCACTGCAAACGGCAACTCGGCCGGTGAATCGGAATTCACCCTGTAATCGAGCGTATCGCCGGGGAAACGTGTATCGGTAAACCTCAGTATAGTCACGGGCTGCCCGGCATAGTCGGTCACTCGCGATGATCCGGCATAAACGAGCGTATCGCCGCGCAGGTCTCTCCCCTGAGGCAGGGTAGTCCCGAAAAGCAGACTGATACGGGAATCGTCGACGAGAAATTTTTTGCCGGGTCTCCAGCTGTCAAATGATTCGGGAAGAACTCCGGCAAGCACCGTATCTTCGGCTACTGCCGCGGCAGTCTCCTTGCGCACCTCTCCCGCACCTATGCGCGGAGTCGACTCCACCCCCGTGAAACAGGAATGGAGCGCGAGCGAAGCCGCCACAGCAGCGAGGATAAAAAGGTGTCGCCTCATCTTCACTTCTTGATCTCGGGCGTGATGCCGAGGTTCTGATATATGAACGAATAGATGTCGGCATACTCGTCGATCACCTTCGATACCGGCTTGCCGCCGCCATGTCCGGCATTTGAATCGATGCGTATGAGTTTGGGTGCGTCGCCTGTATCGGCGGCCTGAAGCGCTGCGGCATACTTGAATGAGTGAGCGGGTACTACGCGGTCGTCATGGTCAGCCGTGGTGACGAGTATGGCGGGATAGGGTGTGCCGTCGTTCTTTATGTTGTGTACCGGTGAGTATCCGAGCAGATATTCGGCCATTTCAGGAGACTCGGCGCTTGTGCCGTAGTCTGATGCCCAGTTCCAGCCGATGGTAAACAGATGATAGCGCATCATGTCCATAACGCCCACGCGGGGAATGGCGACTTTGAAAAGGTCGGGACGCATGTTGGTGACCGCTCCCACGAGCAATCCGCCGTTGGAACCGCCTTCGATAGTGAGCAGTTCGGGTTTGGTCCAGCCTTCTGAAATCATATATTCGGCTGCGGCAATGAAGTCGTTGAATACATTGAGCTTATTGAGTTTCGTGCCGGCTTCATGCCATTTCTCGCCATACTCCGAGCCGCCGCGCAGATTGGTCTGAGCATAGATACCTCCGTTTTCGAGCCAGAGCATGCGGTTGGGGTTATATCCGGGGTTGAGCGACACGTTGAAACCGCCGTAACCGTAGAGGTACACGGGATTGTTACCGTCGCGTTTCAGTCCTTTCTTATAGGTAAGGAACATGGGCACTTTTGTGCCGTCGGCCGAGGTAAAGAACACCTGCTCGGTCACGAAATCATCGGGATTGATAGTGGCAAGCACACTTCCTTCGGATTCTGCCGGCGTAATATCGGTAACCGCTCCGGCCGACTGATCATAGCTGTACACCCGCAAGGGAGAAGTGAACGTGGTGCAACCTGCGAAGAAATCCTCGGGGTGCTTGCGGTCGACGCTTATAGCTAAGGAAGCGGGCGAGGCGGGCAGCTGAGGCGCGGCCACCTTTTTGCCCGACTTGTCATATACCACCAGCTTGTTGGCGGCATCCTGCTCATACACCACCGCGAGATTGTCGCCTGAGAAGGCAGCCGACGAAATCACACCCTCACCCTCGGGGATAAGTTCGGTCCAGTGTTCACGCTCGGGGCGGTTGATGTCGGCGGTCATTATGCGGCGCAGTGGCGCGCCGTAGGATGTGAGGAAGTAAATTTTTCCGTCGACCACGCCCAGAATCGAGTGGTTATAATCCTGCGTGGGCTCGATGGTGACCCACGAGCCATTACGGCGCAGGCGTATCCCCTCGCCGATTCCCTCTCCGCCGTCAAACACGAAGAAATACTCCTGATTCTTTCCGGCAAGTTGGGCTGTATGGAAATGCAGCGGATGGGCGGGATCGGAAAACGCTACCTCATCTTCGCTCTGCGGCGTACCTATGCGATGGAAATATATCTGATGATTTTCGTTGGCTACGGAATATTCCTTTCCCTCCTCGGGGCGCGGATAAGCGCTGTAGTAGAATCCGTCGGGAGTCCACTCGGCGCCGGTAAACTTCGCCCAGTTGATATGGTCGTCGAGCAACTTACCGGTAGCGGTCTCCATCACATATATCTCCGTCCAGTCCGATCCTGCGCGTGATATGGTGTAGGCCGTATATTTCCCGTCGGGACTCTGGCTCACTCCGGTGAGTGCCACAGTGCCGTCATCGCTCAGCTTATTGGGATCGAGAAACACTTCGGCATCCTCGCCATAAGGGGTTGTAGCGCGATAGAGCACCGACTGATTCTGCAATCCGTCGTTGAAGTAAAAATAATACTTTCCGTCCTCGCCTCGCCACGGTAGCGACCGCTTGGCATAGGAGTTAAGTCGTGTAAGTCGTTCCTTTATATCACTGCGGAATGGAATTTTATCAAGATAGGCGCGAGTGAGGGCGTTTTCCTGTTTCACCCATTCGAGTGTTACAGCGGCCGTGTCGTCCTCAAGCGGACGATAGGGATCGGCTACGACAAGACCGTGGATGGTGTCGACGGTTTCCGATGTGGGGGCAACGGGATATTTTCCGGTAAGCGCGCCTGACCCTGAGCCGCACGACGGAAACAGAGCGGTAGTGGATATTGCAGCCATGAGGCCAATTATTGATTTGGTGTTAACATTCATGAGGATATATTTGTACTGTGTGATTGATTTCAGGTTTTCTGGACGGGCGATGTATCAAGCCGCCACGACGATATGAATCCCGCTGCCAGACCTATCACCGCAATGATTGCAGCAACTATGGCTACATCTCCGGCCATAAGTCTTACGGGATAGGAGGTTATCGACATCTGCGAGTGGTCGCCGCCAAGCTCAATGAAGCCGAAATGCTGCTGTAGCAACACAAGGATTATTCCCGTGACAAGACCCGCCATGCCTCCCACGGCTGCAACAAGAAAGCCCTGCGAGAGGAATATCCGCTTTATCATCGAGGCCGGAGCACCAATCGAGGCAAGCAGCGCTATCCCCGGCCGCTTCTCGATAATGAGCATCGACATGGTCGAGAGGATATTAAACGACGCCATGACGAGAATGAACACAAGCATGAGAAATGTCACCCATTTCTCCACTTTTATCATGCGGAATGATGTTTCCTCCTGCTCAAGCCGGTCGGCCACGCGATATTGCGGGCCTATGGCCTTGATAATCTCACGGGCAGCCTCGCTGTCGCTCACACCCCGAGCCGGTGTGATGTCGAGCGCGGTAGCCTCGGTAGTATAGTCGAGCAGCTGTTTCGCGCGGTCGAGCGGCATAAAAAGACGGTCAACGTCATATTCCTGCTGATCAGTCTCATACACTCCGCTCACCACAAGCGTATCGGAGCGAAACGCCGCAAGGGGCGCTGCGGGATTGATACGGCCTGTGCGGCGCGGCACGAGCAGGCGCACGATACTGCTATAGGAGGGTCGCACGTCGAGAGCCAATGCCAGCCCCACGCTAAGGGTAGCATACGCTCCCATATCGTCGGGCTGCCTTATCTCGCCATCTATAAGTGTCGATCCTATACCCGATACTTTACCGTAATCGCCGGGCACTCCGTGGATTATCACAGGCACCTGCTTGTCGCCGGCGATAGCCATACCCTGCCCTTCAACCACGGCACACACCTCCCCCACTGCGGGGAGCGCAGCGAGAGCAGTGGCAAGGGAGTCGGCGTCGGTAATCACCGCTACTTCACGGGGAGTGACCCGCAGGGGAGCGTCGACGAGCGACAGGCGCGAGAGCGCCAGATGAGAAAAGCCGTTGAATACCGAAAGCACACATATCATCGCCATCGCGGCCACGGCCACTCCGGCCATGGACACGAGGGAAATCACATTGACAGCGCTGTGGCTCTTTTTTGCGAAAAGGTATCGGAGGGCGATTCTCAGCGAGAGCATTTATTTCTCTTCAAGCAGGCGGTCGATGTTCTCGAGATAATCGAGCGAATCGTCGATGTAAAACGAGAGTTCGGGCGTCTTGCGCAGCTGAAATCTCACCTTCTGGGCGAGTTCGTAGCGTATGGTCTTGGCGCTGCGCTTGATGCTTTCGAGCACTTCCTGCGATTTTTCGGAGGGGAAGATTGAAAGATAGGCTTTGGCGATCGACAGGTCGGGCGACACGCGCACTGCGCTCACCGACACTATCGTGCCGTGGGTTTTGGCGGTCTGCGTACGGAAAATTTCACTTAACTCTTTCTGAAGCAGTCGCGATATTTTGGCTTGACGGGTTGATTCCATAAGTAATGTAAGTTTTAGTGTTGATGTTGATTTTCTCTGAGGCGCCTTCTAAGGACGCCTTCTAAGAAAACAACGTTGCAGCGGCTGAAATAGTTTTTCAGCGGAGCTGCAACGTCATTTATATTGTCACTTACGGCAGTCCGTCAGTCGATGATGTCGAAACCGGTATAGCGGCGCAGGCATTCGGGCACCACGATACCTTCGGGCGTCTGATTGTTTTCAAGCAGCGCGGCCACTATGCGGGGAAGTGCGAGAGCTGAGCCGTTGAGCGTGTGACACAGATGCGTCTTTTTGTCCTCGCCACGGTAGCGGCATTTCAGTCGGTTGGCCTGATAGGTCTCGAAATTTGACACCGACGACACCTCAAGCCAGCGCTTCTGGGCGGCTGAATATACCTCGAAGTCAAATGTTATGGCCGACGTGAATCTCATGTCGCCGCCACACAGGCGGAGTTTGTGCCAGGG
>JAIDSW010000324.1 GCA_029061025.1 Duncaniella sp.
GGGTGGGAGTTGTGTTTAAGAGACAGCTCCTCCAGCAGTCGAGCCCCATACATTTCGACGGCAACGGTTACTCCGACGAGTGGAAAGCCGAAGCTGCACGCCGCGGCCTTGACTGCGAGACCAATCCGGTGCTGATGTTTGACGCCTACCTGCGCCCGTCGTCGGTGGAGATGTTCACCAAGACCGGCGTGATGACCCCCGTTGAGCTTGAGGCCCGCAACGAGGTGAAGTGGGAGATGTATACCAAGAAGATTCAGATCGAGGCCCGAGTGCTCGGCGACCTCGCCATCAACCACATACTTCCCGTGGCCACCCGCTACATGTCGATTCTGCTCGACAATATGGTGAAGATACGCAATCTCTTCCCCGGCAAGAAAGGCGAGGAGCTCTCTTCGATGGATGCCGATACCGTGGAGACCATCATGGAACACTCCCGCGTGATCAAGACCGAGGTTGCACGCATGGTCGAAGCTCGCAAGGAAGCCAACCGCATCACCAACGAGCGCGAAAAAGCTCTTGCATATTCGCTCAACGTGGCTCCCTGCCTTGAGGTGATACGCCACCACATCGACAAACTCGAGCTTATGGTCGACAACGAGATGTGGCCTCTGCCCAAGTATCGCGAGCTGCTTTTCATCCGCTAAAAATTTTATGACAAAAATTTTGTCATCGGGTGAACCATTTCAACTGCGGCGATGTTATTAAGACATAACAACAGGACGAATCTCTAATAACAACTGAATATGTCAACCTCGATTATAGCCTCAGCCATCATGTGGGTAGCCATCGCAGCAACAGTAGCAGCCATTACCCTTATAGGAGCATCAATCTCCCATGTGCGTTCACTCCTTGCACTCCGCAAGCAGGCGGCTATAGCAACTGTGGGTCACCCGGCAGCTGTAAACCATTCGAGATAATCATCAATTCTATTTTTACATACTGAACTACTGCCCGGGCCGACGAGTTGTCGGCCCGGGTATCATTTTTTATAAGTAATATGTATCAGTCCTTTTGAGTTTTTCCGCCGCGGAAATAGCTGCGGATTGCCGAGAGCTGCTTAGCGATGCCTGAATTGTTGATGGTGTCGAGCAGTGCATCGCGGAGCTTGGAGGTGCGGGTGGTGTCGTTGAGGCGGGCGGGGTCATCATATTCCTCGCTTACGTAAGTGCGCGCCTCGCGCTCGCCCTTCAGTACGGCCAACGCATTTTCGGCCAACGCTTTAAGCTCGTTTTCGCCCGGATATACATAGATGGGGGCAATGAAGTCGACATGTCCGGCTATGAAATCGGTCACACGCTTGCTGTGGGCAATTCCGCCGGTGAGCAATATGGCATCCACGTCGCCCTTGAGAGCTACGGCCATAGCACCTATTTCCTTGGCTATTGAGTAGCACATGCCGCGGAGCACGAGCATGGCGTGAAGGTCGCGGTTGAGTATTCGGTCGAGCACCTCGGGCACGGAAGTGGTGCCAAGATGAGCCATGAGGCCGCCTGCGCCGTGCACCATCTTTATCAGTTCGGCCTCGGTATATTTGCCCGAGAAGCAGAGCTTGATCAGCGGGCCGGGAGGAAGCGATCCGGAGCGCTCGGGCGATATGGGGCCGCAGCCGTCGAGCGCGTTGGTGGTATCGATCACGCGGCCGCGACGATGGGCGCTCACCGTGCATCCGCCTCCCATGTGGCATACGATAAGGTTTATATCCTCATACCGTCGGTTTGACTCCTTGGCATAGAGACGGGCCACGGCTTTCTGGTTCAGGGCATGAAACACCGAAGTGCGGGGCAGCTCGGGCACACCGCTTATGCGGGCGTAAGGCATCATCTCGTCCACCACCACCGGATCAGCGATATAAGCTTTCACGCCTATCTCGTCGGCAATGTCGCGGGCTATGAGTCCGCCCAGATTAGATGCATGCTGCATGCGGGCGTGGCGAAGATCGTGCACAAGGTCGTCGTTGACCTCATACACGCCGCTCTCCACGGGGTTGATTATGCCGCCGCGGCCTATCACTGCCGAGAGCGAGCGGATGTCGATACCATTGTCGCTCAGAGCCTTCTCGATAAGCTCCTTGCGCCAGTCAAACTGGTCGACCACCTGCTCGAAACGTGCAATGTCCTCTGCCGAATGGGGTATGGAGAGTGACAGCGTGGGTTCGTCGTCGGTATAAACGGCTATTTTAGTGGATGTGGAACCGGGATTTATGGCTAATATCTTGTAGGGCATGGCATTACTTTTTGGTTAACAGACAGGCGAGAGCTATGGAATAAAGCTTGGTGAGCGGGGTGTCGCCGCGCGAGGTCAATACGCAGGGCACCTTTGTGCCCACCACGATTGCCGCGATTTCGGCACCGGCCATGTGAGTGGCGGCCTTGAAAAACACGTTGCCCGACTCGATGTTGGGAAACAGCAGGCAGTCAGCCTCGCCGGCCACCGACGAGCCCTGCACCTTTTTCTCTACCGCTACCTCGGGGTAAAGAGCCACGTCGAGCGACAGAGGACCGTCTACGGTCACATTACCGAGCTGTCCGCGGTCAGCCATCTTGGCGAGCACGGCCGCCTCGGTCGACGAAATCACCGATGGAAGCACCTGCTCCGAGGGTGCGATGCATGCCACTTTGGGCTTCTCCACGCCCAGCGATGCCGCCGTCTGTGCAAGATACTTTATCAGGATGGTTTTCTGCTTGAAATCAGGCAGGGGTATCACGGCCACGTCGGCGATACACAGCAGCTTGCCGCGACCGGGAAGCTCCACCACCGAAACATGACTTAGTGTGCCCTTGGGCGGAAACAATCCGGCCTCCTTGTTGAGGATGCCGCGCATGTACTTATCGGTCGATACCAGGCCCTTCATGAGCACGTCGGCCTCGCCCGAAGCCACCATAGCCACGGCTTTCTCCACGCAGCGCACGTCGCTTTTCTCGTCGACGATAGTGAAAATATCGGGATCGATACCCTCCTCACGGCAAGTGGCGAGGATGGTATCGCGGTCGCCGAACACCACAGGCTCTACGAGCCCCTCGGTATAAGCGTCACTTACGGCACGGAGAGTGTGGCTGTCGTTGCCGTAAGCTACGGCAAGACGGCGGCGACCGAGGCGACGGGCCTCGTCGACAATTTCACGGAGTTTTGTAATCATGGCTATAGATAGGTTGATCGATTCTGCAAAGATAATTACTGTGCTCGTAATTTGCAAGAGATTTTTTTAGGTTTTAGGGATTAGGGATTTTGTCTTCGGGTGGGTAGCAGGTAATAGTAATAAAGATTAATGAGTAATAAAGATTAATGGCAAATGGATTCAATCTCAAAGGTCTCTTAACCCAATCCCTCACCCAAAGACAAAATCCCTAAAACCTAAAACCTTATCCCTAAAACCTCCCCCTTCCCCTACCTCTTCCTATAAGTAAGAGCTGCGAGGAGGCTGAGGGTGAGGGCGAAGGCGGCGAGGATGAGGTATTGCTGCCACAGGTCGGCTACGGTGGCGCCCTTGAGGTAGATGGCGCGGATTATCTCGATGAAGTAGCGGGGCGGGATGGCGCAGGTGATGGTCTGCGCCCATGCGGGCATCGAGCTTATGGGAGTAAACAGGCCTCCCATCAGCTGGAATATCATCACGATGGCAAAGAGCACGAAGATGCTCTGAAGCATGGTGTCGGAGGTATTGGCCACGATCACGCCTATCCCCGACATGACGAGCGCAAGCAGCATGGTGGCGAGATAGATGGCTCCTATATTGCCCTCAGGGACAAGCCCGTAGACGGCGCGCCCCACTATCAGTCCTATCGTGACCACTATCAGTCCGGCAAGCCAGTAGGGGATGAGTTTGGAGAGCACGAATGTGAAGCGGCTCACCGGAGTTACGTTCATCGCTTCGATGGTGCCTGTCTCTTTCTCGCGCACTATGCTCAGAGCGGGCAGAAAACCGCATATCACTATTATGAGAATAACCATGAGGGCGGGTATCATGTAGTTGCGGTAGTTGAGCGTGGGATTGAAGTGGTTTATTACGCTTGCCTGAGAGGGCATCGCGGCGCCGCGTTCGGCGGCTAAGGCGGCAAGCGATCCGGCGATGCTGCTGCTGACGTATTGACTCCCGAGCATGCCTTTCATAGCGTTTACACCGTTGGCTTCTATGTCGATATGGGAGAAGTCGCGGGCAAACCGTGGCGGGAAGGTCACTATCACGTCGGCATCCCCTTTTTCTACCGTGGCGAGAGCCTCTGTGTATGTGCCGGCCACGTCGTAGAGCGTGATGTCGGGCACCGAGGAGAGGTCAGCGATTATGCGTCGGGTGGTCATGGAGCGGTCGTTGTCTACCACGGTAACCTTCACGTCGCTCACGTCGAGATTGGCCACAAGTGGCGCCACGAGCATCACCATGAGAGGCATCATGAGGATCACGCGGGGCACGAGCGGGTCGTGGCGCATTATGTTGAATTCCTTGCGCAGGAGGGCGATGAGAATGCGTAGATTCATGTCAGCGGGTATTGAATTTTTTGATGGCGACGGTCAGTATCGCAGCGGTCATGGCCGAAAGTATAGTAATTTCGCCGACGACATAGCCCGGGGTCAACTGCTGTATCATGAGCTTGCGCATTGCCTCGATATACCACCTTGCCGGTATGACAGCCGAGATATATTGCAGCGCCGCGGGCATGTTTTCGACGGGAAATATCATACCCGACAGCAGGATCACGGGCATCATGAACACCATAGCCGACATGATGAGAGCGTTGACCTGCGTGGATGCGATTGTCGATACGAGCAGCCCCACCGACAGCGAAAGGACGATATAGAGCAGCGTCACGGCTATCACGGGAAGTATCGACGACGAGCGCGGCAGGTCGAGCACCGTATAAGCTATAAGGAGCATGATAGCGAGTATGATGCACGACACGGCGAAGTAGGGCGTGAGTTTGCCGAAGATGATGGTGCGCGGGCTCACGGGCGACACCAGCAGGAGATCCATGGTGCCGGTCTCCTTCTCGCGCACGATCGACACGGAGGTCATGATGGCGCAGATGAGTATGAATATCATGCCCATTATGCCGGGCACGAAGTTGTAGGAGCTCTTCATCTGCGGATTGTAGAGCGTGCGCACGATTACGGGCGACGTTGCTGCTGTGCCACCGATCACTCCGCTGATGTAGGCGGTGGCGGTGCGGGCGGTGGTGGGATTGGAGGCGTCGACTATGATCTGCCGGCGTTCGGTACCGTCGGCGGCGGTAGTGATCACTATTGCCGCGTCGGCCTTGCCCGTGCGCAGCAGGCCGTCGATTTCGCCCGGGGCAGCGAGGCCTTCAAAGGAGAAGTAACTGTTGACGCTGAGCTGCTCGAGAAGCTGCCGCGTGGCGGGGGTGTGACGGTCGACCGAAGCTATGATTTTCACATTGTTGACTTCGGTGGATATGGCGAAGCCGAACAGCAGCAACAGCACCAGCGGCATGAGGATGGTGATGAACATGGTGCGACGGTCGCGCACTATCTGTAGCGATTCCTTTCGGACTATGGATTTGAATGTCGACATGGCTTCAGTCATCTGTTCGTTGTGCCCCGGCGGCGAGGATGCGGAAAACCTCGTCGATGGTGGCGGCGTGATACTTTTTCTTCAATGCGTCGGGGGTGTCGAGCGCCACTATGCGGCCGTCGACCATCATCGAGATGCGGTGGCAGTATTCGGCCTCGTCGAGATAGTGGGTGGTGACAAACACGGTCATGCCGCGTGCCGAAGCGCGATAAATCAGCTCCCAGAAGCGACGGCGGGTAACGGGGTCGACTCCTCCGGTGGGCTCGTCGAGAAACACTATCGCCGGATTGTGGATGGTGGCCGAGGCAAAGGCGAGTTTCTGCCGCCAGCCGGTGGGAATGTCGCGCACGAGGGTGTGGCGCATGGATGTCATGCCCAGCTCGGCATATACGGCTGCCGACCGCTCGGCAATCTCGGCGCGGCTCATGCCGTAGATGGTGGCAAAGAGGCGCAGGTTTTCGTCGACGCTCAGCTCCTCGTAGAGCGAGAATTTCTGACTCATGTAGCCGATGCGCCGCTTTATCATCTCGGGCTGCGTGATGATGTCGCACCCCGCCACGGTGCCGTCGCCGGCGGTGGGGACGCTCAGCCCGCACAGCATCTTCATCGCCGTGGTCTTGCCGGCTCCGTTGGCACCGAGAAAGCCGAATATCTCGCCGGCTTCCACGTCGAAAGTTATATCGTCGACGGCGGTAAAGCTGCCGAAGCGCTTGGTGAGCCCTTTCACGGAGATGGCTTTGGCGGTATCAGGAGCGGTTGTCATAGGTAAGGCGGATAAAGAGGTCTTCAATATCGGGTGTGGCGGGGTAGATGCGGGTGTCGGTGAGCCCTTCACGCCTCAGCTGCGATTGTGTGGCCGCCGGGTCAAATTCCGGAGTGACCACGGCATGGAGCGTGGCGCCGAATGTGTAGCAGTCGGTCACTCCCACGCATCGGCGCAGCTTTCCGAGCAGGCCGAACATATCCATAGCCACGGCATTGTAAAGCTGCCCGTCGAGTCGGGCCGAGAGCGCCGCGGGTGTCCCGGTGGCGAGAATACGGCCGCCGTTAATCATCGACAGCCGGTCGCAGCGGGTGGCCTCGTCCATGTAGGAGGTGGACACAAGGATGGTGATGCCGCTCTTGCGCAACTGTCCGAGCATATCCCAGAACTCGCTGCGCGACACGGCGTCGACTCCCGTGGTGGGCTCGTCGAGCAGCAGCACCTCGGGCCGGTGGATAAGGGCGCAACTCAGGGCAAGTTTCTGCTTCATGCCTCCCGACAGTTGGCCTGCGGGGCGGTCAGGGAAGCGGTCGAGCTGGCTGAACACGGGTGCGATGAGGTCATAGTTGTCGCTGACCTTCACGCCGAACAGCGTGGCGAAGAAGTCAAGATTCTCCTTCACCGTAAGGTCTTGGTAAAGCGAGAAATGCTCGGGCATATATCCGATGAGTCGGCGCAGCTCGCGGTAGCCGGTCACAGTGTCGATGCCGAGCACCGATGCACTGCCGCTGTCGGGGGTGAGAAGGGTGGCGAGGATGCGGTAGATCGACGACTTTCCCGCACCGTCGGGCCCGATGAGGCCGTAGAGCTCGCCGCGCTCCACACTCAGGCTCACGCCGTCGAGAGCCTCTATGCTCCCGTAGCGCTTGCTCACGCTGTCGATGACGATGGCACCGGTCATAATCTCACCTCGCCATACTGGCCGAGCTTCAGCCGGCCGTCGTTTTTCACAGCCACTTTCACGGCATACACGAGATTGGCCCGCGAGTCGGGCGTCTGTATCGACTTGGGGGTAAATTCGCTTTCCTCGGCAATCCAGGTGATGGTGCCGGGATATTCATATCGCTCGTCGCCGCCGAAGTCGGCAATCACGGTCACCTCCTGCCCGAGTTTTATCGAGGCAAGCTGCGAGACGGTGAAATAGCTGCGGAGATAGATGTGGCCGAGGTCGGCGAGCTTCACGAGCTGCCGTCCCGGCATGGCAAATTCGCCCGGCTCGGCATATTTCACCAGTACGGTGGCGTCGATGGGTGTGGTGACGGTGCTGCGGGCGATCTGCTCGGCAATCTGCTCCTTCTGATATTGCAGTGCCACGGCATTGTCGGAAATCGACGAGCGGTTTTTGCCGAGTGTGGATAGCAGGGCGTCGAGCTGGCCCTGCATGGCGGTGAGGGCAGCGCGGGCGTCGTCATATTGCTTTTGTGTGGTGGCGCCGTCGGCAAGCAGTCGGGCGAAGCGGTCACACTCATGCTTCTGATGGGCTATCTGAGAGCGGAGCGACGCCGCCTGGGCGGTGATGTCGGGCGCCGAAGTCTCGGCCGAGAGCTTCTGACTCTCGAGTTGACGCAGCTGAAGTGACAGGATGGTGGTGTCGACCACGGCTACCGTCTGCCCGGCTCTTACGGTGTCGCCTTCCGTAACATCGAGGCTCAGAATGCGGCCCGAAGTCTCGGCCGAGAGGGTTACGGTGGTAGCCTCGAATATGCCCGTGGCGTCATAATCGGGTTTCGACGAGCATGCTGCCAGTGACAGCAGCGCGGGGAGAATGAACGGAAATATGTGTTTCATCGGTTGAGGGTATGACGGAGTTGATATATCTGTTGGATGAGCTGAATTTCGTGATACTGAGCGGTGAGACGCGCCTGATTCTCGTCGGTGATCTTGGCAAGCAGGGCGGTGGCGTCGATAATGCCGTTGGTCAGCTGCGACTCGGCGGCACGGCGCACCTCGGCGCGCAGCTCCACGATGCGGCTGTCGGTGGTCATCACCTCGCGCAGGGCGTCGATCTGCCGGCGCTGCTGGGCGGAGAGCATGCGGGTGTTGAGCAGAAAGGTCTCGCGGTCAGCGCGCAGCGACTCGTTGGCGAGAGCGGTGCTCCGTCGGGAATTGGAGCGGGTATACAGCGCGTCGAGATTCCACGACAGTTTCAGTCCGCCTATGATGTTGAAAGTCATGTCGCGCTTCATCATGCTCTCGAAATAGTTGAGCCCCGGATAGCCGTAATAAGCCTGGGCGAAGAAACCCACGCGGGGCATCACGGCTGCATCGCTGCGGCCGAGCATGACGTCGTTGAGCCGCATGCGCCTTTCAATCAGGCTGAGCTCGGGTCGGCAGGGCGTATCGTCGGCGGGCATCTCGGCCGGCGGTGTCTCAAGAGATGCGGACGGTGAAATCTCCATGCCCGTGAGTATCGAGAGCATGCGGCGGTAAGAGCTCATGGCGGCGTCGGCCTCGGTGAGTTTCTGGCGCGTTGCGAGAATCTGCGCCTCCACCATAGCCGCGTCGGCGGCCATAGCCGTGCCGTTGGTCACCATCGCTTCGAGCTGCGAGTGATTGGCTTCGAGCAGGGCGAGCGACCGGCGGGTCTGATCGATCTGCCGCTCCATGAGCAGAATGCCGAAAAATAGATTCTCCACCCGCTCCCTCACGGCATACATCTCCACCTCGACCTGAGCACGCTTCACGTCAGCCCCCGTGCGCTCCACGCGGCGGGCGGCACGCGAGGCGCCGCCGTCCCACACGGTCTGCCCCACGTCGATTCCGGCCTTGTACTGAAAGCGCGACAGCCCGCGGAAATTCTGATTCATGGCGGCAAGCATGTCGCTCAGGGCATCGGGCCACGAGGGAATATCGTTTTGCAACGTCGACTGCGCATAAATTTCCACGCGCGGCAGCCAGCCACGGTTGATGTCGCTGAGAGCCACGGCCGTAGTGCGCGAGACGATGTCGTAGCCAGCTATGGCAGGATAATTTTCCTCGGCGCGGGTCAGGCACTCGTCGAGTGTCACGCCGGCGCGGGCCGACAGTGCCGCCGCGGCGAGTAAAATGAAAATCAGTCTCATGGGCGAAGTTTTCGGAGTATGGTTTCAATGTTTTCTTGCTTGCGGCGCGCGATGAAGCGCTCAAAGTCACCGCTAAGCCCATCGCCCGAAATTATATCGACGAGCGCGGGGAGGAGAAACGGCATGGCGTTGAGCGAGAGAATGTCGAGCACGATGGTGCGGGCGTCGACCTTGCGGCACTCACCGCGCGAGGCATATTCGTCGATATTGCGCTGGAGCGAGGCTATCACCTCGGGCAGTTGCGCGCTTATGGCAGCCATGGCCGCGGGGCGCGTCTCGTCGCTCGCAAGCATCTCCTTGGCCATGAAACCCGGCAGGGTGGGATTGGCGGCAAGGAAGTCGAGATGGCGGCTGATGCAGGCCGTAAGACGCTCGAAAAGCGGCACTGACGTGTCGCCGAGCGACGACAGCATCAGCTCCTTCATGAGCGCCGCTTTCGATGCTATGACCTGCTCGAAAAGATGCTTTTTCGTGCGGTAGTAATAGTGGAGCATGGCGTGGGTTACGCCCGCCGCCTCGGCTATCGAGGTGGTGCGCGCCCCGGCAAACCCTTTGCTGAAAAATTCAGCCTCGGCAGCGGCCAATATCCGCTCGCACGTCGACACGGATGTATTGACGGAATTATTCATTAACAATTTTGCTTAACAATTTTGTTAATGCAAAGGTATATTAATAAAATATAATATGCAAGCCCCAAATGAAAATCTTCGGTAGAATTCTACATATAAATATTATATACCGACAATCCCCGCGGCCGTGGTGGCTGCGGGGATTGTCGTGTGTATAGAGGATGTGTCTGTTTAGAGGCTGCGGGGGTCGATGGTTTCTTCTTCGAGGGTGGGGATGTCGGTGTTGACATTCTTGCTGCCGATGAGGGCGTAGAAGAAGATGTAGGCGAGCATGGCTACTACGAGCCAGTAGGATTCCATGTAGCCTTCGAGGTCGGCGATATAGTTCTGGAGCAGGGGCATGAGACCGCCGCCTACCACCATCATCATGAAGATGCCTGATGCCTGGGCGGTGTATTTGCCGAGGCCTTCTACGGCGAGGTTGAAGATGCTGCCCCACATGATGGAGGTGCAGAGGCCGCAGAATATCAGGAGCATGGCGCTGACGGGCACTGTGGCGCCGCCCGAGTAGAGGGCTTCAGGCACGGGCATGGTGACTTCCTTGGGAATGAGGATGGAGACCACGATAAGAATTATAGCTACCGAAGCCACGGTCATGAGCTGGGTGCGGGTGGGGACGATGGCGCTGATCACAGCCGAGAGCGAGCGGCCCACGAGCATGAGAAGCCAGTAGATGGCCACGATGGCACCGGCGATGGCTGAGGCATCGCCTATCACGCCTGCGCCGCGGGCTGTCTGGTCAGCGAGATAGAAGTTGAGTGTGCCGGGGATGCCCACCTCGATACCTACATAGAAGAAGATGGCGATGACGCCGAGCACGGTGTGGCGGAAGTTCCACGGGCTATGGGTGTAGGTGACCTTCTTGGCGCTATTGTTGTTGCCCGGTTCAGGAATCTGCACCATGTATACGATCACGCCGGCTACCACGAAGATAGCCATGCCGATGATGAGCAGTGGAGCCACCTCGATCATCGATGTCTCCTTGGTGAGCTTGCCGATGAGGACGCCCACGAGCAGGGGAGTGAGCGTGCCGGCGAGGGAGTTGAACGCGCCGGCGCTCTGGAGGAGCTGGTTACCCTTGTTGCCGCCGCCGCCGAGGAGGTTGAGCATCGGGCAGCAGACGGTGTTGAGCATGCACACGCAGAAACCGGCCACGAATGCACCGAGGAGGTAGATGATATAGTTGAGATGCACGGTCATCGAGCCGAGCGTGCCTACGACCACACTGTCGCCCACGCGACCCGATATATACTGGATGAAAAGACCGGCCACACCCACCACGAGAGCGGCGAGGGTAGTCTTTTTATAACCGATTTTTACCAGAAGGTTACCTGCCGGGATGCCCATGAAGAGGTAGGCGAGGAAGTTCATCATGTTGCCCATCATGCCGAGCACGTTGTTGCCCTCGAAATGATGACCCCAGATGGTGCCGATAGGGGCGGCGAGGTTGGTGACGAAGGAGATCATCGCATACACGAAAAACATCACCACGATGGCGAGAATGCGTGCGCTGCCTCCTGAGTTGGTAGCTTGATTTTTCATTGTATAAAAAATGAGGTATATTTTGAGATGTTTATAATTTCAGCAATGCAAAGATAATACAATCCCCACACATTACCGCGCATATTTATGTGAAAATAATTCGGTGAGCGGATATACAGGTTTCATGTTTGAAGAAGTGTTAAGAATAGTTAAGGGGCGAAGAATCATTTGAAAGATGTCGGCAAAAATCGTAATTTTGCACCTTGATATGTCCACATCACTTATGACATCATATTTGCGCAACATATTTCTGGCTCTTGTAAGCGTGGCGATACTGTCGTCGTGCGGCGAGTATTACCGCGTGCAGCGGAGCACCGATCCCGAGTATAAGCTCGACTTCGCGCGCCGTGCGTTTGAGAAAAAGAAATATGCTCAGGCAGCCGCCACGCTTGAGGAGATAGTCACCTCATTCAAGGGCTCTGAAAAGGCCGAGGAGACGCTCTACCTGCTGGCGCTGAGCAACTATGAGAATAAGGATTACGTGACGTCGGGCGAGTGGTTCAAGAAGTATTATGACCGCTATCCGCGCGGCAAGTATGCCGAGCTGGCGAGATTTTATGCCGGCTACGGATATTATCTCGATTCACCCGAGCCGCAGCTTGACCAGTCGGGCACGATACGCGCCATTCAGGAGCTGCAGTCGTTTCTCGAGTTTTTCCCGCGCAGCGACAAAGTGTCGATAGCCCAGAACGCCATATTCGAGCTTCAGGACAAGCTCACACTCAAGCAGCTGCAGAATGCCCAGCTCTACTACAATCTCGGCACTTACCGTGGCAACAACTACGAGAGTGCGGTGATAGTGGCCCGCAACGCCATAAAGGATTATCCTTACTCGAAGTATAAGGAGGATCTCGAAATGCTCATACTCAAGGCGCGCTATCAGGAGGCTGCGCAGAGCGTGGAGGAGAAGAAGGCCGAGCGCTACCGGGTGGTGGTGGACGAATATTACTCGTTTATCAACAACTATCCCGACGGGCCCAACCGGCAGGAGGCCGAAAATATATTCAACATCGCTTCGAAATATGTGTCGGAGTGATACGTGATAACAGTGAAACAATAAGAAAATCAACCATATAACGGAAGCCTAAAAACTTACTTATGGACTACAAGAAAACCAACGCCCCGCTCAACACCCAGACCCGCGACCTGATCGCTATGAGCGCCGATACCGGAAACGTATACGAGACAGTGTGCATCATCGCCAAGCGCGCCAATCAGATAGGCGGCGAGATGAAACATGACCTCGAAAAGAAGCTTCAGGAATTTGCTTCGCTCAACGATAATCTTGAGGAAGTATCGGAAAACCGCGAGCAGATCGAGATCTCACGCTTCTACGAGCGTCTTCCCAAGCCCACGCTGATCGCCACTCAGGAGTATCTGGAGCACAAAATCCATTTCCGCAACCCGAGCAAGGATAAGTTTACCGACTGATTGCTTGCACGACTCGGAAATTATGCCTACCTTTGTGGGCTGAAAATTCCAAGGCTATAATTTTTCTATATAATAACCCATTAAAAACTTTGAAAGGATGCATTTAAATTCTGACGAAAAAGTTGAAATCTTCGAGAAGTACGGCAAGGGTAAAACCGATACCGGCTCGCCCGAAGCACAGATCGCACTGTTCTCAATCCGTATCGCTCACCTTACCGAGCACCTCCGCAAGAACCACAAAGACTACACTACCGCCCGCGCACTTAAGGCTCTCGTAGGTAAGCGTCGTCGTCTGCTCGACTACCTTATCCGCAAGGACATCAACCGCTACCGCGCTATCATCGCTCAGAAAGAGCTCGGTATCCGCAAGTAATCCCGCGGCGGTAATTATCGCCAATAAAAAATGCGGCTGTCACTCATCAGTGGCGGCCGCATTTTTTTGCTATAACCAGTCGGAGGTGATAATTTCGGCGAGATTGTTCATGGCGAGGCTTTGCTCCCGGGAAATGGAGGGTGATGGTGAGCGGCCGAGCGATATAATGAGAAGGCGACCTTGCGAGCAGAGGGTAAAGTCGTGAGCAGCCGGCTTGAACCGCTCGGGAAAAGCTTCAGGGACAATCAGTATTATCTTTGCGCCGAGGGCTTCGGCTTCGGAGCGTATCGCTTTTTCCTCCTTGCTGATGAATGGCGAAACGAGCACGGTACCATGCTTCGCGTCGTGGAGCCAACGGGCTCTCTTTTGCCCGACTTCTTCGGACGAGAATTTTCGGCTGATTTTTACAGCTTTTTTATCGGGGTTGCGGAAGAGGAAAAGGTTGCCATAGGCTTCGTATTCCTTGTCGGCGATGCGGAGTGTGCGGGTGCGTTGAAAGAATTGTGGATGTTGAAGCCGCATGGCGAGGCGGTGGGGATTTTCGCGGATGTAGCGGAATAACCCGTCGAGGCTCCTTTCGAGCAGCAGTGGCTTGTCGCAGTAACCATGCTGAAAAATTTCTGATTGCGACACGGTGTTGCCTCTCAATCCCGAATACTTTCGGGCGATTTCGGAAGCGAGAGCGGCGATATAGTAGTCGAGGTGCTTTTCAGTCCATTCTTTTACACGGAGCAGGATATGAACATGGTCGGGCATAACCATGTATTGATAGATTTGCAGTACCGGGTATTGTTGAGGGAGGGTATAGATGGAGCGGGCAATAATTGAGCCTAACCGCGATAGCTTTATACAAGCGCACCCGGCTTGGCCGGGTGCGATACTTGCGTCTCCTGTCACCGTGCCGAATCGCTCGGCGGTACCATTCTTTTTCAGGATGATGTGATAGATGAATGGCGCGTGGTAGTTATGGGCATGAGCGCGCTTGTGATAGCGGGGGAGGGAGGAATCACCCGAAGACAAAATGCCCTCACCCGAAGACAAAATGCCCTCACCCGAAGACAAAATTTTTTCACCCGAAGACAAAATGGCTTCGCGGGAAGAAAAGACAGTGTTTTCTTGTGATTTCATTTTGTCTTCGGGTGGCGGGGAGGGATCAGAGGGTGCGGTAGTCGCGGGAGTAGCGGAGCATCTGAGGGATGTAGTCTTCGCCGTAGGAGATGGTTACGTCGATGATGTTGCCGTCGGCATCCTTGACGGGGGTGTAGACGGGATTGACGAAGCCTTTATAGGGGGCGATGTTGAGGGAGGCGTAGCGCTCGAGGACTTCGCGGTGAAGTTCGGGATCGACTTTCACGGCGTAGGTCTCTACAAGGTCGCGGCCTGCTTCATAGTCGCCTTCGCTCTTGATGCGCTGAATTTCGTGGAGAAGCTGACCGAAGAGGTTGCGGAGTGCTTCGTAATCGTTGATTTGAATATAGGTCTTGCCGTCGCGCTTCACATATTCGATTACATTGGCGTCCTTACCTTTTTCATATACCCACTTCGAGATGAGCTGGCGATTGCGCATGTGGGCTTCCTCGACATCTTTACCGGGCTCGATGCGCATGAGCTGGGTCATGAGGCCGTTGAGTATATACTTATAGTACTCGGCCTTGTAGGCGTCGGGGTTATCGAGCAGGCCGAGCTCAAGGAGCTTGGGATCGGCAAGATAATAGAGGGCGAAAAGGTCGGCGCGGGCTTCTTCGAGAGTTGAGCCGTGGGCTTTGAGCGCGTCGGGGTCAACGCCGGGCATGAGCTGTCCGGATGCATGGCCGAGGCACTCGTGGAGGTCGGTGTGGAGATTGTCGGTGATGAACAGGTAGCGGTCGAGGAGGTCGGAAGTAGCCTCGTCGATAACGAATTCCTCGTTGAAGCCGTTGCCATGCGAGGCTTCGTCGTAGGCCTGAGTGATATTCTCAAGGGTTACGGATTTTGAGCCGTGAGCGGCGCGAATCCAGTTGGCATTGGGGAGATTAATGCCTATGGGAGTGGCAGGGTAGGAGTCGCCGGCGAGAATGGCCTGACTCATAAACACATCTGACGCTCCCGACGAATAGCCTTGT
>JAIDSW010000325.1 GCA_029061025.1 Duncaniella sp.
CGTGAAATACGTCTCGGGAGGCATCTACGGTCTCACTCGCCCTGCCGTGGATGTGCTCGACAGGTGCATGGCCGAAGGGGTATCGAGAATGCGTAATTATCAGCGCAGGCTTGTCGAAGCCGGCCTTGACCTCAAGGCATATGTGATAGATCAGATCATCGACGTTGACCACGCAGGTGATATTGCAACCGCTCAAGAATTCATTAAATAACATGTCAGAAATAAAGATTGCCGGAATCATGCGCGCCGGTGCCTATTCCCCCAACCATATAGGCAACGATGCCGCGATATTCAATCTCACCGCCGAGCATCTGCGCAAGCGTGGCTGCGAGGTGAAAATCTACTCGGAAGAACAGCTCAATGCCGGAGTGGTGGATGAACGGATTATTGTAAATATGTGCCGTGAGCAGCGCTCCATTCATTATCTTCAGCGTAAGGAAGATGAAGGGTGCCTCGTGATTAATTCAGGCTACGGCATTGAAAACTGTACGCGCGAGCGCATGACCCGAATTTTGCTCGGAAGCAATATCCCGTATCCCGAAAGCCTTATGGTCAACACTAATGAAATGGTGACCGATGCCCTCAGCAAAGCCGGGTTTACCCGCTGCTGGATAAAGCGTGGCGATTTCCACGCCATGCACAAGGAGGATGTAAGTTTCGTGCGTCATCCCGAGGAAGCGCAGGATGTGCTCCACGAGTATTTCCTGAGAGGAATTAACCGTGCGGTCATCAACCGTCATCTCGAGGGTGACCTGATAAAATTCTATGGAGTCGCAGGCACGGATTTCTTCTTCTGGTTCTATCCATTTGACGAAGGTCACAGCAAGTATGGCCACGAAGCTATCAACGGTCATTCCAAGGGTATACCTTTTGACCAAGCGCAACTTGTCGATATATGCCACCGTGCGGCCGATGTGCTTGATGTGGTGGTGTACGGAGGCGACTGTATAGTTTCGCCCGAAGGAGTGATACGTATTATCGACTTCAATGACTGGCCCA
The DNA here is from genome assembly GCA_029061025.1 of Duncaniella sp. GTDB lineage: Bacteria > Bacteroidota > Bacteroidia > Bacteroidales > Muribaculaceae > Duncaniella. The sequence continues at coordinate 1,000 of JAIDSW010000325.1, forward strand.
GTTTCGCACCTTGCCGCACCGAAGCTGCCCCCCATATCGCCAAGGCGATCCTGAATAAAATCAAAAACCGTAAGTAATGTCATCAGATACAAGTAATTCGTCATATCGCGACTCGCTGAAGTCGATGGACACCGAGGAGCATATCGATCTTGCTTTTTACCGTCCCGTCGGTTATATGTGGGCTTGCCTTGCCGCTAAGCTTGGTGTGACGCCCAATGCCATCACTATCGCGTCGATAATAATAGGTATAGGCGCGGGTGTTGCGTTTTATTTTCCTCAGATGTGGGTCAACGTGGTGGGAATGCTTTTGCTGATTTGGGCAAATTCATTTGACAGTGCCGACGGCCAGCTCGCCCGCATGACCAAGCAGTATTCGCGCCTGGGCCGTATACTCGACGGCCTCAGCGGTGATATATGGTTTGCCACCATATATGTTGCCATCTGTCTGCGCGAAAATGTCACATCGGTATTTTTCATGGAGCATCCGTGGCTCATCTGGACCATAGCGGTGGTTACCGGATTATGTCATGCCAAGCAGGCGGCGATGGCCGATTATTACCGTCAGTTTCACCTTTATTTCCTCAAGGGAAAAGACGGTGCCGAACTTGAAGATGCCGCGCAGCTTAAGCGTCAGATGGAGGAAGAAGCGCCTAAGGCCGGTTTCTGGAAACGTCTGACCATGAAGGTGTACTATAATTACACGGTGCAGCAGGAGGCTACCGCGCCGGCCATGCAGCGGTTGCGCAGGGAGCTTAACGAGAGATTCCCTTCAGGCTCTGTTCCGCAAAGCTTCCGCGATGCTTTCCGCGAGAAGTCACTGCCACTGATGAAGTACACCAATATCCTGTCGTTCAACTGGCGCACTATCGCCTTGTTTGTCTCCCTGTTTTTGCAGATGCCTTGGTTATATTTCGTGTTTGAGCTGACGGTGCTTAACGTTTTGCTCATATACATGGT
>JAIDSW010000326.1 GCA_029061025.1 Duncaniella sp.
ACCAGTGATTTCATCGTCGGTCGGTGGAAAAAATTCACCCCGCAAAGGTACTACTTTTTCCTTAATTCCAATCATCATTTTCAAAAAAACTTTCACAATACCTCACAGGAGAAAATTTCCCTGTTTCGGAAAATTTTTGTACCTTTGCGGCTCTATGTTAGGACTCAAGCGAATGGACCGGTTCATGCTGCAGAGCTTTCTGCCTCTGTTTGTCATGACGTTTCTGATTTGCCTCTTTATCGTGCTGATGCAGTTTCTGTGGCGCTTCATCGACGATCTTGTGGGCAAAGGGCTTGGTATCGAGGTAATTGCCGAGCTGTTTTTCTATGCGGCGCTCACCATGATACCCATGGCGCTGCCGCTTGCCATACTGCTTGCCTCGCTGATGACGTTCGGCAACCTCGGCGAGCAGTTTGAGCTCACGGCCATGAAGGCGGCGGGCGTGTCGCTGCTGCGCTCCATGATGCCGCTCACGGTGCTGATGGTTTTTATCGCCGTGGGGGCTTTTTTCTTTCAGAACGATGTGCTGCCCGTAGCGCAGACCAAGATGTGGACGCTGCTCTACTCCATGCGCCAGAAGTCGCCCGAGCTGGAGATTCCCGAAGGGGTTTTCTACGACCAGATTCCGGGCTACAATTTCTTTGTGGCGGAGAAAAATCAGGAGACCGGCATGCTCTACGAGATGATGATCTACGACATCACCAAGGGGTTTGAAAACAGTTCGATCATTCTCGCCGATTCGGGTCGCCTCGCCATTACGCCCGACAAGACACATCTCTACCTGAAGCTGTGGAACGGAGAGTCGTTTGAAAACCTGAAGGACGCCGCGGCCAACATGAAGAATGTGCCTTACCGCCGCGAGTCGTTTGACGTAAAGGAAATCATGATGCGTTTCGACGCCAATTTCAACCGTATGGACGAGCAGGGCATGCGCAACCAGTATGTGGGCAAGAACTACACCGAGTTGCGGGCCACTATCGACTCGGTGTCGCGCACCATCGACACGCTCTCCCGTGAATACGGCACGTCGCTGCGCAACGAGCGCTTCTTCAGCCTGTCGCGCACCGTGAGCGTGCCCACCGACTCCGGACGGCGCGATGTGGTGCGTCGCGACGTGATGATGACCGCTCCGCTCAACACTGACTCGATATTCCGCGGCGCCAACAGTGAAACAACCCGCGCCAATCTCGAGCAGGCGCTCAACAAGGCGCGTCGCATGAAGCAGGAATATGAATACCGGAGCTACACGCTGCAAGACGACTGGAAGACCGTGCGCAAGCACGGCATCGAGCTGCAAAAGAAGTTCACACTGTCGTTTGCCTGCATCATTTTCTTCTTCATAGGCGCTCCACTCGGCGCCATCATCCGCAAAGGTGGTCTGGGTATGCCGCTGGTGATCTCGGTATTCCTTTTCATTTTCTACTATATTATCGACAATACGGGCTACAAGTTTGCCCGCGACGGCAAGTGGGAGGTGTGGCAAGGAATGTGGCTGAGTGCATCGGTGCTTCTGCCGTTATGCATATTCCTCACCTACAAGGCGG
>JAIDSW010000327.1 GCA_029061025.1 Duncaniella sp.
CCGTGGCCACCGAGCAGACCGTAGGCGGTGACTTCGACATACCCGCTCCCGCAGCTCCCGCACCTGCACCCGCTCCCGCAGCCGGCGAATAATCAGCTGCCGTATACCTTCAAAAAAGCCTCTCATGAAGCAAGGGGGTCGTGCCCGCTCAGCGAGGCCGCAACCCGAAATTTCATGACACAGCATACAGCCTGCACGACGATAATTCGCGCGGGCTTTTCATGTATACATTACCCTACGATATGAACGACCTTAAAAGTATCATACTGCGATTCGTGCCGCCCTATAAGAAGTATCTCGCCCTGAATATACTTTTTAATATCCTTGCGGCATTCCTGACACTGTTTTCGTTTGCAGTGATCATCCCCATCCTCGAGATGCTCTTTAAGGTCAAGGAGGATGTATACGGCTTTATGCCTCTCGGAAGCGCATCGCTCAAGGAGGTGATAATGAACAACTTCTATTACTACACCCAGGAGTGCATCGCCGCATGGGGTCCTTCGATGACCCTCGCGGCCCTTGCGGCACTGCTCGTGGTGATGACCGCGCTCAAGACCGGCACCACCTACCTGAGCTCCTACTTCGTGATACCCATGCGCTCGGGTATAGTGCGCGACATACGCAATCAGCTCTACGACAAGATACTCTCGCTCCCGCTGGCATTCTTCACCTCCGAGCGGCGCGGCGACGTGCTCTCCCGCATGAGCGGCGACGTGGCCGAAATCGAGAACTCGATCATGGCATCGCTCGACATGCTTTTCAAGAATCCCGTGATGATCATAGTGTGCCTGGCGATGATGATATTTATATCGTGGCAGCTCACGGTATTCGTGCTCATACTGCTTCCTATAGCCGGCCTGGTGATGGGGCGCGTGGGCAAGAGGCTGAAACGCAAGTCGCTCGAAGCGCAAAACCAGTGGGGCGTGTTGATGAGCTATATCGAGGAGACACTCGGAGGCCTGCGCATCATCAAGGCATTCAACGCCGAGGGCAAGGTGCGCACCCGCTTTGAGGACGGCAATCAGGTATTTTACAATCTGTCCAACACGATAGCCCGCCGCCAGTCGCTCGCCCACCCGATGAGCGAGTTTCTCGGCACGCTCACGATAGCCATAGTGCTGTGGTTTGGCGGCACGCTCATCCTCTCGGGCACATCGAGCATCAACGCCGCATCGTTCATCTATTACCTCGTGATCTTCTACTCGATCATCAACCCTGCCAAGGAACTTTCCAAAGCCGTATATGCCATTCAGAAAGGCCTCGCCTCGATGCAGCGCGTCGACAAGATCCTTTCGGCCGAGAATCCCATCAAAGGCCCAGAGAATCCCGAAAAAATCGGCAAATTCAACGGCCGCATCGAATATAAGGGCGTGACATTCGGCTACGATCCCGAGACCCCGGTGGTGAGCGACGTTGACCTCGTGATAGAGCCGGGACAGACCGTAGCTCTCGTGGGACAGAGCGGCTCGGGCAAATCCACACTCGCCGACCTGCTGCCGCGCTTCTACGACATAGACGGCGGCTCGATAACCGTAGACGGCCACGACATACGCTCGCTTGCCGTGCATGATCTGCGCGAACTGATGGGCAACGTGAATCAGGAGGCGATACTGTTTAACGACACATTCTACAACAATATCACCTTCGGTGTCAAAAACGCCACCCGCGAGCAGGTGGAAGCGGCCGCCAAGATCGCCAATGCCCACGAATTCATCATGGCAAGCGAAAACGGCTACGATACCAATATAGGCGACCGCGGCTGCAAGCTCTCAGGCGGCCAGCGCCAGCGCCTGTCGATAGCCCGCGCCATTCTCAAGAATCCCCCTATCCTCATACTCGACGAAGCCACCTCGGCTCTCGACAGCGAGAGCGAAAAACTGGTGCAGGAAGCCCTGGAGCGACTGATGAAAGACCGCACAACGCTTGTCATCGCCCATCGCCTCTCGACCATACGCAACGCTTCGATGATATGCGTGCTTCATGAAGGCCGCATAGTGGAACGCGGCACCCACGAAGAGCTGCTCGCGCTCAACGGCTACTACCGTCACCTCGTCGACATGCAGTCGATGAGATAACTGCTTTACACATAACACTTGACTTAATGAAACATCTCTTCCTCGCAATAATGCTCACAGTGTCGGCAGCCGCACAGGCCACCGACATCACCACCACTGCAGCCGGTACCCTTCAGGCTGCTCTCGGAGCCGACCCCTCGACAGTGACAACGCTCACCGTAACAGGCCCCGTCAACGCTTCCGACCTCCATTTCATAGCCTCCCTTCCCGCCCTCTCCACCCTCGACCTGTCGAAAGCCCGCATCGAGGAGGAGATCAACAGCCGTCTGGCCACAAACCGATCCGACTACAAGGCCGACCATCTTCCGGCCTACATACTCGCCGGCGGCAAATTCTCGACAGTGATTCTCCCCGCGACGCTTACGGAGATAGGCGACGGCGCGCTCATGTCCACAGCCATCACCTCCATATCCATACCCGCCTCGGTAAAGAAAAAAGGCCGTGGCGCGCTGGCCGACTGCCGCACCCTCACGCAGCTCACCATCCCTGCCACGGTGACATCGGCAGGCTCACACCTGTGTGACGGCTCGACCGCGCTTTCCGAAGTCACTTTTGACGCCGCCGAGGTGCCCGCCTACGCATTCCGCGGATGCACGTCGCTCAGCCGGGTAGAAGGTTCTCCCTCGGTCATAGGCGACTATGCCTTCGCCGGTTGCACTGAGCTGGGATCGTTCAGTTTCCCCGCAGGTCTCACCTCCACCGGCACGGGCGCTTTTTATAATTCGGGACTGAATGCCGCCGACATGGGTGGATGCCGCAATCTATCGTCGCTCGGCGACTACACTTTCGCCCATTGCGGGAAGCTCGTCTCGGTGCGTCTGCCCGAGGGGCTGAAAACCATAGGTGAAGGCGCATTTTTTGCCGACGATGCGCTGAAAGCGCTCAATATACCGTCGACCGTCACGTCGCTCGATGATTTCTCCCTCAAAGGCACCGGGGCTCTTGACTCATCGACCGGCCTGCTCTCCGACGGCGTGGCCTCCATAGGCCGCTATGCCATGGCCGGAATGGAATCGCTCAGCAATGTGACTGTTCCCGAAGCTCTCACCTCTATCGACGACCATGCCATGGCCGGAATGCAATCGCTGAAGAGCATCGACGCCCGCCGCGCCACCGAAGTTCCCGCCACCGGCACCGGCGTATGGGACGGTATCGACCAATCGAAAGTGACCCTATATGTCAACCCGTCGATGGAAAACTCATTTCTCGCCGCCGAGCAGTGGAATGAATTTGTCATCACAACCGCCGGCATCGAACAGATCGAGGCCGATGCCCCCGCCTCGCAGCCCTCGGTAAGCCTCTCGATCAGCGGCACAGATCTGATCGTCAGTTCCGACTACGCGATAGATGCCGCCTCGGTCTACGACATTAACGGCCGATGCCTGGCAGCAGCCGCGGGCGACGGCGCCACGTCACTCACCATACCTCTCGCGGGCATCACGCCTCAGGTACTTATAGTAACCGTCGACTCCGGCCACCGAAAAGCCACATTCAAGATAGCCAAGTAACCGCAACATATTTATTCACCGCCATGGGAAAAAACAAGCTCAAGAAATTTGCCGAAATGGAGACACTCGACTGTGTGCTCCAGTATCCGTTCAGAGTGCTCAAGGAGCAGGGCGGCTGCCCGCTCAAGGGTCGCTGGAACGCCGACTTTTTCCATCGCGACGCCCCCATAGTGCTTGAGCTCGGCTGCGGTAAAGGCGAATATGCAGTGGGCATGGCTCAAAGCGACCCGTCGAAAAACTACATAGGCATCGACATCAAAGGTGCACGCATGTGGACCGGAGCCACACAGGTGCGAGACCTCGGGCTGAAAAATGTAGCATTTCTGCGCACGTCGATCGAGTTGCTCGACTATTTTTTCGCCCCCGGCGAGGTGTCGGAGATCTGGATTACGTTTCCCGACCCGCAGATGCGCAAGGTCAACAAGCGTCTCACCGGCACACGTCAGCTCGAACTTTACCGCAAGGTGCTCGTGGGTGACGGTATCATGCACCTCAAGACCGACAGTCCGTTTCTCTACACCTATACCCGCGAGATGCTTGCCGCCAACGGCATCAATCCCGAAGCCATCACCGACGACCTGTATGCCTCCCCGGTGGCTGCTGAAGTGCCCGACATACGCACTTTCTACGAGCAGCAATGGCTCGACCGCGGACTTTCGATAAAATACATCCGCTTCCCGCTTCCCGCCGCCCCGGCCCTCGTGGAGCCCGACGTGGAGATAGAGCCCGACACCTACCGCAGCTTCGGCCGCGGCGAACTGCAAGGGTTTTGAGGTATAATAACAATTTCGATATATTATTCCATTAAATTACAACACAGCAGGAGCACGATAGCCATCCTCTTGCACCCCGGAGGGGTAGCACTCTAGCTAACCCCGGGTGC
>JAIDSW010000328.1 GCA_029061025.1 Duncaniella sp.
CAATCACACGTATCGCACCCTTATCGGCATCGCATATATCTGCCACAACGCGAGGAATAGCGAAAATCTGCAGGAGGAAGCGGCAAAAGCCGGCGACGGCTGCGGTGGCAAAACCTCTGCCACGAAATTTCTCCGAAACCGCAAACTCAACATTCCACCTCGGCATCGCCGGATAGCAGTTTATCACGGGAACGGCCGAAACGAAACCCGCAAACTCAGCATTTTCATCGGTTATGGCCATATTCACTGCTTCGCCCGCGAGATTTTCATCTACAAGCACTTGAGCATACCCCTCTCCTCGCGCTATATACTCCGCCACTTCATCCTCTGCGAGCAGCGACAGCAACTCGTCAATATCTCCCGCAACCAACGGGCGCAGCGAGCACGTCCCGCAGCCGATGCTCTCGGGAATCAACTCGCTGTGACCTGACTGTAGTGTATCGCGCTTCATAGTTGGGCGGAATGATACGCAAAAATAATAAAAATAATGGTAGTAATTCAGCTAATTTCACTAACTTTGCAGTAGTAAAACACAATTATATAGTAATGGCAACCGAATTAAAGGATCTCACCAAGCGAGCCGACAATTACTCGCAGTGGTATAACGAACTTGTAGTAAAAGCTGATCTGGCCGAGCAGTCGGCCGTAAGAGGCTGTATGGTAATCAAACCTTACGGTTATGCTATCTGGGAAAAGATGCAGCATACACTCGACGAAATGTTTAAGGCTACAGGTGTTCAAAACGCTTATTTCCCCCTGCTTATCCCCAAGTCGTTCCTGTGCCGCGAAGCCGAGCATGTGGAAGGCTTCGCCAAAGAATGCGCCGTGGTAACTCATTACCGTCTTAAAAACGACCCCAACGGCAACGGCGTGATCGTTGACCCCGAAGCCCGTCTTGAGGAGGAGCTGATAGTACGCCCCACATCCGAAACCATCATCTGGGGCACATACAAAAACTGGATTCACAGCTACCGTGACCTGCCCGTGCTCTGCAACCAGTGGGCCAACGTGATGCGCTGGGAGATGCGCACCCGCATGTTCCTCCGCACAGCCGAATTCCTGTGGCAGGAAGGCCACTGCGCCCATGCCACCGCCGAGGAATCCGAAGCACGCACCGTGCAGATGATCAACCTCTACGCCGATTTCGCTGAAAAATACATGGCGATGCCTGTGGTGAAAGGTGTCAAGAGCGCCAACGAGCGTTTTGCAGGCGCCGTCAACACCTACACCATCGAGGCAATGATGCAGGATGGAAAGGCTCTCCAGTCAGGAACATCACACAATCTCGGCCAGAATTTCGCCAAGGCATTCGACGTTACATTTGTCAACAAGGAAAACAAACCTGAATACGTGTGGGCCAACTCATGGGGCGTATCCACCCGACTGATGGGTGCCCTCATCATGACCCACTCCGATGACAACGGCCTCGTGCTCCCGCCCCACCTCGCTCCCATTCAGGTAGTGATCATTCCCATCTACAAGAATGCCGATCAGCTCAAAGCCATCACCGAGAAGGTCAATCCCATCATCGACGAGTTGCGCGGCGCCGGCATCAGCGTGAAATACGACGACGCCGAGAATCGTCGCCCCGGCTTCAAGTTTGCCGACTATGAGCTCAAGGGCGTGCCCGTGCGCCTCGCCATCGGTGCCCGCGACCTTGAAAACGGTACTGTAGAGGTAATGCGTCGCGACACCCTCGAAAAGCACGTCGCTCCTATCGACGGTATCGCCACCCACATAGAGAATCTTCTCGAAGAAATCCAGCAGAATCTTTACAAGAAAGCTCTTGACCGCCGCAAGGAAATGACCCGCACGGTCGACACCTACGATGAATTCAAGAAAGAAATAGAAAAAGGCGGCTTTATCCTCGCCCACTGGGACGGCACAACCGAGACCGAGGAGAAAATCAAGGAAGACACCAAAGCGACACTGCGTTGTATCCCTCTCGACGGCGACGATACCCCCGGTGTATGTATGGTGACAGGCCGTCCGTCGAAGCGCCGCGTACTTTTTGCCCGCAACTATTAAAAAGTAAAAGACCATGGAACGTCCGGTAATTGCCATCGTTGTCCCCTGCTACAATGAGCAGGAAGTGCTTCCCATCACGCTGCCCGCTCTGCTGCGCCTTCTCGACTCAATGGTGGAAGAAGGCAAAATCAGCCCTGACAGCTATGTGATGTGCTCCAATGATGGCAGCCGCGATTCCACCTGGGAACTCATCACCCGCTTTCATGTCGCCGACAAGCGCATAAAAGGGATTTCACTTGCCCACAACCGCGGCCACCAGAATGCCCTCCTGGCCGGACTGATGACTGTCAAAGACCGTTGCGATGCAGCAATATCCATCGATGCCGATCTTCAGGATGATCCCGAGGCTATACGCGAGATGGTCGACCGCTTCATTGAAGGCAAGGAGATCGTATACGGTGTGCGCAGTTCCCGCGATACCGACACATGGTTTAAACGCAACTCAGCTCTCGCATTTTATAAGTTCCAGAAGACCATGGGACTTGACACGGTGAGCAATCATGCCGATTTCCGGTTGATGAGTTCGAGGGCTCTCGAAATGCTGTCACACTACGACGAAAAGAATCTGTTTCTGCGCGGTATAATCCCCATGATAGGACTCGATACCGACGTGGTGACCTACGCCCGCGCTTCGCGTGCTGCCGGAGAATCGAAATATCCGCTGTCGAAGATGCTGAGCTTCTCCATCGACGGCATAACCTCATTTTCGGCCAAACCGATGAGGATGATATTTCTTACCGGACTGATTCTGCTTCTGATTGATGTAGCCGTGGGCGCTTACGTATTCATCTCCTATTTCTTCAAGCCTGCGCTGGAGCCGGGATGGACATCGCTGATGCTTTCAGTGTGGTTTCTCGGCAGCCTGATACTGATGGGCATAGGAATCGTTGGCGAATATATCGGAAAAATCTTCATCGAAGTCAAAAACCGCCCCCGCTACGAAATCCGCGATATACTTATTGACTAAATACCGTTACCTCCTTAAAATAAATGGACCACAAGCAGATCACATCGACACTTGCCGAGCGAATGGGGCTTAACTCAGCCACCGTCAACACATTGCTCGGCTCGCTGACCGATATAATCGGAGAGAATTGCGCTGACCTCAATTCAATAGCTATTCCCGGATTCGGTACATTTTCAGCCGAAAAGACCGACGAATACGTAGTAACCGATCCCGACGGCAGCCGCACACTCATGCCTCCCGCCATCACTGTCAAGTTCAGTCCCAGTATCATATTACGCAAGAAGTTATGAATCAGAAGTTATCATTCCAGGATCTCGCATCGCGTCTCTCGGCCGCAGCCTCGCAACCCTCAGCGTTTTCCGAAGAATTCATCAAGGAACTTTTTGCAGTAGTAAGCGATGCTCTCGCTGCCGGAGAATCAGTGAAAATCAAGGGACTCGGCGAATTCAAGCCTATGCCCGACGCTCCCGACAAGCTCTCGTTTATTCCCGACGAAGCGCTTGCCGAGAAGGTCAACGCTCCTTTCAGCCAGTTTGCTCCGGCTGCGCTCAATCCGTCAGTCACCGACGAGCTGCTTGACTCGGTGGAGGCGGTGGAAGAGGAGGAAGAAAGAATTGACGATAATGAAGCCGTATCGGTATCAGAGCCCGTGATAGTCACCGAGACGGAGATACTCTCACCCGAAGCCGAAGAAATTCCCGCTTACATTCCTGTGGATACCGCTGAGACAGAGGCCCCGCAACCCGCCGTAGAGGACTCGATCGAAG
>JAIDSW010000329.1 GCA_029061025.1 Duncaniella sp.
GAGTGTAAATGCTGACGGTGAATAATCTTTAACTAATGTTACCGACGGGACTCACTCTGTCAAGATCGAGGCCGGGGGCTATGCGTCGTCGCCGTCGCAAACGGTTGTAGTTGACAACGGCAATGTCAATCCTTCCGTGCCAATTAAACTTACTGTTACAAAGCAGTCGGGAAATACTGATGAATGGTCATTTTCCTGGCAAGAGGATGGGAGTCCGGCCGGATATACCCAGACCTCTTACGTCAACAAGCCGCTTGAGATTGATTTTCTCGGGAAGAAGATAGTGCCGGCAGATGTACCATCATTTACAATACTCGATAGAGACTATCACATCTATCTTGACAACGACATGGAAACCTGGACGCAGGAATATGCCTACCGTCTTGTAGAGACCTTGAAAACCCTTCCGGTCAACTATGAGTCGCGTCACTATGCGCTTTTTCACCTGACTCCTGATCATCTTGCCGATGATATTACGGTAACTGATATGGGCGACGGCTATGACGTGACAATATCAAAAGACGTGTTTTATTATGCCAATCCGTTCTTGGTTGATCTCGACGGCGTGCGCGGACGATTGTTCTCCAAGCGACTCCATCATGCGATGACGAATTTTGTCACTGACTTCGGTAACGATGAGTATGCCGCAAATATGATACTTGAAAAGCGATTCGGCTGTCGGATACTCGATATTAACTATGAGGAGTTGACAAAGGGTATTACGGATGAGACGAATACCCACTTCCGGAGTTTCTTTCCATCAGAGTTAGTTTCTGTCATCAATATGCTTGAAGAGCTGCCTGAAGGTTTTCATGCCACTTCACACTTGAAATATCTCATAAGACGCATCAACGGTATGCCGCATCCGATTTATCCGGAAGCCGCCGCAGTGTCGTGGCCTGTGGATAACGGTTACATAGAGTTCACCGAGAAAGCATTCGGAGGTAACAATGAGAACGAAGAGACACTCCGTCTTATCCTTCATGAAAAAGCACATTTCCTGTGGGCATTTGTATTCTCTGACGAGATTAAGAATGAATGGATAAAGATAGGCGGATGGTATGAGGATCCCAATGCTTCTGACGGGTGGGCTACTACCAAGGACGCAGAGTTTGTAAGCGCTTATGCCCACGCTCATAATCCCAATGAAGATATGGCCGAGTCAATCGCTTTCTACCTGAAGAATCCTGACAAGTTGAAATCACGTGCGCCTGAGAAATATGATTTCATCTGTAATCGTATAATGCACGGCACGCGCTACATCTCCAAGATTCCCGATCATCTCACTTTTGAAGTCCTTAATCTATATCCCGATTATGATTATCCCGGGAAAATCAAAAGCCTGAAAGTGTCCTCAACAGGAGCAGCCGATGCCGACAAGACTGTTACTGTCGAGATCGAACTCAATAATGTAGAAGGGTATGATGACAGTGCTTCCGGAGCATACGTCAGACTTACAAGTCCTGTATTTATGCTTGACAATGGAACATACGGTTCTCAATTCGTTGACCTGGGTATGAATCCTGTTGATGAAACGGGTCATAAACTTCGGGGTAGTGTCACAATCAGCAAATACAGCAAGTCGGGACACTGGACTGCGGGTGACATCGTAATCTCTGATAATCAGGGATACCAGCGTTTTGAAGGGCAGAACGACTGCGTATTTGACCTCTATGTCAATAATTCGCTTGAAGATACAGAGGCACCTGTATATGGCGGAGATCTCAAGTATACTATAACTGACACTATCATTGAGGGTCATAATGCCCGGAATCTTGAGGTGCGTTTCAAAGCCTCGGATAATATCGGATTCCAAAGAATCCTGTGCAGAATGCAGTTCCCCGGCAGTACTTACTGCAACGACTATGATGGAGCATATTCTGAAGAGACCGGTGAATGTACCATCAACATCCCTATTACCGAATATTTCAGGTCCGGTGATTATTATCTGTCATTCATATCTCTTATTGACATTGCCGGTAACAACACCTGGTATAATTTCTCTATGGATGAGAATGACTATCCCATTGAGACCATACACATTGAAACCGTTGACCCTGATACTACGTATCCGGAAATCGATTTGCAGCGTATTACGGTGTATGCCGAGCCCACGCATCCTGAGGCACCTGATGGCGAAACCCTTGTAACTATCTCATTCTACGCCCGTGATGATAAGTCGGGCTTTGATAAATGCAGTTATACGCTTCGTGACCCGCAGGGAACTGACCATTTTGAATATTTCTATCATAGAAACTTCGGGACTCTTTACTTTGACGGAGATCCTACCGTGTGGGAACACTATCTTATAAAGGTAGTTCTGCCTCAGGGCAGTGCACCCGGCATCTGGGGATTGGCCCGGATGACGGCTGCCGACAAGGCTTTCAATGAGTTCACTTACAACTTCGTGGAGACTCTGATTTTTGAGCCTGACAATGATACATCGGATTATGAACTCTTCGCCGACATAGAAGACTCGGCAATGGTATTCGGAATAAATTCGCAGAGCGACTCTCAGTTCTCATATAAATGGAGGATTATTCACGAGGAGAGCGGCCTTGAGATCAGCGGCAATTCTAACAATCCGGCAAGAGTAGCAGCAAAAGCTGATTCAGGAAGCAATCGGATTCATGCTGACTTGACAGGTCTTCCGAAAGGTGATCTGATCCTTATAGTGCAGGTTCACGGCGAGGACGGAAATGTACATTCCGTCAAGACAAGAAGAGTGACCTACGGAGAAACTCCCGTTATGGCTGAAAGTATTACCCTTAACCCCGATGAATGGATGGGAAATGTGGGCGATACGTTTACCATAGTCGCTACCGTGCTTCCCGAAGACGCCTCCGATAAGTCGGTTGTCTGGAGCTCAAGTAACGAAAATACTGCTACAGTTGATGAGTACGGGACTGTATCAATCCTCCGCTCCGGTACATGCGTGATTACAGCATCCACCGTCGACGGTTCTGACCTGAAAGCGGAGTGCCCTGTGATGGCAGGTATGGTTAGCCTTGATTCTATCCTCGGGGAAGATACCGGCTGCGTAGACGTTTACAATCTGAAGGGACAGTTACTAAAAAAGCAGTGCGTAAAGGCTGATATTAACAATCTCGTCCCCGGAGTCTACATTATCATAATCAAGGGCATGGCTAAGACGTTAATAATCAGATAACCGCCATATTTTTCAGAAGTCAGCTATCATAAGTCCGGCAGATGTGTTTCTTCCATTTGCCGGATTTTATTGTGGGCTGTCTCATGCTGTGATTGAGTCGCTAAAGAGGAAGAATTTAGCTCAATCGAGGTCGTCGTATGACTCGGGATGGCGCATTTTTATTGTATCGGCACAGGCTTGAACAAACTGTTCATATAATCTTGTAGCGCGGCTACTTTGGCTACGATCGGCTACCGCCAGCTGCACCTCGATGTCAGACATTGCAGGATTTTCATTCTTAAATTCCGCAACTATTGCATGATAACTGTCGAGATAGGAATTTATTATCTTATACATTAGTTCTTGAATCTCATTGTCCCCGAGAGATCCGGTGGCAAGCGAGGCAAACGCTTCGTCGGCTTCGCGATTGAACGGTTCCATGAGTTTATCGAAATCGAATGTCATCTCAGCTTTTTGCTTTGGAATGCTTGAGGCATTGATTTCAGTAGAAACTGAATCGGCGGCTTCTGGAGAGTTTTTAATCAAGGAGTCAGATTCTAAGGGAGTGAGGGAGGCTGACGGTTTGAAGGCTAAATAAAGTGCAATGACTGCCAAGCAAATGAATAATGTTGCAAAAATCAGCAATCCTGTCAGAGAGCGATGTTGAAGTGCCTTTAGAAGACTATCGCTGTTGGCTTGCCTGTCGTGACAAGCTTTCTGAAATCGCTTGAATCGGGAATAAGGGAAACGCTTGACGTGATCGGCTAAATACGAAACAATGTTACCGATCGCTGCGAAATCTTTACTTGCGGTAGGTAATTCGCCGTCGTTCAACGGAGCACTGTGACCTGCAGTGCCTCCGTGAGTGGAATCGATCGTGTCGCAATATGATTTGTCAAGATCAATAAGCATCACCCCGAGGTCACTGTGCCTAATCATGATATTGGCTGGCTTAATATCACAGTGAATCACTCCGCTGCGGTGAAGATATGCTACAACATTTATCAGTTGGGTTAAAAAACGCACCGTGTTGTCAGTATCTCTGAAATAGTCTTGCCCCGTGGCGGTGTCAATAAATTCATCCAAGGTCAAGCCGTCAATATAGTCCATGCCAATAAAGACATCCTGATTATCGGCTCGGAAATCTCGGTATACAGGAATACCGTCATGCTTAAGCTGCTGACCTAAATTGAATTCTTTACGGTAGGATGCGATATATTCGGGACGTGAACGATACTCGGGGCGCAGTCGCTTTACGGCGAGGCGCAATCCCCCGATACGCATGCGATAGACGACACAGGAAGCTCCCTCACCACATATGTTGTCATCGGTAAATATCACAGATGAATCAGGTGACTTATCTGAAAAATCCGAGCTGAAATCAGAAGGCGAAGAGTCGAATATCATTATAATCTTGTGAAGCCTATATCAGAAGTCGCTAATGAATTTCTTACCGCTGCGTATCACTATTTGTCCGCCTGAAGGTGATTTGATACGTTGTCCTTTAATATTGTAAATTGGGTAAATCTCGGTATTTTCCTCAAACACATTCTCATCGATAC
>JAIDSW010000033.1 GCA_029061025.1 Duncaniella sp.
CCTCCGCATAGCTGCGGCGACCCGGGTTACGAAGAACTCGGCGGCCTGCGGACGCCGGTACACATTTTGAAATAGCAAATTTTGACGCAGCCTCGTTATATAGTTTGAGAATTGTTCCGCAGGATGCACCCGAGTGTGCGTCGACATTGGGTTGATATATATAGCTCTATTTGTGAAAAAATTACCTTCCGCGGAGGTAGGCGAGGGCGTCGCGCTGGATGCGGGAGCCGGTGAGGGCGCAGATGCCGGTGTAGAGAGCGAGGGCGGTGATGCCTTGCAGCGCAAGGGTGAGGGCAGGGGTGAACTTCAGGGTGCCCATGAGCCATGCGGGCGCGATGGCGACGGCCGACAGCATGATGTAGGGGAGAAGGTCGGCAAGATAGGCGATTGCGCTGCGAGGGGTGACGCGGGCGGTGAGATAAAGGGTGACGGCCCAGGTGATAACCGAGGCGGCAAGTTGGCCCCACAGGAATATGGCGATGCCGAGCGTGACGTCGGCCTCGGTGGAGAGGCTGATGTAGGGGAGCGTGAAGATAATGGCGACAATGGCCGCGGCGTCGCGCATCACTTCGGTGATTACCAGTAGCCTGGCTTCGCCCACCGAAAGGATGAAATTATTGTAAAGCGACTGGAGCACGGTGAAGATGCCGCGCAGGCATAAAATCTGAAACAGCACTATCGCGCCATCCCATTTCGTGCCGAACAGGAGGTGAAATATCGGCTCGGCCATGACGATGAGAAGCGTCATGGCGGGAAAGAGCAGATAGGCAGTGCAACGCGACATCTTGGCCAGCGCCGCCACGAAGCGCTCGGGCTCGGGGCGCACGCGGCTCAGTGCGGGCAGAAACGAAGCCGTGAGCACCTGCGAGAGTGAGGCCGTGGGCATCTTGCTCCACTTGTCGGCCTGGCTGTAATATCCCAGCGCGGTCATGCCCACCTGATTACCTATGAAAAATGAGTAGATATTCTGAAATACCGTGTTGAGAAACGAGCTTATCATCACGCCCGATCCCACCTTGAAAAACTTCCCGAGCGACTGCCGCGACAGTATCCACAGCGGGCGCCAGTAACCGGTGAGCCATAATATCGCAGTCTTGACCACGGCCAGCGTGATGGTTTGCCACACGATAGCCCATGCTCCGAACCCGGTGACAGCCAGCGCTATGCCCACGCCGGCGCTCACGATGAGCCCGATACTGTTGCTCACGGCTATCATCCTGACGTCCATGCGCTTCATGAGCCGGTTGGCCTGCACGATTGCGGCGGCGTTGATGATAAACGACAGGAACATCACCCTCGCGAGCGGCACTATCTCCCAGGGCGCCCGGAACAATGCGGGAAGCAACGGCGCCACGAAAAAGAGCACCGCATAGAGTCCGGCGGCCATCAGGAGGTTGAACCAGAATACTGTGGAGTAGTCTTTCTCGTCGGGGTCAGAAGCCTGAATGAGAGCCGATGAAAAACCGCTGTCGACAAACAGCGACGCGAAAGCCTGAAACACGAGTATCGCCCCTACGAGTCCGAAATCCTCGCGAGGCAAAATGTTGGCGAGCACTATGCCCGTGACGGCATAGAGCACCTGCGATGCCACGCGGTCGATGACGTTCCACTTAAGCGTGCGCGCCACTCCGGTCTTGAGGCTCTCGGGAGCGGACATCACTCGTCGATTTTCCGCAGTTTGATACCCACCCCGCGGTCTGTTATCTCGGCGGGAGAGCCTTTGTAGTAGATTGTGGTGGAGCCTCCGCCATAGATCTTGAGCGATTCCGTGGCCCAGCATCCCACCTGACCGGTACCGAAGGCCTTGACGGTGACGGCGCGCGCCTCAAGCTCGTCGCACTGAAGCAGGCCTGTTCCTACGAAATTATATACCGCTTCGTCACACTTGCCGAAGAGCACCACCTCGCCGTGGCCGGTGGAGAGGGCGGCCTCTACGCGATGCGCCCGCAGGTCGCGGCACACGATGCGCCCGTTGTTGACCACATTGAGCTTGATGTCAGGCACGGGCTGCACTTTCTCAAGCCTGAGCGTGGAGTCGCCCGAGTTTTCGGCCTTGACGAGAAAGGCCGAGTAGACGTTGACGGTGGGAAGGTCAGCGACGTCTTTTAGTTCGTCGGAAATCTTCACGGTGAGTTTGCCCGACTTATTCTGAAACATGATGCCCGATACGATCGATTCCGGGGCGTCAAACACGGCGATGCCCGTGGTGTCGGGATTGGAGATATAATTGACGTTGATGTTACCTTTTACAAAAAGCTTGTCAAAATCGCCCACCTTTACGCTGTAGGTCGACAGTGACTGAGCCGAAGCGGCAATCATGGCCGCCGAAGCGGCAAGAAATGTGATGAATCTGAGCATAGGAGTGAAGTGAGTTAAGGGAGAGAGTCATTGGAGAGAATCGGTGATGAGTTGCTCGACCCGGTCGAGCACTTCGGCCAGATGAGCGGCGGTCTCGGCGCGGAGCATCTCGATGCGGGTGTCGCGGAAATGGGGTATGCCCTTGAACAGCGGCGAGGCGGCGAGATGACGGCGTATGTGGAGTATGCCGCGGTATTCGTCGATGCGGTCGATGCTTTCGGCTATCTGCCGGCGCAGCAGTGCAAACTTTTCAGCCACCGACAGCGGCTCTATCGTCTTGCCGTCGAGCGCCTGGCGGATCTCGCGGAATATCCACGGCGCTCCTATCGAGGCGCGTCCCACCATCACACCGTCGACACCGTAGCGGTCGAAAGCCTCGCGGGCAAGCTCGGGAGTGGTGATGTCGCCGTTGCCGATCACCGGGATTTTCAGGCGGGGATTGGCCTTGACGCGGGCTATCATTTCCCAGTCGGCGCTCCCGGTATACATCTGCGAGCGAGTGCGGCCGTGGACGGTCAGGGCGGCTATGCCGCAGTCCTGGAGCATCTCGGCGAGCTCCACTATGATTTTCGATTCATGATCCCAGCCGAGGCGAGTCTTGACCGTGACGGGAATCTTCACGGCGTCGACTACCGCTCGGGTGATCTCAAGCATGCGTGGAATGTCGCGCAGCATTCCGGCACCGGCCCCTTTGCCGGCAACTTTCTTGACCGGACAGCCGAAATTTATGTCGAGAATGTCGGGCCCGGCCTGCTCCACGATTTTGGCCGCCTCCACCATCGGGGCTGCCTCGCGGCCATAAATCTGAATGGCCGTGGGGCGCTCGCGGGCGTCGATGTGCAGCTTGCGCACGGTGGCGGGGATGTCGCGTATAAGGGCGTCGGCGCTGACAAACTCCGTATATACCATGTCAGCCCCCTGCTCCTTGCAGAGCAGACGGAAAGAAGGATCGGTCACGTCCTCCATCGGGGCAAGCATCACAGGGCGCTCGCCAAGGTCGATATGGGCTATTTTCATAGTTTGAATCAATAGAGTGCGCAAATTTACGAATTTATTTGTTATAGTGAAGCCGATTATTTAATTTTGCACTTATCGAAACTGATTAAAGAAATTTCCGAACAGATACAGCGTATGAAAAATCTCGTGCTCCGCAGCCTTTCGGGCATCGTGTATGTGGCTGTGATAGTGGGTGCCATCCTCGCCGGAGGCTGGTGGTACATGGCTTTCGTGGCTCTTTTCACCATCCTCGCCATGATTGAGTTCAATAATCTGGCCAATGCCGGCAACCGCGGCGACAATCCCTCGGCGCCGGTGGTGGATGTTGCCGGCGGTCTGGTGCTCTCGCTCGGCCTCACGGCTATGGCTCTGACCGGTGCGGCTCCGTGGGTGACGGATTTTTCGATATCGGTGCTTCAGGGCACGCTGCTGCTCATGTATCTGCTCTATCTGCTCGTGCGTCCCATCATCCAGCTCTACAGCCGCGAGCCTCAGCCGCTCAACAATCTGGCCTACTCCTACATGGCGCAGATGTATATAGCTCTGCCGCTCGGACTGCTCGGATTCATCACCACTCTGCCCGACGGCCGCGCGCTCCTGCTGGTGATGTTCATAATGATATGGCTCAACGACACGGGCGCGTTTATCGTGGGTTCGCTCATAGGCAAGCACCCCATGTTTCCCCGCATCTCGCCCAAGAAGTCGATGGAAGGACTCGTGGGCGGATTTCTCTTCACGATCGGCTCGGCATTCCTGATGAAGTATTGCTTCCCGCAGTATTTCGAGGCCACATCGATAGCCGTGCTTGCCGCTATGGGCGCCGTGGTATCGGCATTCGCCACGTGGGGTGACCTCGTGGAGTCGCTCATCAAGCGCACTCTCGGGGTGAAGGATTCGGGCAAGCTCATCCCCGGTCACGGCGGTATACTCGACCGCATCGACTCGCTGCTGCTCGTGGCTCCCGCTACACTGCTCTATCTTGTGGCCGTGAATCTGTTCTGATACAAAAAATCATCATTCATACTTACTTTTATTAAATCGACATGAAGAAAAATCTTTTACCGCTGCTCGCCCTCGCGGCTGCAGCAGTGAGCTGCTCTCCCGCCAAAGATAAGAATCCCGTCGCCGAGACTCAGGACGATGTGATACTCCACGCCTGGTCATGGTCATTCGACACCATCGCCGCCAACATGAAGGATATTGCCGAGGCCGGATATGCCTACGTGCAGACCTCGCCAGCCAATACATGCTTCGTGGGTGAAAACGGAGGTATGGCTCTGTTCTCCCAGCCCGGCGACTCGGTGATGGGTAAATGGTATTACTACTATCAGCCCATCGACTGGAAAGTGGGCAACCATCTGCTCGGCGACCGCGATCAGTTTAAGGCTATGGCTGACTCGGCAGCGAAATATGGCGTGAAGATTATTGTGGATGTGCTCCCCAACCACACCGCCGTGGATCACACCGCCGTGCTTCCCGACCTTGACGCAGCCGTGGGCGGTCACGACAAGTTGTTTCATGCCAATGGCTTCACTCCCATCACCGAGTGGAACGACCGCTACCAGTGCACCACCGGCGAAATGGGAGGCCTGCCCGACGTGAACACCGAAAACCCCGACTTCCAGCACTATTATCTCACCTACGTCAACGACCTTATCAATCTTGGCGCTCGCGGTTTCCGCTACGACACGGCCAAGCACATCGGTCTGCCCTCCGATCCCCTCGACTCGCTTGCCGAGCGCAATAACTTCTGGGACGTAGCTACCGGTCGCGAAGCCGTCAAGGGTCTCATGCTCGCGCTGCCTGCCGACAGCCTCTTTATCTACGGCGAGGTGCTTCAGGATAAAAACGTGAAGGAGGATGAGTATGCCGAATATATCGGCACCACCGCCAGCAACTATGGCCACGCGCTCCGCACCGTGCTCGAACATGGTTCTTACAATGCCGCCGACCTCGCTGACTGGAATTCCAAAGCTCCCGCCGGCACTCTCGTGACCTGGGTGGAAAGCCACGATACCTATGCCAACGCCCACGAATCGGCCGCAATTCCCGACGAGGCAATCCGCATGGGTTGGGTTTTCCTCACCGCGCGCCAAAACGGCACGCCGCTCTTCTTCAGCCGCCCTGCCGGAAGTTCCCGCACCAACTACTGGGGCAACAACCGCATAGGCGCCCGCGGTAACGACGAATTCAAGCATCCCGAAGTAGTGGCCGCCAATAAATTCCGCCGCGCCATGCACGGTCAGCCTGAAAGCGTGGCAGCCACGCCCGACGGCGCCGTAGCCGTGGTAAGCCGCGGAGAGGCCGGAGCCGCAGTGGTCAATTTCTCTGATTCCCCGGCCGAAGTTGCGGCAGCTACCACTCTCCCCGCCGGCGACTATAAGGATGCCCTCACCGGAGCGGAGTT
This sequence comes from Duncaniella sp., assembly GCA_029061025.1. GTDB lineage: Bacteria > Bacteroidota > Bacteroidia > Bacteroidales > Muribaculaceae > Duncaniella. The sequence goes on from JAIDSW010000033.1 coordinate 5,762, forward strand.
TACCGTGTCGCAGGGAGTGCTTAAAGGCACCGCTCAGCCCCTTACTTCTTACATCTTGTATGCTGAATAAATTGATTTAACACAATTTAACTCTGATGGCATATTGTTGAGAATTTGATAAATTCCACGGCAAAAAGTTGAGATATTTAATTTAACACTTTCAAAAATTTAATAAAATTAAGGGTCATCCACAGCGGTGACCCTTGATTTTTATGCGCGGAAGCGGTGTAACTGCATAAAAATCTTAATATACGCTTGCATAATTTAACTAAAAGCTTTAACTTTGTCAGACAAAAGAAAGCATAAAACGAAAATCCACTGACGTTAAGTACTATGTGTAAGCAGTAAAGGGTGACCGTGAGGCTACCCTTTGCTTTTTTTGTATTCTTGACTTTATAAAGTTTGTCTTTGGGTGCAGCTATTATTTCTTCTAACGGATAGAAAAAATGGTTACTTTTGCAGCCGTATTGATAATTATTCATCTTGCTTATGAAAAAGACTGCGTTGATATTTTTGATGCTTTTGGCTATGATGCCGGCTTGGGGTCAGACATTTGATCTTGAGGGGAAGATTGGCGACAGATATTCGATAGTGATGCAACTTGCCGGGGATGGCAGCGGCACGGTTTGCGGCAGGTATGCTTACCGCTCCACGCTCGACCGCGACGGTGACGTGCCGTGCTCGTGGCTCTATCTCGCCCCCGACGTTGATTCTCCTTACTCGAAGTGGCTGGTGACCGACTGTCATGGCAAGCACGTGGAGACGTGGACAAATGTTGACTTCACTGACCGCTGTTATCTTACGGCGAAGATGAGCAATGTGAAGGGTCGCTCTTACGATGTGGTGGCTGCCGTGGTGAATGCGCCGAAGCTCTACACTCCCCTCAACTCCTATTTCAAGGAGCATATAGGTGAATATATGTCGGAATTCAAGATGTTTGACGACAGCAAGGTCAAAGGTCGCCTTCAGGACCTTATGGGCATAATGAACGTGGGCGCGCTGCGTGATATTATTCAGGTGGAGTTCCCGGTTGAGTATTCCAAAGGGATGTATTGGGGCGCGGGATTCATGGCACATCAGTGTTGCGATCCGGCGGCTGTGTGGGCTTATGACACGCAGGCCAATTCGTTTTACGTGTGGGTACTCAAGGATGGCGGTGATCACTGGTGGTCAGAGACCGGCGACATTCCGCTGAAGTTTCAGGAGTTGGTAAGGGGTGCGTTCTGATTGCCGGGGTGATTTTCATGGCGTCTACCTCAGCAGGTCGCTGCGGTGGGTGAGGCGCTCCACGCCGTAGTCGAGCAGCTCGGAGGTGAGCGGGAACACGACGCTGAAATTGTTGAAGCACAGCACTCCGCGCTGATCGCCGTGGATGTGGTAGATGGTGATCTGGCTGTCGATATTGATGTTGCGGCACGCTTCGGCAAACCGGCGGTGGCGCTCTGACTTGAAGCGGTCAGCAAACCGCGGCAGTATATACAGCGGATGCTCCTCCGATATTTCGATGTCTCTGAGATTCATACCCTTGGGGGCGGTGTGATACACGGGCTCATACCAGTATCGCTCATCGTCGGCCACGTCACATCTCATCTCATACCGGTCGGGCGCCTGAAGGTCTGACACATAAATATAATCATTGTCGATGCCGGTGAGAGCGTCTAACGAGTCGGTGAGAAAAGGCGCCGTGTTTCTTAAAAAGCGCGACAGCGGCGAGGCCGGGTTGTAGAGGTCGGCTATCAGTTCGGAGTATCGGGCGTGGAGCTCGCTTCCGGGGCGGAGTCGGCGGAAGGAATGCCAGTCCATCCACGAAGGGGCATCGCCGGTCAACGGGTCAAAGGATATTTTGCCGAAGTAGGTGAATCCGTTATTGCGGCCGAGAGTGTAGGACGCCGTCACCATTTCGGCCGGGTCCATCACTCCGTCGCGTTCGATGATCTGCTCATTGCCGCGGGCGGTGGTGATGACGCAGAAATCCTCGAATTCCTTCTCGCCGGTGCGTTGGTAGAACACAAATTCGTAGGGTCTCATCACCCACTCAAATCCGCCGACGCACTCGTAGCAGAATGCCATGCACTTATTTTCAGGGAAAATCCAGAAGCGCGACTTGCCGCCGTCGGCATCGTCGATCCATATTCCCGGCATGGTGTAACCCACGGGGTTCACCCCGGCGTCGGCCGTCTTCTGGGGCGACGATACCGCCACGCAGGCATCCTCGATGCGGCTGAGCATTTCCCAGATTCTTGCCACTGACCAGTCAGCTGCAAGCTCCTTCAAGTCGCCCGACAGAATTGAAAGAGCGATGTCAAACACCTGCGGCTTGGGCAGCACGCCCATCTGCGGAGTGTCGTCGCGCAGCAGCCCGACGAGGTCGGCCAGCTTGTGGAATGACTCCATGGCGTCGGCCTCGGTGACGTCGCGGCTGCGCGAGGCCGAGCGGTCGCATGGGCGGATGATGCCAAACGTGATGAGCATCACGAAAATCAGGTCATACGCCCTGTCGCCCTCTATGCCGTCGGGGTAAAATGCCGCTTTCAGCGCTTCGTCGCAATCGCGCCGGCTGTAGCGCGCCCCCTCCTCTTCGATCTTCTTGACGGGAGCCGTTACGCTGCGGAAAAGCCAGCGGCAGAACTTCTTGCGCGAGGCCAGCTGCCGCCGCTGCTGCCAGTCAAACTCCTCGCCGGCACATGCGGCCGATGCGCACAGGTAGGCCGTGACCATGGCGCGCAGGCTCTCGCCGCATTGGCTGCGACACTCGCGGTTGAGTATGTCGTAATACGTCGCCATCGCAGCCTCATCGTCGCGGCGGTCGCGGATGGTCTCAAACGACACTCCTACCGTAGCCCGGTAGCCCGCCTCGGTGCGATACAGTAGCCTCGACCGATAGGCGCATCTGATAATTTCATATGTGGATAAGTCCATAAAGTTGCGGCGTGAGAGGGGAAATTCCCGGTTAAAGAAAGGTTTTGAAAAAAAGTCGATTCGGGCGAAGAATGCCGTTTCAGCATGTGAAGCATATCGCTTAAATTCGTGGTGACAAATTTATAAAAAATTCGCGTGTCGGCAAATAGCGCAAGTCGGTCGCAGACCGGTGAGCGGTGCCCGTAAGGCAATTTGCCCGACCGTCAACATTAATAATAAATTTTCATAAATGTAGGGACGGTGCTTTGCACCGTTTCCGAGGCGTTTCCCAAGCTCTGAATAACCTTTAACCACTATATATACATATGTTACCCAACCTTAACCAACTCCTCTACGAATTCTATACGGAAGTAAAAGACTACATCATCAAGCTGCTCGACGAAG
>JAIDSW010000330.1 GCA_029061025.1 Duncaniella sp.
CTTCAGCCGGAATATCGAGCCGCTGCGAAAGCACATTCACAGCCGCAAGAATTGTGGCTGTATTTTCCATCTGATAATATCCCGCGAGTTCTCCTTTGAAAGACCCGTAGGGGGTGTCGCGGTAAAGTATGCCGTCGGCTGCGGGAACAGCATCAAGCGGTGATGCGAATATGAGGGGAGAATCGTTTCGCCCGGCAGTTTCGGTGAATACTTCCCTTACGCTTTCATCATCGGCCCGGCCTATTACCACCGGAACTCCGGGCTTGATAATTCCGGCCTTTTCGGCGGCTATGGCCGCGGGTGTGTCACCCAAGAGTGAGGTGTGGTCAGGGGAAATATTGGTGATGACCGCCAGGAGCGGGGTGATGATGTTGGTGGTGTCGAGTCGTCCCCCGAGGCCGGTCTCTATCACGGCTATATCCACACCGCTGCGCGCGAAGTAATCAAATGCCATGATAGTGGTGAGCTCAAAAAACGACGGCTCTATTCCGGCATCGGCGGCCATGTAGCGGTTTACGAAATCCACCACATCAGCCTCAGGTATCATAACCCCATTGATGCGGATGCGCTCGCGGAAATCCACGATATGGGGTGAAGTATAGAGCCCCGTTTTATATCCGGCTTTTTGCAGGATGGCCGCGAGTGAGTGAGCGGTTGAGCCTTTGCCGTTGGTACCGGCTATGTGGACAGCGGCGATTTTTCTTGAAGGATTGCCGAAAAGACCGTCGAGCACGCGGGCCGTATCAAGTCCCGGCTTGTAAGCCCCCGGGCCTTCGCGGTGAAATGTGGGAAGCTGACGGTAAAGATAGTCGATAGCCTCCTGATAGGATGTGAACATGTTCAGTAAATGAAGTATCCCGCAACACCTGCGAGACAGATTATGAGAATCGGATGCCACTTGAGGAAATATACCATGACGAATGCAGCCGCACACAGAGCCACGCTCCAGGCTATCTGCATCTGCTCATAGCCGAAATTCTCTCCGTTCATCAGCAGAAGAGCGGCCGAAGCGATAAGACCTATCACCACGGGTCGCAATCCGGTGAATATCCCTTGCACCACCACCGAGTCGCGGTGACGGGCTATTAGGTGACTTGTATAAATCACAAGCAGAAACGACGGTAATACTACCGAAAGAGTGCAGAGTATCGAGCCGAGAATACCCCACAACGGTGAAGCAAATGCGGCCGAATACTCGCCGGGCGCCACATAGCCTATGTAGGTGGCCGAATTGATACCTATAGGGCCGGGCGTCATCTGCGAAATGGCCACAATGTCGGTAAACATCTGGGAGGTGATCCAACCGGGGCCTACAATCTCACGCTCGATCAGCGCCAGCATCGCATAGCCTCCTCCGAAGCCGAACAGACCTATCTTGATATAGGTCCATATAAGACGAAGATATATCATGACGGTTGATTTTCAGAATTTTCAGTTTCACGTATCCGCTTGTTCTGCCGAGAAAGCCACAGATACCCTCCTATGCCACCGAGCACTATGTAGAGAATCGGGTTGGAGATAAACGGTATCTTCGACCATATCAGCAGCGCCACCGCTACAGGTATGGCCACCGTGCGCCACGATATTTTTGCAGCGCGTGCCGAGGTGATTACCGGAGCGATGATGAGGGCTACCACCGCGGGGCGTATTCCCATGAATATCCGCGACACGGTGTCGTTGGTCTTTATCAGGTCAGGGGTGAGGAAGATGGCAATGGTGAGAATGATGAGAAACGACGGCAGGATAGTGCCCAGAGCTGCCACGATACTGCCCCGCATGCCGCGAAGTTTGTCGCCCACGGCCACTGATATGTTCACGGCAAGGATACCCGGAAGCGACTGCGCCACGGCCAGCAGGTCGAGAAACTCCTCGCGCCCGAGCCACTTGTGCCGGTCGACTATCTCCTTTTCAATGATGGAAATCATAGCCCATCCGCCTCCGAATGTGAAGGCGCCTATCTTGAAAAAGGTGATGAAGAGTTGGAAAAAAATATTTTTCATATCTCTGAATTTTTTCGGTTGCAAAATTACAAAAAAATTCAGCATGGAAATAATTTTATACCTTCTTCCGGCGTTTTATTCTTTAGTATAATTATGCACACGAATATATGAGATATATCCGACTGACTCTATGGCTTGTATCGCTGCTTGTGATGGTGACTTCGTGCGGTACGGCCAAACTCAAGACAGCCGACGAGCAGATGGCGCGCGGCGAGTATTTCGATGCCGCCAAGACCTACCGCAAGGTCTACAACAAGCTCAAGGCCCGAGAGCAACGTGCCGAGCGCGGTGTGGTGGCTTTCCGCATGGCCGAGTGCTATCGGGCTCTGGGACAGGATGCCCGTGCTGCCGCGGCTTATCAGAATGCGATCCGTTACGGTTACCCTGATTCGACTGCGATATTGCGCATGGCACAGTGTCTTCACGGCGACGGAAAATATGATCGTGCCATAAAGACATATGAGGAATTTCTTGCCCTCGCTCCCGACAACGCCACAGCAGCCAACGGAT
>JAIDSW010000331.1 GCA_029061025.1 Duncaniella sp.
TTCACTATGTCGAGTGTATCAAGAAAGTCGAGCATGCCGCTACCGGGATTGATATACGCATCCTTAACGTAGCGGATAGCCTTGACCATGTACAGACGTTCTTTTTCCGAATATACTGTCTTGCGGTTTTTAAGGTCCTGAATCGTAGCGTCAGACCCGATGCCCACATACAGGTCGCCGTAGCGCGATGCTTCCTTAAAGAATGCCACATGACCTGAATGGAGCATGTCGTAGCATCCTGAAACGAAAACTTTCTTATTCTTCATGGATATTATTTTCTGTCAGATTTGTGATCGTATATTATAAACGCGCTGTATAGCAGAATCACTATAAAGCACATCATAGGTACTATAAATGAAAAAGTGATACCAGCTCTGTCAGACACGGCTGCCTGTAGAGGAGTTATCACGGCTCCGCCGAGTATCGCCATGATGAGACCCGAAGCGGCAATTTTCGTATCGTCGCCGTGTATACCGTCGAGCGCGATTCCATAGATGGTGGGAAACATAAGCGACATAGCAGCCGATACCGAGATGAGAGCAGTCACGGCAAGATACGGATCGGGCAACAGAACCCCCGCACTTGTGATCACCGCCAATACCGAAGCACCCGCGAGAAGATACACCGGCTTAATGTATTTCATGAGCCACGTGAAGAGGAACCTGAAAGCCGTGAATGCAAGTATTGAGTAGAGAAACATCATGGATGCTTCCTTTTCAAGAATCCCGAGCCGGTGCATGGCAAGGCGTATGGTGAATGACCACACGCAGGTCTGAGCGCCTACGTAAAAGAACTGGGCTATCACGCCATAGCGGTAGCGGCGGTTTTTCCACAGCCTCCGGAGAGTATTGCCGAAATTCCATCGTCCGGAAGTGTCCCTGTCGGCAGGCATGCGTGTGAAGAATATCACGGCCATAAGCACGAGCAGTACCACTCCTATCATCATGTAGGTCTCTGACACGGCGTTAAGCTCATCCTGCTGAAGCGCCCGAAGCGAATCGCCGTCCATTCCCGCTCTTGCCGAGGCATCGGCCTCGTTGAGACGGGCAAGGATGAAGTGACGGCTTACGAGTATGCCGGCAATAGCGCCGAGGGGGTTGAATGCCTGGGCGATATTGAGCCGACGGGTCGACGTCTCCTCAGGCCCCATGGATATTATGTAGGGGTTGGCAGTGGTCTCGAGTATGGC
>JAIDSW010000332.1 GCA_029061025.1 Duncaniella sp.
CTGCGACAGCGACGGCAAGATAGCCAACTTCATTTCCGTAGCCGGGGGCACCTCGCCCTACCTTCCCGTCCACGCCGTAAAGCCCGGCGAGCCCTATTATCTGGGAGTATTTCTCGTGGGCGCCTATCAGGAGATTCTCGGCGACATGCACAATCTTTTCGGCGACACGAATGCCGTGCATATTTCCGTGTACAAGGATCACTATGAAATCGACCGCGTGATCGACGGCGAGACCGTGGCCGACGTGCTCGACTATGTGCAGTTCAATCCCCGCCGCCTCGTGCGCACGGTCGAGGCATGGGTGACCGCTTCGATGAAGGCCGGCAAAATCACTCCCGAGGAGGGCCGCGAGTTCCTGAGCAATTACCGCTCGGGCCTCTACGGATACACCTATATCGAAAAAGACTGATCACCGCCGGCTGTGCCACGCTATTTTGTCACATTGGCCTATCGGGGCGCGCCTTACCACGGCTGGCAGATACAGCCGGGAGTAATCACCGTGCAGGAAGCTCTTGAAAAGGCTTTCTCCACCGTCATGCGCTCTTCAGTGGCCGTGACAGGTGCCGGTCGCACCGATACGGGTGTCAACGCGCGACGCATGGTGGCTCACGTGGATCTGCCGGCGGCTCCGGCATCGACTCAGAATCTCGTGCGGGCTCTCAACTCCATTCTCGGGCCTGACATTGCGGTATATTCAATCGACGAAGTGAAACCTGATGCTCACGCCCGGTTCGACGCCACTTCGCGCACCTACCACTATTATGCGGCCGACGTAAAAACTCCGTTTCTCTACCCCCTGTCATGGAAAGCGCCCGCCGGTCTCGACTACGACACCATGAACGAGGCGGCCGCGCTTCTGCTCGAAACTACCGACTTCACCTCGTTTGCCAAACTGCATTCCGACGCACGCACCAACATCTGTCGGGTGACGCGCGCCGAGTGGGTGGAACTACCGGGCGGCGAAGGCCACGTGTTTATAATCACTGCTGACCGCTTTCTGCGCAACATGGTGCGCGCCGTCGTAGGTACGCTCGTCGATGTAGGGCGACATAAAATCTCCATCGATCAGTTCCGCGATATAATCGACCGCCGCGACCGCTGCGCCGCCGGCACATCCATGCCGCCGCAAGCCCTGTTTCTGTGGGATGTCACCTACCCCGAGGATATTTGGATCAATCCTCAAGGGCGATAAACAGGCCGTTGACGTCGAAAATATAGGTATCGGGATCGCGCTTGTCCACGCTCACCTCCACCACACGTCCACGCTTTATCTCGATTGACTCCACGCTATCAGCATAACCGTCGGCGATGAGCCTGGCAAAAGCGGTGTCGTGAAGCATCATCTTCACCACTTCGCGGGGAAGCGTCGCATTATCGGGAGCCTCTACCTCAACAGGATTACCTTTCATGTCGAAATCTATATCTACACCCGTATTCAGCTCCACCGCGATTTTACCCTTGGCATAATACTGCTCACACTTCACCACCGAAGTACCGGGGAAATATTTCGCGATAAACTTGTGGGCCTCCTCAGGTAATTTGGCCTTATCATAACTGCCCGCCACAACTATGCCGGGAGTGGTGATCTCGATAGGATGCGAAGGCACCTGAGCCATAGCAACCGAAGCCATCATAGCCACGGCAGCCGCACATAAAAATTTCATTGCCGTTTTCATTTTCAGAGAGAATTTAATCATAACTATCATTAAAACGGCCGCCGGAGAGCAATGGTTCAGGCAGGGTTTAGGTTTTAGGGATTAGGTGGTAGGGATAAGGTGTTAGGTTTTAGGGATTAGGGGAGGTATGGATATGGAGCGGGGGTCGCCGACCCCCGCCGCAGTGGCAAACCGCAAATTATTGATTGACAAATCTGTAGGGACGCACACTCGGGTGCGTCCGGCTGAGCAAATTGGTAATTTTTGAGATATCTCGCTGCCTCAAAATGAGGGTCGGAGACCCGATGTCGTCCGTAACCGTGGGTGCAAGCCCGCGGACAAGCCTCGTTACATAGCCCGAGCTGCGGAGCTGCGATGTTGTATGGGGCGATTCACGACTTCGCAGCTCCGCAGCTCATTTGGTCATCTCATTCATTCCGCGGGCTTGCACCCGCGGAATCTACAACATCGTGCCGCGGGCACTCTCCGTTGTTGCCCACCATCCGCTGCCGGACGCACCCGAGTGTGCGTCCCTACAGATCTATCAATCAATAGTTCAATTCATGTTGCAGCTGCGGCGGGGGTCAGCGACCCCCGCTCCATATCCATACCTCCCCTAATCCCTAAAACCTAAAACCTAATCCCTACAACCTACCACCTAATCCTAAACAAAAAAAATCACTGACCGCAGGACGTCACATCCGGCGATCAGCGACCAAGTGAAAAAAACAATTTTAATTTTTATTTTTGCGTATCACTTAAAAAAATGTATATGAAGAAAATTAATTATTTACTTGCCTATGAATTTCTTTCCGCCACGGATATATACCTGCCCGGGATGGAGGCTTTCTACCCTCCGGCCCTGCAGATCATATACCTTCTGCTTGGCCGAGATGACATCAATACCTATTTCTTCCACGCCACCCATAGCAGGAACTTCTACGAGGTTTATAAAATTGCTCCAGCCGGGTGTAGTTGCATATAAGTCCTTGGTACCCTCGGGAATGTATACTATCGCTTTCTGATAATCCACCCCGGTAAATGCTTTAGTAGCTCCGGGATTTACGATTTTTGAATAAACATCTTTAAGCCCGGTGCATAATCCGAAGGCATATTCATCGATACTCGAAAGCGTGGATGGAAGTGAAAGCGTCTCAAGATTCGCGCACCCGCGGAATGCATCGGCACCTACCGCCACGGTGCCCTCGGGAAGCTGCAGATCGGTAATTGCCGCATTGGAAAAGGATTCCTCTCTTATCACTTCAAGACCCTCGGGAAATTCCACACTCTCAAGTGCAATACAGGAATTGAACATGCCGAAAGTGACAGTTTTGAGATCGGCAGGTAGTTTAACCTTGGTAAGAGCGTAGCACATTGCAAACTGCTGTCCGGGAAGTTCGGTAAACGTACATCCGTCGGGCAATTCCACCTCCTCAAGTTTCGAGCCCATGAAAGCTTGCGAACCTATGTCGACAGGACCGTTGAAAGTTACCCCGGTAAAACCGGTCGATGCGAAAGCATTGCTGCCTATGGATTTGAGCGACGCGGGGCACACCAGTTGGCCGGAAAGCGCAGAGTTGTTGGAAAATGCAGTCCTCTCCACCACCTCAAGTCCCTCGGGCAATATCAGGTTATCGGCAGCAAGCGAAGTGCAGCTGAAAAATGCCGCGGCACCTATCTTTTTCAAAGGCGCACTTAACTTCACGTCGACCAGATTGCTGCAATACATTGCCATGTCTGACCCTATCTCGGTCACTCCCTGGGGCAGAGACAGCTTTTCGAGCGCGATAGTCTTGACCCGGTGAGTCAGTGGATCCATCTGGACGTCCTGATGATAAAATGCGCCGGAGGGCACCACGTCGCCTACAGCAAACGCCTTGCTCAGATCTACCACCTTCAGTTTTCCCTCAAAACTTGCCTGCCAAAGTGTTGCGAAGTCGGCCTCATCAATCAGACCCCTCACTTCGATCTCATCGATTTCATTCGCGCGGTCGCCTATCACCTCGGCAAGTGTACCGGGCTCGGTAACCACGGCCTCAAATTTCACAGGCTCAGCTGCATCAGCCGCTTCCACGCGGTCAAGCACTTTTACCTTCACCATCGATCCATCGGCTGCACCTATTTCCACTTCATTTACACATACCCACTCTACAGCAGCGGGGGCGGCAAGCAGTGACAGTCCGCAAGCCGCATTCAAACACATAAGTAGTATCTGTCTTTTCATAAAGCTGTGTTTTTAAATTTAACGATTCTAAAACAATATTTGGCGCCAATGAATAATTATCGCAAAATTAACGCTAATAATTAACATTTGCAAATATTTTCTCTTGAATTTTTATAATTTATAAATAGTTTTTCAAATTTACTGTAAAATTATAATAGAAGCGTCTTGTCTGTTTAGTTATATGACAACAATATCAAACATATCCATCATTAACTGCAAACAATGCCAATATTTATCACACTCTCGACCCGGACATCAGCACAGATAGCTGCTGATACACATATTAGACCTAAGACTAAGAAAATAAGTAATCGTTTCATAAATCGACCGTATTAGAAAAGTTCTTAATATTCAATTATACCTACAAATGTATGTCCATTGTCGGCCACACATTCTATTTCATATTCACCTGAGAATGACGGCGTCATAGTCTCTGGCTCATCGACTGTGACGAGTCCTGCCCACTCCTCTGATTCATTTGAAATGCTTACTGAGATAAAATTTACTCCGGAAGGGAAAACAAATCCAATATATCCTTCTCCGTAATAGCAATCAATTAAGAAATTTGATGGAGCACCTGGCCGGACAGAAATACCCTTACCCCGTAAAACTACCATTTTGGGTTGCGGTGGTTTATTAGAATCTGCATTACCACTCGCAAAACTAGTAGCAAAAGAGAGGGTGCAAAAAAATAGTACTAAAATCTTTTTCATAGGCTGGAATTTTTATTAATATTTCAAGTGCTAAATTACAACCTATGTAGTCAATTACCTAAAAATACCGTATGTTTCGTTTGTCTTTTTTTATTTATATTATATTGATTTATTGATACTTAAACCAAGTTAAAAATAAAGAGTTTGTTGTACAAATATCTCGGTGATTTTTTATATAAAAAGAGCGTCTGTTTCGTATCTAAATATTCCTGGAATAGAATTATCCATTATTAAAGAAACTTCAAGTAACGTAGTTGCTTTTCCTCATCAAGTTTCTTGATTTTATCTTTCAGCCTTCTGCGGCGATTATAAACCGCCTCGATTTTTTCTTCATTTAAAAATAGTGAAATAACAGCATTAGAGAATCCTATTACTGAAAAAAGATAAAGTTTATAATCTGCATCCTTAATATCGGGCAGATCGGCTTTAAAATCTTCAAGAAGATTATCGTGTGTTTTATTGATTTCGTTCACGATTTCCTCTATTCGACCTGTGCCTATTGTAAAATCATTGATTAGACCGGTAACTGTATCCGCAATTTTGCGTCGAGCAGTTCTACTATCCCGCGTTTGCATTACGATAGTACTCAGTTCTTCAAGGAGTTTATATTTGGAAATCAACAACTTCTGAATTATCGCCCCTGAAGAAATACTTTGATTACTGATTCTATCAAGATCTTCTTTAAGTTGCTCTGCAAAAATAACTTTTTCTTCAATTTTCTTTTTTTGTCTATTGTATACCAATATAGACAGTCCTACCAATATAATTGCAATCAAGAAAACTGAGATAAATAATAGTCTATTTTTCAATCGTGCAGAATCCAGTTCAGATGCTATTTGCTCATCTTTTAAATTGAAATATTCATTCAAAGAGGTTGTTAGCGCATGATTAACTGCTCGCTTAATTTCTTTATTAGTAAGATTAAGCGCATTTTCACACACCTCAAAGGCTAACTCATAGTTTTTTCTTTTTGCTTCATAGAGGTATTTTAAACCAATATTATTCAGCTCTTTATCGTCAATAAATGATTTCAAAAAATCCTCAGTTTCCTTAAGGCGATTCGTTTCTATCAGAGTGTAACCTAATAAAAAAGAATCATGTTTTTCGAAAAAGGGAAATAAACGAGAATCTTTTAATATTTGAAATGCTTCCTCATTTTTCCCTAAAACTATCATATTAGTTGCCAACAACTGCTTTGCGCCATAATACAAATATTCATCACTATGCAATTTTGCTGAATCTTCTATTATACTTATTAAATGAAGTGATTCGTCAATTTTCCCATCGTTAGAAAGTGCTTTTGCTAAATCAAGCATTGCATAGTTTACGTAGGGCTGACGACCACTTTTCAGCGTATATTCATATTCTTCACGGGCGTAGTTTAGTTCCTCGATGGAATTATAGGTTTCGTTATAAATATCCGAAATGCCGCGACAGGCCAATCCTCGCCAGAAATACATATCATTTTTACCCGCAATATCTCGAGCCTGAAAGTAGTTGACAATCGCGGGTGAATATCTGTCATTATGATACTGCACAATGCCGCGGTAATAATGAGATCGAACCTGACGCTCTACGTCAGTGTGATTATCATAGTAGTCAGCAGCTATAGAGATCAGCGAATCGTCGGTAGGATTAAGATGCAGTTTTTCAAGTGTTTCGGTAAGGAGCAAGGCATATAGCGCCCGATCGCTCTCGCGGTTAAGTTCGTCGGGAGAAATAGATTCGAGGATGAGAAGCGACGAGTCGGGACTGTCAAAAATTATACTTTCTGCCCGAAGCAGGCGGTCATCATAGTCATGACGGGAGCACGACCCAAACACACTCAGCAGCAAGAGTATTATAATAGGATATAGTAACAGACGCATGGTTTAAACTTATGATTTATCATAATTCGACCGCAAATATAGTCAATTATTTTTAATTAGGTGTTAGGGGGGGAGGTTTTAGGCTTTAGGGATTAGGGGAGGTATGGATATGGAGCGGGGGTCGCCGACCCCCGCCGCTGTGGCAACATGAATTGAAACCACCGCGGCGAAAAAATCTATTACTATACGTAAATCGCTATGAATCAGGAGTAGGGACATCGCTTTGCGATGTTTCCTTGAGAAGCAAGAAGGCAACTTTCATATCATCCCCCGCGAGCAACGTTTATCCCCGCAAAGTAGGGACGGTGCTTCGCACCGTTGGTCATGCTCTTCGTCGACATTTGCGCGGAAATTTTGAACTTCACATGAGAAACGGCGCAAAGCACCGTTTCTACATTACTGACACATAGATAGTTGCATCGTGGTTGCCCACCATCCGCTGCCGGACGCACCCGAGTGTGCGTCCCTACAGATCTATCAATCAATAGTTCAATTCATGTTGCCGCTGTGGCGGGGGTCGGCGACCCCCGCTCCATATTAAGCCTAAAACCTAACGCCTTAAGCCTAAACCCTACCTCACAACTACTCGGCGGGCGTAGTCGTCTACGACCACTATGTAGAGTCCGGCGGGGAGTGTCAGGGAATATTCGCCCTTAACTTTGCCGGAGTAGTATACGATACCGTCGGTACCCACTACGGCTACATCGAGCGTGAGACCGGAATATGTCTCCACGACGAGTTCACCGCCGCGACCGAATGCATCCCAGCGATGATAGTCGAGATCGGCTACTGACGAAATACCGGCAAAATTGGAGATCGAGACATCGTCGAGACACACACGTCCGCCCGAGGTGCGGTCGAGCTTCACGCGCACATTGCCGCTCACGTTGAGCGTCGCCGAATATTCCTGATAAGAAGGCGATGAAACGGTAAACTTACGAGCCTGGATCCACGATAATCCTCCATCAGTAGAATAGCTGAGGGTAACTTCGCCCGTCTCCGAAGCGCTCCACGCCTTGGCGTAGAACGTCACCACACCCGCTCCGTGGAGCTTATCGGCAGCCATTTCGGCCGAACTTGCGCCGCTCTTGTTGAAGCGCAGGCTGTGATCGCCGCTGTGGGCTTCGCCGGCATTGTTATTGAAATATATCTTTTCGAGCTTCCACGACGAAGCCACGCCCTGAATATTTCCGGTGAAGTAGCCTGAAGCCGAATTCTCGTGCTCGAATGTCTCTTCAAAATCGGGAGTCGATGATGCCACGCCCGAGATTTCGGTATCGTCGTTCATATAGTTACCGGCCACAGCCTTGATCACCGAGCGATATTCACCGCTCTGCGCGGCGTTGAGGCGCAGATAGAATCGGTCCTCGTCGGGAAGCAGTGTAATGGCTGTCGACCAGGTGGTCTTGTCGGTGGAAAGTTCAAAAGGCGCTGTGACGCTCAGGGAGATGTCGCCGTCGATATTCTCGGTCTCCACCATCAGTTCGGCGGCATCGGAAGGAGTGCCGGGAGCGGTGGTGAAATACAGATCGCCGTCAAAGAGGAATCCGATCCAGGGCACAAGCGCGCCGGTGGTGACGGTGACCGTGCGGCTGTCCATCGTGGAGGAGCTTACTCGGTAGCTGTAGGTGGTCTCGGGCAGAAGGCCGTCGACGGTATAGCGCTCAAGCGATGCTGCCACGGTGGTGGGATAGCCGAGTATCGAGCCGCCATTTTCAATCACGTCGATGGTATACTTTGCCGAAGCGTTGTCGATATTCACCCACGTGAAGGTAAATGACTCGCTGGTGATCTGCACGGGCTCGCTGACGGGTATACCGTCGACACCCTGACCGCGGAGCGACACTGTGGTAGAGGCCGAGCCTGACTTGATGGTGAGCGTGCCTGTGGCCGACGTTGCGGCAGCGGGAGAGAAGGTTAAAGTGAGGGTGACTCCTGCATTGACCTCGGCAGCCGACAGTGAACTAACCGAGCACGAGAAGCCCGCACCGGTTACGCTGACAGCGGCAGCGGCCGAAAGATTGGCGCCCTTCACGGTGATGAATTTGCTTACGGGATGACCCGTGGCTGCATAGCCGAAATCTACGGTCATGCCATTGACAGGCTGAGAGATCGAGGGAGTTGCCTCGCCGGCAGCGGTCCAGGCCACATCTTTCTTATCACCCCATATATGCTCGGCGAGCTCGGGATGGTCGATAAACGGGTTGCGGTTGCGCTGATGATTGTAGACCACCTCGTTGCGAGCCTTCTCCTTATCGCTCACGGGATCCTGACGGTGCCACTTGAGCAGAAGGTTGACCGCCCAGGAGGTGAAAGCCGGATACTTGTTGCCGGCAAGCATGTCGCTACTCCACGACGAGATTCTGTCGTTGTAGCAGGCCGCCATATAGAAATAGGAGCGGGCGAAGTCACCCTTATACTCGTCAGCCGGCTCAAACACCGTGCCCGAATATCCGGCGAAAGTGCTCTTGCCCAGCTTGCCGAGCGCCTGCACGCCTCCGTGGGAGGGCAGCGTGGTACCGGAGGCACACTCGCCGTAGGGATAATTGCCGCGCTGGCCGTTGACCTTGCCGTCGGTGGGATAAAGATGGAAAGCGTCGCTGTACATGGGCGTGGCGTCGTTAAACCAGCTCTTGGGCATCGAGTGCTCGCGGTTGTAGCAGTCGCCCACATAAGTGTAGTTGCCGCACTTCTCGCCGGTGTTCCACTCCTTGGTCGAATACATATCCCATATCTTGCCGTTGGGCTTCACGTCTGATGTCTTGTAGAGATCCCACAGGCCGTTGTAGCTCACAGTGGTATGCGACGAAATTTTCTGATTAAGAGCAGTGAGCAGCGTGGCACCCGACTTGTTTTCACACGAGTTGTAATACCCGCTCGGCTCAGCCGCCTGCGATGATAAAGCCGACGCTCCCCACAGGGCACACGCGGCCATGGCAATAGATCTTATTTTCATGTTTTTTGATTGGTTCTTTTTTATCTGTTTCCGCACTCGGGGTGACAAAGGTAGCAAATTTTTTGCCTCACATCGCACGATTTTAGTTTTTTTATACTGTTTTTTTAATCTATCGGGACGTATCTCATGTTAAATTATTATCTTTGTACATCTTCTTATCAGAAATCATATCAAACTTAAACTATGACAGTCATGAACAAACCCTACGTTGTGGGTATCGATATAGGCGGTACCAACACAGTATTCGGTATCGTCGACGCCCGCGGTGTCGTGATAGCCAGCTCCTCGATCAAGACCCAGCAGTATGCCGACGTCAACGAGTATATCGACGAACTCTATAAAGCAATCATGCGACTTCTGGAGGCTCACAATGCAGTGGACAAAATCCACGGCATAGGTATCGGAGCTCCCAACGCCAACTACTATACCGGCATGATAGAGCGCCTGGTCAACATTCCATGGCCCACTCCCCTGCCCCTCGCACAGATGGTAAGCGAAAAATTCGGCATCCCCGTGGCGATCACCAACGATGCCAACGCCGCCGCCATCGGCGAGATGACCTACGGCGCTGCCCGCGGATTGAAAAACTTCATCATGATCACCCTCGGCACCGGCGTAGGCTCGGGTATAGTGATCAACGGTCAGGTCGTGTACGGTCACGACGGATTTGCCGGCGAGCTCGGCCACGTGATCATGAAGCGCAACAATGGCCGCCTCTGCGGCTGCGGTCGCACCGGCTGCCTCGAAGCCTACTGCTCGGCATCGGGCGTGGCACGCACCGCTCGCGAATTTCTCGAGATACGCAACGACGACTCCAAACTCCGCGACATCCCTCTGGATCAGATTACCTCCAAGGACGTTTACGACGCTGCCATAGCAGGCGACCCTCTCGCCAAAGAGATATT
>JAIDSW010000333.1 GCA_029061025.1 Duncaniella sp.
GAGTTCAAGCGATCAGGCCTTCACCTTGTCAACGATAGCCTTGAAAGCGGCGGGATTGTTGAGGGCGAGGTCGGCGAGCACCTTGCGGTTGATCTCGATACCGGCCTTGTGGATAAGACCCATGAGCTTGGAGTAAGAAAGGTCTTCAAGACGTGCGGCTGCATTGATACGCTGAATCCAGAGAGCACGGAAATTGTGCTTTTTGTCCTTGCGGTCACGGTAAGCGTAAGTGAGACCCTTTTCCCAGGTGTTCTTGGCGACGGTCCACACATTGCGACGGCAACCGAAGTAACCACGGGTAAGTTTAAGGATTTTCTTGCGGCGAGCTCTTGAAGCTACATGATTTACTGATCTTGGCATTGAAGTAATGATTTGTGAATGTCAGCGGCTTTTGCACTTGGGTGCTGACCATTCGGTTAAAAAATGAAATTATAAATCACGAATTAATCCGGGAAAAATATGCGTTGAAGCCTCGGGCTTACTTCATGGCGAGGAGTTCCTTTACGGCCTTCTCGTTAGAACCGGAAACGAGAGCGAAATGGGTAAGATTGCGCTTCTGCTTCTTGGTCTTTTTGGTAAGGATGTGGCTCTTGTAAGCATGTTTTCTCTTAATCTTTCCTGATCCGGTAAGGGCGAACCTCTTTTTGGCACCTGAGTTAGTCTTAATCTTGGGCATTGTTTAG
Source organism: Duncaniella sp. (assembly GCA_029061025.1). Lineage (GTDB taxonomy): Bacteria > Bacteroidota > Bacteroidia > Bacteroidales > Muribaculaceae > Duncaniella. Next base: position 684 of record JAIDSW010000333.1, read on the forward strand.
TTTTTTAAGATTTTAATTCGAGTTATATTGATTTCCTGCATCAGCACGTGACGCGGGATTTCGTTATTTTTTCTTGGGGCTGAGCATTATGATCATGCGCTTTCCTTCGAGCACCGGCATCTGGTCGACTTTGCCATACTCCTCAAGGTCGTTGGCGAAGCGGAGGAGAAGCACCTCACCCTGCTCCTTGAACAGGATGGAGCGGCCTTTGAAAAACACATAGGCTTTCACTTTCGCACCTTCCTGCAGGAAGCCTATTGCGTGCTTGAGCTTGAAGTTATAGTCATGATCATCGGTCTGGGGTCCGAATCTTATTTCCTTCACCACCACTTTCGTAGCCTTGGCTTTCTGCTCCTTGGCACGCTTCTTCTGCTGGTAGAGGAATTTCTGATAATCAAGGATCTTGCACACGGGGGGAGCGGCGTTGGGAGATATTTCTATCAGGTCAAGACCCTGCTCCTCGGCGATGGCACGAGCCTGCTGGATGGTGTAGATACCTGTCTCCACATTATCTCCCACCAGTCGCACCTCGCGGGTGCGTATCTGATCGTTGATAGCGTAGGGGTCCTTGTCGTTAGGACGGCCGGGAGCGTTTCCACGGCGCTGGCCACCGTTATTTCCGGCTGCTGCGGGACGGGGCCTGGGAGGCATGTAAGGTTTTTTCTCCATTCAGAGGGGTTATTGATTAATCATTTCTTGGACTTCGCGAGTCAATTCGTCTGCAAAGGTAGCAATTTTCATCGAACCTTTATCACCTTCGCCCTGTTTTCTTACAGAAACTTCACCATTTTCTGCTTCTTTTTCACCTACGATGAGCATATAGGGGATTCTTTTCAGCTCATTGTCGCGAATTTTCTTGCCGATTTTCTCGTTTCGGTCATCGACCACGGCACGGATATCGCTCTTGGCGAGTTCGGCTGCCACGTGGGCGGCATAGTCGTTGAACTTCTCCGAGATGGGAAGCACTGCCACCTGATCGGGGGCAAGCCACAGGGGGAAGCGGCCGGCGGTGTGCTCGAGGAGCACGGCCACGAAGCGTTCCATCGAGCCGAAGGGGGCGCGGTGAATCATCACGGGGCGATGCTTGGCGTTGTCGCTTCCGGTATATTCGAGTTCGAAGCGCTCGGGCAGGTTGTAGTCAACCTGAATGGTACCGAGCTGCCAGCGGCGGCCGAGTGCATCCTTGACCATGAAGTCGAGTTTCGGGCCGTAGAATGCGGCTTCGCCGAGTTCGGTGCGGGCGTTGAGACCCTTTTCGGCGCAAGCCTCTATGATGGCCTGCTCGGCGAGATGCCAGTTTTCGTCGCTGCCTATGTATTTTTCCTTATGAGCGGGATCGCGGAGTGAGATCTGTGCCTCGAAGTTGTCAAATTTCAGAGCCTTGAAGATATAGAAGATAATATCCATCACCTTCAGGAACTCACCCTTGATCTGATCGGGGGCGCAGTAGATGTGGGCATCGTCCTGCGTAAAACCGCGCACGCGGGTCAATCCGTGAAGCTCGCCCGACTGCTCGTAGCGGTATACCGTACCGAATTCAGCCAGACGCAGGGGCAGATCGCGGTAGCTGCGGGGAAGAGCGCGGAATATCTCGCAGTGGTGAGGGCAGTTCATGGGTTTGAGCAGATACTCCTCGCCTTCCTCGGGTGTGTGGATAGGCTGGAAAGAATCCTTGCCATACTTGGCGTAGTGACCCGAAGTCACATAGAGATTCTTGTTACCGATATGGGGAGTGATTACCTGCTGGTAGCCATACTGTTTCTGAATCTTGCGGAGGAACTGCTCAAGGCGGTCGCGGAGCGCGGTGCCTTTCGGGAGCCACAGAGGCAGACCGGCGCCTACATTCTGAGAGAATGCAAAGAGCTCCATTTCTTTACCGAGCTTGCGATGGTCGCGCTTCTTGGCTTCCTCAAGAAGGGCCAGATACTCGTCGAGCATCTTTTTCTTGGGGAAAGTGATACCGTAGACGCGCACGAGCTGCTTTCTCTTCTCGTCGCCGCGCCAGAAAGCGCCTGCGAGCGAAGTGATCTTCACAGCCTTGATGGGAGCTGTATTGGCGATATGCGGGCCACGGCAGAGGTCGGTAAACGCACCCTGAGTATAGGTGGTGATATGTCCGTCCTCAAGTTCCGAGATAAGTTCACATTTATATTCCTCGCCGCGGTCGCCGAAGAGCTTCATGGCGTCGGCCTTGGAAATATCCTCGCGCACGATGGCATTCTTCTTCTGAGCAAGCTCAAGCATCTTTTTCTCGATGCGGGGGAAGTCGGCTGCTGTGATGTTATGTTCGCCCGGGTCGATGTCATAGTAGAAACCATTCTCGATTGCCGGACCGATACCGAATTTCACGCCGGGGAAAAGCTCCTGGAGAGCCTCGGCGAGAAGGTGGGCGCTCGAGTGCCAGAAGGCGTGCTTGCCTTCGGGATCGTCCCACTTGTAGAGACGCACCTCGGCATCCTCCTCGATAGGACGGGTCACGTCCCACTCCTGAGAGTTGACCGATGCGGCGAGAACGTCGCGGGCGAGCTGAGCGCTGAGACTTTCGGCTATCTGCAACGGAGTGACGCCTTTTTCATATTCGCGCACACTGCCGTCGGGAAAAGTGATTTTAATCATTGGTATATTTTCGATTAAGTTTGCCGGGCCATACGGACGGCCCTGTTATTTTTTCAGCGGGCAAAGATACGAAATTTCCCGCCAATTTCAAAATTTCCCATAACAAATTCCACAAAATTTTCCCTTGCTTTAACCGGGATTTTTTCGTAACTTTGCACATTAATAGCGCGCACGATGCGCGCGAGTACCTAAACCACGTTCATCATCACCTTGTCAATGATACAGTCACCCTACCGTCGCGGAGCCGAAGACGGCCTGATTTTCGGAATATATCTCACCGTACTTTTCTACGCCACGGTTCTGTCGCAGCAGTTTCCAATACTCGGCTTCCCGGCTCTGATAATGATGGCGGGAGTACCGGTAGTGATTTTCATAATGATGAAGCGCTACGCCGCCCGTTTGGGTGGCGCATCGAGTTTCTCGATGCTGTGGATGCAGGGTCTTGTGATATTTGCCTGCGGGTGCACGATTGCATGCGCCATGCTGCTGATTTATCTGCGGTGGATCAACCCTGACTTCTTCAGGTCGCAGCTTGAATTTCTGGCCGAAATGAAGATCGACAGTTCCACCGAATTTCTGCGGCAGTCCAAGGACATGGCACAGCAGATACTCGACTCGGGCATGGTGCCCCGCGCCATCGACATGGTGATTGAGTTCATACTGCTCGGCATCGTATCAGGCTCGCTGCTCTCGATGGTGCTGAGCGGAATCATCTCACTTTTAGGCAACAGATCGAAATAACAAATTATCATGGATATATCAGTAATAGTACCGCTATACAACGAGGAGGAATCGCTGCCCGAACTCGCCCAATGGATAGAGCGCGTCATGGCTGAAAACGGTTTCAGCTATGAGGTGCTGTTTATCGACGACGGCTCTACCGACCGCTCCTGGGAGGTGATAACATCGCTCAGCAAGAGCAATCCGGCCATGAAAGGCGTGCGTTTCCGCCGCAACTACGGTAAGTCGCCCGCACTTCACACCGGATTTACCCGCGCGCAGGGCGACGTGGTGATAACCATGGATGCCGACCTTCAGGACAGCCCCGACGAGATTCCCGAACTTTACCGAATGATCACGGCCGATGGCTACGACCTCGTGTCGGGCTGGAAGCAGAAGCGCTATGATCCGTTGTCGAAGACCATCCCCACAAAGCTTTTCAACGCCACAGCCCGCCTCGTGTCGGGCATCAAGAATCTTCACGACTTCAACTGCGGTCTGAAAGCCTACCGCAACGAGGTGGTGAAGCATATAGAGGTTTACGGCGACATGCACCGCTACATCCCCTATCTTGCCAAAAACGCGGGATTCTCGCGCATAGGCGAGAAGGTGGTGCATCATCAGGCGCGCAAATACGGCTCGACGAAATTCGGGCTCGACCGATTTGTCAACGGTTATCTCGACCTCGCGACACTGTGGTTCACCGGCAAATTCGGAGCCAAGCCCATGCACTTCTTCGGTCTGCTCGGCTCGCTCATGTTCATCATAGGCTTCATTGCCATAATAACCGTGGGAGCCATGAAGCTCTACCACATGTACTCGGGCATGCCCTATATCCTGGTCACTGACTCGCCCTACTTCTATATCGCGCTCACCATGATGATACTCGGCACTCAGCTTTTCTTGAGCGGATTCATCGGCGAGCTCGTGGTGCGCAATTCCACTGACCGCAACAAATACGAAATCAAGGAAGAAATCCAATGATGCGTCTCGATACATATCCTCGATTTTATTCCCTGAGCGAAGATCGCTTCTCATGCCGCAGCTTTAAGCCCGACGAGGTAGAACCCTCGCTGCTGCTATCGGTAATCGATGCGGCGCGTCTTGCCCCCTCGGCATGCAATCGTCAGCCGTGGCTTTTCGTCGTGGCCGACACGCCTGAACTGCGTCAGGCCGTGGCGTCGAGCTATCATCGCGACTGGTTCAAGACCGCTCCGGTCTATATCGTGGCATGCGGGCTGCACTCCGAGGCATGGCACCGTCAATCGGATGGAAAGGATCATACCGACATAGACGTAGCCATAGCTGTAGAGCACTTGTGTCTGGCCGCAACCTCCCTCGGTCTTGCCACTTGCTGGGTGTGCAATTTCGATGCCGCCGCCGTGGCTGAGGCTTTCAACATGCCTGCCGACGTGGAGCCGATTGCCCTCATACCCCTCGGCTATCCCGCCGACGACCTCACTCCCACCCCAAAGAAACGTAAAAACCTAACCGAAATCCTCCGATGGGGAAAGTTCTGACAATACTTCGCACATTTTCAGCCGCCGCAGTCGCAGCCCTGATGCTTACCGCTTGCGACGCTACCGGGTGTATCGGCAACCGTAACTCGCTGCCGCTGGCAGGTTTTTACTCGGCCACTACCGAAAAGGCCGTATCGGTCACAGGTCTGTCGGTGATGGGTCTCGGCGCTCCCGGCGACTCGCTGCTCTATACTCCTGCCATGACTCTGAGCCAGATATACATGCCCCTGCGCTCCCGCGATAACATCACCACCTATGTGCTTTCATTCACAGCCGGCGATACTTCCGATCCCGATGCCGTGGTGGTGGATGAGATCACGATGGAGTACACGGCCACACCCTGGTTTGCCTCGGAAGATTGCGGGGCTATGTACCGCTACCATATCGACAACCTCGAATATACCACCCGGGTGATCGAGCGCGTGGAGCTTATTGATCCCCTCATCACCAACTTCGACGTGGAGACCATCCGCATATATCTGCGTGACGATTCTCAACAGAAAGGAGATGAACGATGAAAACACGTCTGCTCCACATTATTATAATAGCCGCGGCAGCTCTGTTTATGGCTTTACCCTTGTCGGCACAGCGACGCATCACGCCGGTGGGTGTTCCTTCGACAGGTACATCCTATCGCGAGAAGACTGACTCGGTGCGTCCGGCCGGAGTGGTGGAGCAGCTCGATGCCAAGGGCAATACAATTCTGGTCGACACCATCACCGGGCGTGAATATGTGGACTCGGCGGCCATCCGCCCGTCTACCAAAATGGTCTATCCCACCATCAACGGATTGCAGGTGGGATTGAACCTGTGGGACGCCGCTTTGCGCATATTCGGGCAACACTACGGCTTAGGCAGCGCGTGGGCGACCCTGTCGATTCACAACCGATATTTTCCCTATTTCGAGGCCGGAATAGGTATGGCCGACGTAACTCCGTCAAACGCCAACTTCACTTTCAAGTCACCCATGGCTCCCTTCTTCAAGATAGGTGCCAACTACAATTTCCTCTATAACTCTTCGGAAGCCTATCAGCTCTACGCAGGCCTGCGCTACGGCTTCACGCCCTACCGCTATTCGATCGACAACGTGACCGTCGACAACGGCTACTGGGACACCTCGACATCCTTCTCCATACCCCGCCGAAGCGCTACGGCTGGTTATGCCGAGTTGCTTCTGGGACTGAATGTAAAGATAGTCAGCGGCCTGTCGCTCGGTTGGGCCGTGGGATTCCACTGGATACTCCATGAGTCAAAATCGCCATACGGAAAACCTATGTATATCCCCGGCTACGGCACGCGCTCAAGCGAGCTGACCGGTAATCTGATGATCACCTATACCCTTCCGCTAAACAAAAAGCGCTCCGCAGCGGTTGATATTGATGACAACGATTTATCATCAACTGATTCAACTGAATAATGGAAAATACAAGACGCATCATCATAGTGGGCGCATCATCGGGTATAGGCAACGTAGTGGCGCGCGATTTCATCGGTATGGGATTCAAAGTGGGTGTAGCCGCCCGCTCCGAAGCCCCGCTCAAGGAACTTCGCGACATTAATCCCGACATGGTGGAGTATGCCGTGATCGACGTAACCGCCCGCGACGCCGGGAAGCGCCTCCTCGGGCTCATCAAGAAACTCGGCGGCATGGACATATTGCTTCTCGCTTCGGGCGTGGGATTTCAGAATCCCTCCCTCGACATGGGAAAAGAGATGAATATGCTGGAGACCAACGTGGTGGGCTTCGCCCGCATCATAGCCACCGCTTACCGGTATTACCGCGACTGCCCTACCGCTACCACCCCGGGGCAGATTGCTGCAATAACCTCGGTGGCCGGCACCAAAGGCATAGGCGTTGCAGCTGGCTACAGCGCCTCGAAGCGCTTTCAGCAAAATTACCTCGAAGCGCTCGATCAGCTCTCTCGCAAGCAGGATGTCGACGTATCGTTCACCGACATCCGCCCGGGATTCATACGCACTCCCCTGCTCGACGGGGCGACAGACTACATCATGGAGATGGATGTGGAGTATGCGTCAAAACTCATCGAGGCTGCCGTGCTCAAGCGCAAGCGCGTGGCTACCGTCGACTGGCGCTGGCGCGTGGTGACAGCTCTGTGGAGCATGATACCTTCATGCCTGTGGACACGTATGGACATAGGCCTTAACTAATTGAATCAACATTTACAATGATAGAACGCATAGTAATAATAGACTCGGTCGATCCGGTAAGCTTCTACGGAGTCAACAACTCCAATATGCAGCTTATACGCAACCTTTTCCCGAAGCTCCGCGTCACAGCCCGCGGCTCGGTGATAAAGGTGATAGGCGACGATGCCGAAACTGCCGAATTTGAAAAGAAAATCAAGGAACTCGAGGAATATTGCTCGAAGTTCAATAAACTCACCGAGGACGTAATCCTCGATATAGTGAAAGGAAAGACTCCCGACGAGCCTAAGCTCGACGACGTGATAATCTACGGCATCAACGGCAAACCCATCTCGGGCCGCAATGCCAATCAGGTCAAGATGGTGAAGTCGTTTCGCGACAATGACCTTACATTTGCGCTCGGCCCCGCCGGCACGGGCAAGACCTACATTGCGATCGCTCTCGCGGTGAAAGCCTTGAAAAACCGTGAGGTCAAGAAAATCATCCTGTCGCGGCCGGCGGTGGAGGCCGGCGAGAAATTAGGTTTTCTGCCTGGCGATATGAAAGATAAGATCGATCCGTATCTTCAGCCGCTCTACGATGCACTCGAGGATATGATTCCCGCCGTGAAGCTCAAGGAATACCTTGACACGAAAGTGATTCAGATAGCACCTCTCGCTTTCATGCGCGGCCGCACACTCAACGATGCCGTAATAGTGCTCGATGAGGCGCAGAATACCACCACGCACCAGATCAAGATGTTCCTCACCCGTCTTGGTATGAACGGAAAGATGATTATCACAGGCGACGTGACGCAGATCGACCTTCCCCGCTCCGTGGGCTCGGGTCTTGTACAGGCGCTGCGGGTACTTAAAGGTGTGCCCGGCATTGGCCGCATAGAGTTCGGCAAGAAGGACATAGTGCGCCATCCGCTCGTGCAGCGTATCGTGGAAGCCTACGAGAGCGCCGACAAGAAAGGCGAGACCGAAGCTGAAACCGAACTCACGAAAGAGGTACAAGAATAATCCTGTCGCTCTTTTCGAGCGACGCCTCTATCTCGGCAAGTGTTTCCCTGAAACCGTCAGCGGAAATCTTAAGCTCAACATTATTCATCGGCAGGCCATTGACGGCAATTCCGTCGTAATGGCTTGTCGATGCCGTTTCATGATCAAATTCATGAGCCGAGAGCAACGTCATGGTATCTACCCTATAGCTGACCACGGCATTGACTATCACCACGCCGGGCGCTACAAAAGCCCGGCAGAGTAGGTTGCGCACCTGCGGCGTCATCATTTAGCTCTCACTTTATGTTGGGACGCTGCATTGTATTGCGCCCGCGTACTGGTGCGGGTGCGAAGCAGTGTGACAGAGTCGACATATACGGCTTCCTCTTTCTCCAAGCGGGGTACTGACAGCGCTCCGTAGACATTGCGTGCCACCCGAGCCGAGTCAAGATAGAGAGTGAGCTGCTGCATTCCTTCCGAGTCAGGGCGATACACGGCGTCAACATATTCCGTAGTACCGTCGTCGTAGTTCACGGCGATCACGGCACTCACAGGCACGTCAGTCCTGACCTGACGGAGCGACAGCGTATAAGCGTCGCCGCGTTCCCACCCGCGGTCGCTTCTGAGCTGGAACGTCGAGGCAAACATGGGCGAAGCAGCCGTGAGCCGCAATGCCGACGGCGAGTTCCACACCACAGCCGAGTCGGCATCGGTATAAGCCGTGCGTATGGTCGCCTCGGTAGCTCCTATTTTCTCAGCCTCGGCCAGACGGTTTTGCAAAATCTCTATCGTCTTTTCATTCACCTCCATATAGATATCCACGTGCTGGCCATACCAGTAAAGCGACGTGTCAAATTTCTCGCTCGTTACGCCGTGCTTGGCGAGAATCGACTGTTTCAGCAGCTGGCGCAGAGAATCGGAGCGAAATTCGCTCGAGTTGTCAGCCACGGCCTCACCCGTGTGTATATCAGCCATGAGGAGCGCCATATCATCGGGCGCCACCACATATGAAGGGGTCTTGCCGCAAGCCGTGAGCAGGGCAACAAGGAGGATTGCTATATATGCCGGCAGTCGGTTCATTGCTCCGGTTGTGGATTATCGATTTCCCCGGCACGGCGGCGCAATGCCGTAGGGGTGAGTATGTACTTGGAATAAAAGAATATGAGCAGTCCCACTCCTATACATATGGCCGAATCGGCGATATTGAACACAGGCTGGAAAAACAGGAACTCCCTACCCCCTACTCCGGGTATCCATGACGGCCATGTAAACGTAAAGAGCGGGAAATAGAGCATATCCACCACCCGGCCGAAAAACAGGGGCGCGTAGCCTCCTCCGGCGGGAAACATCACCGCCACTTCGGGCGGATAGGGATTATTGAATATCAGGCCATAGAAAAGGCAGTCGAATATATTGCCCGCCGCGCCGGCTATGATCAGCGCAAGGCTCACGAAATATCCGGTGGCGATATGGCGTATATCGCTTATTTTCACTATATACCATATGAGCCACGCCACAAGCGCGATTCTGAAAAGTGTCAGAAAGAGCTTGCTGCCCAGCTCCATGCCGAATGCCATGCCGTTGTTCTCGATGAAAAGAAGATGAAACCACGGGAGCACTCTCACATCCTCGCCGAGATAAAAGTG
>JAIDSW010000334.1 GCA_029061025.1 Duncaniella sp.
ATCCTGTTCTGAAGAAATAGCACGGAAATACGGATATACTCCGGCGGCTTTGGCTTCCAGTGGAGCAGTGTATTTTGCGAGTTTCTGCTGTAAAAGTTTCATAATTTCTTTGGTCCTTCTCTTTGGATTGAAGTGGGTCAGTGAAAAATCACTGCAAATTTAGCGATTTTCTTTTATATTTTATTAGCGAAACAATCCTTTTTGTGCAAAAAAATGTTATCAAGGCTATCGTTTCAGCTTATAAATGAATCTTTGAAACCAAGGAAGTAGAGTATACCGTCGAGACCTATTGTGGATATTGACTGATTGGCGGTCTTTCTTACTTTGGGCTTGGCATGGAAAGCGATACCGAGTCCGGCGGTCGACAGCATTGGCAGATCGTTGGCTCCGTCGCCCACGGCTATGGTCTGAGCGATATTGACGTTTTCAAACTGAGCGAGGAGTTTAAGCAGTTCGGCTTTGCGCTTGCCGTCGACAATATCACCGACGTAGCGTCCCGTCAGCTTGCCGTCTTTTATCTCGAGTTCGTTGGCATATACATAATCGAATCCAAACTTTTGTTTCAGATAGTTACCGAAGTAAGTGAAACCACCCGAAAGAATGGCAGTCTTGAAACCGGCGCGTTTCAGTACTTCCATCAGTCGGTCAACACCCTCGGTTATGGGAAGATTTTCAGCGATTTCACGCATCACGCTCTCGTCAAGTCCCTCAAGCAGCGCCACGCGCTCCTTGAAACTCTCGCAGAAATCAATCTCACCACGCATGGCGCGCTCGGTGATAGCCTTGACCTGGTCGCCTACGCCTGCTCGCATAGCGAGCTCATCGATAACCTCGGTCTCGATAAGGGTTGAGTCCATATCGAAGCATATGAGGCGGCGGCATCGGCGGTACATAGTGTCCTCCTGCACAGATATGTCAAAATCTTCCTCCTGCGAAAGCTGCATGAAACGTTTCTGCATCTCAGCATAATTGGCTGGTGTACCGCGCACTGAAAACTCCACACACGATTTAGCCAGCGGCTGCTCTTCCTCTCCGAGCGGCATGCGACCCGTCAGGCGCTGTATACCGTCGATATTCAGGCCTTGCTTGAATATTTCCTGCGATACGTCGGCAAACTGGCTTGCTCTGAGCCGGCGACCGAGCAGAGTAATGATCCAGCGGTGTTTTCCCTGACGTCCTACCCATTGCTCGTATTCATCAAGACTTACCGGCGCAAAGCGTATATTGATATTCAGTTCCGAGGCTTTGAAAAGTAATTCTTTCATAATGTCGCCCGAAACGTCGGAATGTGTTTTGATAAGTATACCCAGCGACAGAGTATGGTGTATATCAGCCTGACCGATATCAAGAATGCCAGCATCGTAGCGGGCGAGTATTTCAGTGAAAGCCGCGGTCACACCGGGGTGATCCTGTCCTGCGAGGGTGACGAGAATGAGTTCGAGTTTTTTAGTGTCCATATACGGATTGCAGAATTGATGATACGTATTAGTCGCCGGCCTTTGAGGGACACGGCAACGCAAAGGTAAGAAAAATCCGTTAATTTATATTATTTAATCCCAGCTTTTATGCCACTGCTTTGAGAATTGCGCGGAAATAATTAACTTTGTGGCTGTTTTTGTGGGTCGGTTAAGTGACCCGTAAAATTATTGGTTTTGAGAAATTCTCACATATATATAATACGGGAGTTTGACAGCAAAAAATGTAAAAACAGGTGTAAAAAATTGGCTATAAAATTTTTATATGTCAATTTTTCTTT
>JAIDSW010000335.1 GCA_029061025.1 Duncaniella sp.
AAATATCACAGTGTAAAAAATTACTATGAACTTCTTAGATTCGCTTTTATACATGCTCAACGAGATGTCACCTTATATCTTGCTGGGCTTCCTCATTGCCGGAGTGCTTCACGCATTCGTATCACGCGAGACATTTGCCCGCCATCTCTCGGGAAATTCACTCTCTACCGTGGTAAAATCGGCTCTTATAGGTGTGCCTCTGCCACTCTGCTCATGCGGAGTACTTCCCACGGCGATAGCCATGCGACGCAATGGAGCTTCCCGCGCCGCCTCCTCGGCATTCTTGATCTCCACTCCGCAAACCGGAGTCGACTCTATTGCCGCCACGTGGTCACTGCTCGGTCCGGCATTCGCAGTGCTTCGACCCGTAGCAGCCTTGGTCACCGCAGTGGCCGGAGGTGCAGCAGTGGGTACTACCGAGCGCAGAGAAACCGAATCGGATAAATGTGACTATGCTCCCGACGCCGCCGATTCCCGTAACGATTCTTTTATGAGAAAAGTAATTGCCTCGTTTCGCTACGGATTTATCGATCTCGTGTCGAGTATAGGATTATGGTTGACTGTCGGACTGATTATTGCCGCGCTTATCACGGTGTATGTCCCGGCCGACTTCTTTGCCATTCTCGGCAACCGCCCCATCGTGTCGATGCTCATAGCGCTTATTATAGCAGTTCCGATGTATGTGTGCGCTACAGGCTCCATACCTATCGCGCTCTCCCTGATGCTCAAAGGACTCTCTCCGGGCACTGCATTCGTGCTTCTCATGGCCGGACCGGCTGCTAATTTCGCCTCGTTCACATTGATTTCGCGTGAGATGGGCAGACGTGCAGCGATAGTATATCTCGCTTCCATCATAGCGGGAGCCATGGCAATGGGACTTGCCATTGACTATCTCATGCCGGCTGAATGGTTTGCCATCGGCAGCGATTCAGCCATGCACGGCGCATGTCATCATGAATTTAACAATTTCTCCACTTTCTGCTCGGCTATACTTGCAGCCCTGCTGATTTATTCTCTTATACGAAGATTCTATAACCCACAAATAAATTATACCGATATGACTAAAGAATATATTATTTCGGGGATGAACTGCCCCCATTGCCAGAATGCCGTTAAAAAAGCTATCGCCGCAGTAGAAGGTGTCAATACCGTAGAGGTTGACCTTCAGGCCGGAATCGCCACTGTCGACGGAACGGTAGACAATAAAGCGGTAATCGACGCCGTACATGCCGCAGGTTTCGAAGCACGCGAAAAATAATTCGGAATTTTTTTACTATCTTTGCTCCATAACTTCTAAAACATTACGACTATGGATGCATATGATCAGCTCGTCAACCGTATCATCGATGCGGTTGTGGAATTTATAGCAGGCGAAGAACTGTATGACGACGATACTCAGGTAGAAATCAATCCCAAGACTTTCGAGGTGAAATTAGTGGATGGAGATACTGACAGCGATGATCTCGATTACTATTCCGTGATGGATCTCGTCAACATGCCTGCCGATGACTCCGGTGAATGGTCGGTCGACGAGGACGCTGTTCAAAGCGTAGCCGGAGAATATTTCGAGGATTGACCATAATTTCACCCGTACAAATTTTCAACCACCCGTGTCAACTGATACGGGTGGTTTCTTAATTTGTTAAATTTTCACCTAATTTTAATTAAAAGTTGACATTTTTAGCTATTAGCAATATAACATTGCACGCTTTTTGCCGTCTATATAGTATAAAAGTCAAAACTAATTTTAGCCTTAATCATTATGAAATTCAGCAATACAATCATCTTGCTTGCAGCCGGATCAGCTATACTCGGCTCAGCTGTGACTACATTTGCACTTCAGAAATCGTTAGGAACATCAGCTGCGATTTCTGACACCGTCATCACCGATCCCGGAGTGGCTGCGGGTTATTACCGCGTGAATTCTCCGCTTGATGAAACCAAAGCCGACTTCACCACTGCGGCCGAAAACACCATCAACGGCGTAGTATCGATAAAGAGCTTCGTTACGCCCCGCTATCAGGGTCGAAATCAGGGAGGATATTTCTCCGATCCTTTCTTTGAATACTTTTTCGGAAGCCCTCAGCGCAATCAGCCTCAGCAACAACCGGAGCAGCCCAAGCAGCAGCAATCGGGTCTCGGTTCGGGTGTGATAATAAGTGCCGACGGATATATCGTAACCAACAATCATGTCATTGACGAGGCCGAACGTCTTGAGGTCACGCTTAACGACAACCGCACATTTGATGCCACCGTTGTAGGAACTGACTCTACCACTGACCTCGCTCTGATAAAAATTGACGCTACCGACCTACCTGTAATTCCCATAGGCGATAGCGAGGAGCTGAAAGTGGGTGAATGGGTACTTGCAGTGGGTAATCCTTTCGGATTTACTTCTACAGTCACCACCGGTATCGTGTCGGCCAAAGCGCGCAGCATTTCGGGAGTATCACACTCCCGTCCCATGGGTATTGAGTCATATATTCAGACCGATGCGGCTGTCAATCCCGGCAACTCCGGCGGTGCCCTCGTAAACCTTCAAGGCCAGCTTATAGGTATCAATACAGCAATCTATTCACAGACCGGTAACTATGCCGGATATTCATTCGCGATACCCACATCGATCGTCAAGAAAGTAGTGGGCGATATACGCCAGTATGGCGCCGTGCAGCGTGCGGTGCTCGGTGTCTCGATTCAGGATCTCAACAATGAAGTCGCCCGCGAGCATAATATTACGTCAGTTAGCAAGGGTGTTTATGTGGCCTCTGTTGCCGACCGATCGTCAGCTCTTGAAGCCGGCATAAAGGAAGGTGACGTAATTGTGAAAATCAACGGCGTGAATACCGACAATGTAGCCCAGCTTCAGGAGCAGGTTGCCAAATACCGTCCCGGAGATACCGTTAAAGTAACTTATATCCGTGACAACAAGGAACATACCGTAGATGTAAAGCTCCTCAACACCCACGGTACCACCAAGGTTACAAAACCCGGCTCGATCGATTCGCTCGGTGCGGAATTTGCTGCCGTCGATGATGAGACCCGCCGTCTGCTCGGCATATCCGGCGGAGTTCAGGTAAAATCCCTTACCGACGGACGCCTTCAGGAGTCAGGAGTGCTGAAGGGATACATAATCCTTTCCATCAATAATATCAAGGTTTCATCCCCTTCCGATGTCGAAAAAATTTATCGACAGATCATGAAAAGCGATGATGACGACAAGCTTCTCGTTCTCCGAGGCGTATATCCCTCGGGACGCACCAAAGCTTACCTCGTAAATCTCGCAGAAGAATAATTGGTAAAGCTGAATATGATTACTCCCGACGTGTCGTGTCTCGACATGCCGGGAGTAATTTTTTCTTTAGTCCATCAGCGTTGCCTGCGTGAAAGGAGAACCCATATTACTACGGGAGCACCTATCAGAGGAGTTACCGCATTGAGGGGTAAAGCCGTGTCCGACGGAAGCACACAGAGTATATTACACATAAGAGCTACAGCCGCTCCTGTTATCATCGTCGCCGGAAGAAGGCGGCGGTGGATGTCGGTGCGGAATATCAGGCGGGCTATATGAGGCACTGACAGACCGAGGAACGCTACCGGCCCGCAGAAAGCCGTTACCGTAGCTGTAAGAAGTCCGGTCGCGAGCAGCAGAATATTGCGCAGCCTTGTGACGTTGAGACCCATGTTGCGGGCATATCCGTCGCCGAGCATCAATATATCAAGAGGCTTTACAAGCAGCAGTGACATGGCGAGGCCGGCGACTGAAAGCACAGCAAAAAGCGGCATGCGGGCAGTGGTAACATCGGCAAAACTGCTCATGCCCCACATCACATAGCTCTGTACCCCCTCGGCCGTTGAGAGAAAATTCAGCAGCATAATCACCGATGATGCGAGATACCCTATCATAATACCTGTGATCAGTAACATGAGAGTATTGCGCAGCAATGATGATAGAGCGATAAGCACTCCCATTATGGCGATGCTGCCTGCAAAAGCTCCGGCCACTACTGCCGCATAGCCTTGAAGCGATGACACACCGGCTCCCACGCTTCCACCCATAAGCAAAATCACGACTGCCACACCCAACGACGCTCCTGAGTTGACACCAAGTACCGAAGGCCCGGCAAGCGGATTTCTAAAAGCTGTCTGTAGCATTAGTCCGGTCACGGCCAGCGAGCTCCCCGCAAGAGCAGCTGTAATAGCCATTGGCAGACGGGATTTCAGGATTATAAACCGCTCTATATCCGATCCTCCGTCGCCGGTAATGATGTCAGCCACCACCGCTGCCGGAATATCTACCGCACCTATGAACAGATTAAGCGCGAAAAGAAACAGTGTGATTATAAGAGCCGCTGTAAATTTCACTGCAATTTATGGAAAAATCGAGGCGATGCGACGGTATCAGACACCTCGGGATGAATTACTTTTATGAGATCGTCAAGAAACAGCGAAGGATGAAAGGGTGTAATGGAAAAGTAGTCCTCGACCGAAGAATTTGCCCCCCATACATTATCATTACGGAAAGCTTCAACACCGCTGTAAAGGTTGTTTTCGGCTCCGAGCTGCTTTAATGTAAGAGGCGAAGATTGGGAATATCTTATGAGCCACAGAGGAGCATCGCCTGCCGAATGTAACACTTTCTCGCCACTAAGAGAAGCACTTCCCGCTCCGCCAAGGTCATCAAAAGGATTTTCACCTCCGGCGTCACGGATATATATCGAGATAGTGGCATCTTGACGCGGTACATACCCAGGGCCTCCTTACAGTTG
>JAIDSW010000336.1 GCA_029061025.1 Duncaniella sp.
CTCCTTGCTCATAAATTGAAATCTTATCAATATCAATCACGAATCTTTAATATAAACTAATTCCTGAAACTTACTTAATGGAAAAGATGAAAATGAAAAGCGGTGACGCTGTGGATGGGAATGTGGCTAAGATTGCTGCGTTGTTTCCGCAATGTGTTACAGAGTGTGAAGAAATGTTAATGGGGGGGGGGTAAAAAACTTTCTATGAAAATCGATTGGGACAAACTACGCGCGGAACTTGATCCTGACATTATTTTGGATGGAGAGGAACGCTATCAGTTCACATGGCCTGATAAGCGTGCCGCTTCGCGTCTCGCTAATACACCGACAGATAAGGCACTGCGTCCGGATGTCGATGCCTCAAAGGATTTTTGGAACACCGAAAATCTCTATATAGAGGGAGATAATCTTGATGTGCTGAAAGTTCTTCGTGAGAATTATCTTGGCAAAATCAAGATGATCTATATTGACCCTCCCTATAACACCGGCAATGATTTCGTCTATAACGATGACTTTGCACAGTGCAAGGAAGATTTCGAGACAACAAGCGGTCTCTTTGACGAGATCGGAAACCAAGTCCTCGACCGGATGCAGCGCAACACGGAGAGCAACGGCCGCTTCCATACCGACTGGCTCAATATGATATATCCTCGCCTGAAAGTCGCGCGTGATTTGCTCTCTGATGATGGCGTTATTTTCATCTCGATTGATGACAACGAACAGGATAATCTGAGAAAAGTCTGTGACGAAGTGTTTGGTGAAAGAAATTTTGTCGCTTTAATGATATGGGAAGGAGCTTATAAAAACGCGGCTCAAAGAATCGGGGTTAATCATGAATATGTTTTAGTTTTTGCCAAAAACATCAATGCAACACCCTCTGAGTGGAAAATCAATAAAGTAGATGTAGACTTGGTTCTAAAGGAGGCCGCCCGATTAACTTTATTGTACAAAAACGATTATAAAAAAGCATCTGAAGAATTAGCTGGATGGTACCGAGCAAATAAGGCGAAACCTGTATTTGGAAATCGAAGGTTTCGTTTTATTGATGCAAATGGAGTATATAAGGAGGATGACCCGACAGCTCCGGGTGGACGCAAATTTAATTTAATTAATCCAATTTCTGGCAGTGTTATTCCTCTTCGTTCAAACAGAGGTTGGAGATTCGACCAATCTACGTTTAATAAATTAGTAGAACAAGGCCGAATATCATTTCCTACAGATAATACCATAATGGTTCGAACGTATCTACATGAGACTGACAAAGTTACTCCCCAAAGCGTATTTTATCAAGCAGCGAGGTCTGCATCTGAACGGTTGGGAAAACTGATAGGTGACATTTTCCCCTTTCCAAAAGATGAGGATATTATGAAATCACTTATCGAGATGGGAAGCGATAAAGATTCTCTAATTCTCGACTTCTTTAGCGGAAGTGCTACCACTGCACATGCCGTTATGAAACTCAATGCAGAGGATGGAGGTAAGCGTAAATTCATAATGGTGCAGCTTCCCGAAGTGACAGACGAGAAGAGCGAGGCACGAAAATCCGGTTACGAAACCATCTGCCAAATCGGAGAAGAGCGTATACGCCGTGCAGCCGAGAAAGTAAAGGAAGAAGCCGGAGATAAGGCTAAAGACCTTGATGTCGGCTTCCGTGTGCTCAAACTTGACTCGTCAAATATGGAGGATGTGTTCTACACTCCCGAAGATTTTAACGAGAAGCACCTTTTCAACTCCGTTGATAACGTCAAGCCAGACCGCACTCCGCTTGACTTGCTTTTCCAAGTTCTGCCTGAACTCGGTATCAAACTCTCAGCAAGGATTGAAGAAAAAGATGTCAATGGTAAAAAGGTTTTCTTCGTTGACGGCACTTATCTCATCGCCACATTCGATATGGATGTCAACGAATCCACTGTCACTGAAATCGCCAAGATGAAGCCTCAATACTTCGTAATGCGTGATGCGTCGGCAGCCAACGATAACGTCCTCGATAACTTCGAGCAAATCTTCAAGCATTATTCACCCGACACCATCCGCAAAATCCTGTAAGATATGAAACCATTGAGTTTATCCAAGTTTGTTGATGATATTAGAGGCATCGTTAGGAAATATAGAACTGAGGCTGCCTATTCTCTCAATATTACCATAATCCATGAGCGTTGGGCTATTGGTCAACGTATTGTAGAGGAAGATCAAAATGGAGAACTCCGCGCTGAATATGGGACTAATCTGATAAACGTACTGTCTCAAGAGCTAACATTTGAGTTGGGCAAAGGTTATAATCCCCGTAGTTTGGCATATTACAGACAGTTATATATCTATTTCCCGGAATGGGAGATTTTGCACACGCGTGTGCAAAATCTTACTTGGTCACATATCAAAGCAATTCTCGGAGAGAAAAATGAGAAAGCCAGATTGTGGTATATGGATGAAGCCGCTCAACAGATGTGGTCGGTAAAGACCTTAGAGAGAAATGTAGGCTCGCAATATTATGACCGCTTATTGGCATCGTCCGACAAAGATGCGGTATCAGATGAAATGAATAGGTTGACTGCAAAGGATAATGTTGTCATTACTCCCGAACAGTATATAAAGTCGCCGGTAGTGACGGAATTTCTCGGTATTGCAAAAGACGCCACATATACCGAAAGTGAGCTTGAAAGCGCCCTTATCACCCATCTCCAGCAGTTCCTTATGGAACTTGGCAAAGGATACGCATTTGTGGAACGTCAGCAGCACATTGTGACTGATGCCGGCGATTATTACATTGACCTTGTGTTCTATAACTACTTGCTGAAATGCTTTGTACTGATTGACCTGAAGACTACAAAGATAACGCATCAGGATGTCGGACAGATGGATATGTATGTCCGTATGTACGATGATCTGAAACGTACTCAAGGGGATAATCCGACTATCGGGATATTGCTTTGTGCAGAAACAAGTGAGGACATTGCAAAATATTCTATGCTCAACGGTAGCAAACAGCTTTTCGCGTCAAAATATCTGACCGTTCTTCCCTCCGAGGAAGAACTGCGTCAGGAGATTGAGATGCAAAAACATTTGTTTTTATTGCAGAAAGGAGGAGCAACGCAATGAAATTCAAGTTTAAGATACAAGGCTACCAGACCGAGGCTGTCAATAATACAACTGCCATATTCACCGGTCAACCTAACCGTGACTTGGCCCACTATCGCCGAGACTTGGGTGATTATTCAGAAGGACGCATTGAGGGAACTTATAATGATGACGGTTACCGCAATGCAGATGTGGAACTTTCCTCCAAGCAGTTGCTTGAAAATTTACACTCTGTTCAGACCACAGCCGGTGTACCACTCTCAAAGACTCTCAGCAAGGTTGAAGGACTCGGTGCTGTCAATCTTGATGTCGAGATGGAGACAGGCACTGGTAAAACATATGTCTATATCCAGACGATGTTTGAACTCAACAAACTCTACGGTTGGTCGAAGTTCATCATCGTTGTTCCGAGTATAGCGATTCGTGAGGGTGTGGCTAAATCGTTCCGTATGCTTGAAGATCACTTCATGGAGCAGTATGGTAAGAAGGCGCGCTGGTTTGTCTACGATAGCAAAAACCTCAATCAACTCGACCAGTTCTCGCAGGACGCAGGGCTGAACGTGATGATTATAAACACTCAAGCGTTCGCAGCTTCGCTCAAAGAGGGTGGGCGATCAAAGGAGAGCCGAATTATTTACTCCAAGCGCGACGAGTTTGCCACACGCCGTCCTATAGATGTGATTGCCGCCAACCGTCCGATAATCATAATGGATGAGCCGCAGAAAATGGAGGGGGCAGCTACGCAAGCCGCTCTCAAAAAATTCAATCCGCTTTTTGTGTTGAATTACTCCGCGACTCACCGCACAAAGCACGATACAGTCTATGCTCTTGACGCTCTCGATGCTTACCGCGAACGACTTGTAAAACGTATCAAGGTTGTAGGTTTTGAGCTGAAAAATCTCCGTGGTACAAACGGATATATGTACCTCGAAGATATTGTACTGTCTCCGACAAAACCGCCAATGGCTCGAATATCTATCGAAGTCAAGAATGCTGCCGGTGAACCCCGTCGCCATTTCAAGACCCTTAGTGTCGGTGACTCATTGTTCGTAGAGTCTAACGAATTGGAGCAGTATCGTGGCTACGATATAGCTGAAATCAATCCGGGTAATACCGCACATCCTGTAGGATATGTGACCTTTACTAATGGCGTGACATTGCGCAAAGGCGAAATCATCGGCGACTCCAACGAACTGCACATGCAGCGCGTTCAAATACGAGAGACGATAAAGGCTCACTTTGAGAAGGAGCGTCAGTTATTCAAGAAAGGAATCAAATGTCTGTCGCTCTTCTTCATTGACGAAGTAGCGAAATATCGCAAGTACGATGAGAATGGAGAGTCTGTAAAAGGTGTGTTCCAAAAGATTTTCGAGGAAGAGTATGCAAGACTTGTAAATGAAGAATTCCATATCTTTGATGAAGATTATAACGAGTATCTGCGCCGATTCGCTCCCTATCAGACACACCGAGGGTACTTCTCCATTGACAAGAAGTCTGGACGAATGGTTGATTCCAAAACCGGCAGAAAAAGCGATGTATCAGAAGATGAATCGGATTACGAACTTATTTTGCGAGATAAGGAGCGTCTGTTGAGTTTCGACGAACCGACACGCTTTATCTTCTCTCACTCCGCTTTGCGCGAGGGTTGGGATAATCCGAATGTGTTTCAGATATGTACCCTACGCCATAGCAATTCAACCACCACCAAACGTCAGGAGGTCGGTCGTGGTTTGCGTATAGCAGTTGACCGTAATGGTATCCGTCAGGACAAGGAGTTGCTTGGCGACAACGTACACGACATAAATGTGCTTACGGTTATTGCCAACGAAAGCTATTCAGACTTCACCTCGGCATTGCAAAAGGAGACACGCGACGCTCTGCGTGAACGAGCTACCAAGGCGTCAACAGCCTACTTCAAAGGTAAGACAATTACTCTTGACGGACAACCTCATATCGTATCTGATACTGAGGCAGGACGCATTATGGCTTATCTTGATGATAATGGGTACATTGATGACAGCGGCAACATCACTCCTAAATACCACGCTGACCGTGAAGCCGGCACGCTCGCTCCATTGCCTGCAAAACTTCAACCAATGGCTGAAGGTGTGACTCGCCTGATAAATTCTATCTTCGACCCGTCTCTGCTTGACGGCATGACTGAGAACGGCGGCAAAACGAAATTGCCGGAGCCTAAGCTCAACGCCAATTTCTACCGCGAGGAGTTTCAGGCTCTTTGGAAAGCCATCAACCACCAGTACGTCTATACCGTCAGCTATAACTCCGACGAACTGATTAAGAACGCAATCCTGCACCTTAATTCAGACGAGTTGCAGGTGAGGACTCTGCGCTACATAAAAATCGAAGGTAAGCAGCATGAGGATGACGTGACTGAATTTGGTGACACAAAATCCACATCTCAGGAACTTACCGACGTAAGCACTTCCTCGGTGAAGTATGATCTTATTGGGCAGATTGCCAAGGGTGCTAATATTACTCGACGTACTGCCGCTAAGATCCTTCAAGGTCTGCGTCCGGGAAAACTTGCCTTGTTCCGCAACAACCCCGAAGAGTTTATCCGTAAGGTCGTGCAAATCATCCGTGAGCAGAAAGCCACGATGATTGTAGATCACATACATTATCATCTCACCGATGGAACGTATGACTCCGACATCTTCACTGCGGCAAGTAAGGCAGAGTTTGATAAAGCTTATCAGGCATCCAAGCACGTTACCGATTACGTCGTATCTGACAGTATTGGCGAACGTAACTTCGCGCATGATCTTGACGAAGCAAACGAGGTTGTTGTCTATGCCAAACTGCCACGCTCCTTCAACATTCCTACTCCTGTCGGCAGCTATGCTCCCGACTGGGCTATTGCGATGCAGAAAGGCAATGTAAAACACATTTTCTTCATAGCGGAAACCAAAGGCTCGCTTCAATCAATGCAGCTCAACGCGATAGAAAATGCAAAGATTGACTGCTGTACGCAACTGTTCAAGGAAATGTCAACAGATAATGTCAAATATCATAAAGTAACCTGCTATCAAGACCTGATTGATGCAATGACCGCAACCAAATAAGCATTATGAGTACTTGGAATTACATCGGATCGTTTTTATTGTTACTCAGGTGTGAGACTTGCCGAGGACTATGCGCGGGTGTATTGTTAACCGGTTAGGGCGGAATAATCGTTACTGTTTGTACACGATGCTTCATGTACAGGCGGATGAGAGTTAAGAAAAGAGGTAAGCGGTTTTATTATTTGCTGTTAAGAAATATTCTGAGTATAATTAATTATGTCAAAGAGAATCTATGTGATATTCAAGCCTGAGGTGGCGGGAGATTTTTGCGGGCTCGTGGATCGCATTAATGGGGTGATGCCCGGTGTGTTGGAGCGGGGCGATGATGATGATGATAGCGCTGACTTCGGGCAAGCGTGCCCGTGGGCGGGATATTTGCAGCGGCCGTCGAATTGCGACGTCGATCCTGACTTTCCTTATATGTGGATGATGTTTTATTGCTATTGGGACACGGTGCTTGGCGGGCTGAGATTCCGGCAAACGGTCAAGGAGCTTTGTGAGGCGGCGGGCGCGAGTGAGTGGTGGTATGTGGAGGAGGAATCGCTTGATATGTATGATGATATGTCTACGGCGGAGTTTGAGAAAGCGCTGTCGGAATCAGCGGGCATTGAGCACTTCGCTATCCCCCGCTATTTCCCCAACGATCGCAGTCATATCTTCATGGACTCGGCGCTGAAGGTCGCCACGGCTATGGAGTAGGGGGGTGCTCGGCACGATGAATCAAAATGCTTTTAGATTGCGGGGGGCGGTGGGAATTTTTCGGTAATAGGGTGGGGGAGAATTTGTATTTCTTACGGTAATGACTTAATTTTGCGGGAGAAACAAAAACGATATCATGATAAAGAAATTATTGATGGCGGTGGCGGTGCTGGCGGCTTGTGGCCCGGCAGAGGCTGCCGAGATTGAGAGTGCGGCTGAGGCCGTGGAAAATATGCGTCTGGGATGGAATCTGGGCAACACGCTCGACAGTAACTCGGGCGACACGGAAAACATGTGGATCGAAATGTGGACCGACCGCTCTCCCATGGCTTATGAGACGGCGTGGGGGCAGCCGGTGACGCGCCCGGAGCTGTTTAAGATGTTTAAGGATGCGGGTTTCAATGCTATCCGCGTGCCTGTGACGTGGTATCCCCACATGGAGGCGAAGATGGACGATGAGCTGAAGTGGGATCCGGTGGCTGACCCGATAGGCACTCTGATCGATGAGGAGTGGATGGCCCGCGTGCATGAGATAGTGGATTATGTGACGGAGCAGGGGATGTATTGTATCCTCAATATCCATCACGACACGGGGGCGGCGTCGACGCGCTGGCTCGTGGCTGGCGAGGAGGAATATGCGCAGCAGAAGGTGCGGTTTGAGGCGATATGGACTCAGATTGCGGAGGAATTTCGCGATTATGACGGGCATGTGATTTTCGAGGGTTACAACGAGATGCTCGATAAGTATAATTCGTGGTGTTTCGCGTCGTTTGCCACGCCGTCGAAGTATAATTCGACGGTTGCGGCGTCGGCCTACAACGGCATCAACAGTTACGCGCAGAGCTTCGTTGACGCTGTGCGCGCCACGGGTGGCAACAACGCCACGCGCAATCTCATAGTGAGCACCTACGGCGCATGCAGCGGCGAGGGGACGTGGAACACTCATCTTCAGGATCCGCTGAAGCAGATGAAGTTGCCTGCCGACGGGGTGGACGGTCATATAATATTTGAGGTGCACAGCTACACGGGCATAGGCAGCGGCCTGAGCTCGGCAAAGAGCAGCGTGAACAAGATGATGACGGCCGTGAAGACGCATCTTGCCTCGAAGGGCGCGCCGGTGATATTCGGCGAGTGGGGCACTGACAACGGCGAGGACTATGAGAAGCGCCGCGACAATATGGTGGCTTTCGCCCGCTATTTCGTGGAGCAGGCGCGGGCCAACGGCTTCGGCACATTCTACTGGATGGGCTTGGCCGACGGCGAGGCGCGCAGTGTGCCGGAGTTCAGCCAGCCTGACCTCGTGGAGGCGATCGTCAAAGGATATTACGGCGAAGGGGGCTACGGCTCGCTCAGCGTGGCGGGCGCGGATGAAGCAGTGGAGAGCGAGTATTACGACGTGCTCGGTCGCCGCCACACGTCGCCTGTCAAGGGCCTCAATATCGTGCGCATGAGCGACGGCTCGGTAAGGAAAGTGATGAAGTAGGCCGCCGTGGTGGTATAAACTGCGCCGGGTGTGGTATATGTCGGGCATGGGGATAAACCGCGGGCCGGCCTTCGACGTTTCTACATCAAAACTAAAACATCAAGCGATATGAGCATAATTGAAGCAATGAAAGAGCGGCGGTCGGTGAGGACCTTTGACGGCAAAGGTCTTGACTCCCGCGAGGTGGCCGAGCTGGAGCAGGCTATAGCCGCGTCGGGCAGCCCGTTCAGTGGCAACGTATCGGTCAAGCTCAAGAAATTCAACCTCAAAGAGGGGTATAAGCCAAGCACCTACGGCATGATAAAGGGCGCGGAGGATTTCTTTCTGCTGGGCATAGGCGCCGATGAGGATTCGGCCCTCAGCGCGGGCTATCGCTTCGAGCAGGTGGTGCTCAAGGCGTGGCAGCTCGGACTGGGTACATGCTGGATCGCGGCCACTTTCAAGGGCTCGGATTTCGACAGGGGGATCACATGGCCCGAGGGTGAGGAGCTGAAGGTGATATGCCCGGTGGGTAAGGCGGCGAAAACGTCGCTGATGGAGAAGGTCACGCGGTTAGCGCTGGGCAGTAAAAACCGCAAGCCGTTTGACGATCTGTTTTTCTACAAGGATTTCACGACGGCTGTTCCGGCCGACAATCAGTTTCGCGAGGCTCTCGAAATGCTGAGGCTCGCGCCATCGTCGACCAACTCCCAGCCGTGGCGTGCGCTGGTCGACGGCGATACGGTGCATTTCTATTATAAGCCCAAGAGTCAGGCTTCGGTGCTCGACTCGGGTATAGGAATATGCCATTTCCACGAGACGGAGAAATTCCGCGGCCACGACGGCGAGTTCGCGCGGCTGAGCGACGCGCCAGCGCCGCCCGACGATTGGAAATATCTCGTGAGCTACACCCGGAGGAAATAATAGCGCGGGGGCTTAAATCCCAAGCTCGGCGCGGGTTTTGGCCGGCAGACTCTTGGCGACCAACTTATAACCGTCGGCGATGAGCGACTTGATCTGACTGTCGGGCATGTCGGATTCGATCTCTATGCCGAGCCAATGCTCCTTATTCATGTGCCATGCCGGGAAAGCTCCGCTGTAGCGCGCCTGCATTTCGGCTATGATCTCGGGCGAGCATTTTATATCGATAAATTTTTTGTCGGGGTCGAAGAGGCAGAACCATTTCCGCCAACGGTAAAAGTGATGAGCATGCGGTATTGAGGCTCGGTCCAAGGCTGATTTTCAGCCGCAGAGGGCATCGACAGGCAATAATCTCTTAATTCTTCGGTGTTCATGATTCATCGGGTTTTAAGCAATAACACCCGCGGCGGGGGATAGGTTGAGCCGGCTAATTTCTCGTCAGTATCAGATACGGCTCGGAGCCGGAATTAATGCGCATGACTGAGTCATTTTCCCTATCTACAGCATTAAGTAAAGGGAGAATTTCACGCATCGCCTCCTCGGTGGCCATGTTGTCGCAGGCCATCTCGGTCCATGCAGCGTCGTGAAACGAAATTGCAGCGCCGCTTACGGTGTAGGATCCTGCACCATTATTGCAGTTGGTTATTACAGAATAACTGCCGTCGGAGCCCAGACTGATATAAGGCCTGCTGCCGAGGCCAAGTTCCGACGGACGGCAATAGGTCGTGTCATTGAAAAAAATGTTTTCAATATACCATTGTCCCGTGATGTCAGCCGTGGCCGCGGTGTCAGTTTCGGCCGGGTTGTCGCCGTTGCATGCCGCCTGATTCTGTCGGCTGCCGTTGCAGGCTACCATACACAAGGTTAAGATAGCGAAAATGAGAAATCTTGCTTTCATGACAACTGAAATTTTCTGCAGCAAAAATAGTGAAAATTTTAATCCGGGCAAAAGCAGGTATTAAGAATGCAGTTTAACTGATTATTGCAATTTACTTAGTATATTTGCAATGGTGAATGCCTCGAAAAATTGAAATGATAAATAAGTAATGGAATGAGTAATCCTCACAAACATAACTAATTATATTTAAGGGTAGAAAAGATGGCGTTGTAAAACATAAATAATCCCTTAATTGGAATTTTTAAATGAGAAAATCAAAGGGAGAAGATTAGTTTTTCGGTATTCA
>JAIDSW010000337.1 GCA_029061025.1 Duncaniella sp.
CCGATTTCCGAGATGAATTCGCCGCTGACGGCGATGTAACCCTTAAATCGCTCGCCTTCGTTGACAATCAGTCCGTTATAAAGAAGAATCATTTCGAATAATCTGGATATTTTGTGAAAAGGCTCGACCATTTAAGTCTCAGGACTCCGAAAAATCCTTCGGAGAATATTCCTGAACTCATCTTGGATGTGCCCAGCACACGGTTGACGAATACGATGGGTACTTCCACTATCTTGAAACCGTACTTGTAAGCTAAAAATTTCATTTCAATCTGAAACGCATATCCCTTGAACCTTATATGGTCAAGCGGAAGAGCCGAGAGCACCCGACGTGTCCAGCACACGAAGCCGGCTGTGGCATCGTTGACAGGCATTCCGGTGACTATTCTCACATATTTTGATGCGTAATAGCTCATCATTACGCGTCCCATAGGCCAGTTGACTACATTTACTCCCGTAAGGTATCTTGAGCCTATAGCTACATCTGCGCCGTCTTCCCGACAAGCCTTGAGCAGGCGGGTAAGATCGGCCGGATTATGTGAAAAATCAGCATCCATCTCAAAGATATACTGATAATTCTCTCTCGCGAGCGCCCATTTGAATCCCTCGATGTATGCCGTGCCGAGTCCGAGTTTTCCGGCACGCCGAAGCAGGTGGATGCGGCCCGGTTTTTCCTTCATCATTTCCTCGACGATTTCAGCAGTGCCGTCGGGCGAATTGTCGTCGATAATCAGGATGTCAAACCCGTCGGGCAGGGCAAGCACCGCCTCAGTAATCGCCCTCACATTTTCTTTTTCGTTGTAAGTGGGGATGATCACAAGCGCATCGGTGGGGGCGGTAGCTAATTCTTTTGATTCGGTAGATTCCATTTCTTATTAATTCACACGGGAGTGTTCTCGCGGATGCTGATAAGTATATCTTTGTCGATGGGGGTAAGCGAGACGTGGCGGCGGCTCATCATGCGCTCTGCTGTATCGAAAAAGCGGCTCATGTCGACCGGTTTCATTCCCTGGACGGTACCTTCGCTGAATGAAGGAATGAATGTGCGCGGGAAGCCGGCACTGTAAAAATTGACACCTACACCGAGCACCGTGGCGGTATTGAACATGGTGTTGATGCCGGCCTTGCAGTGGTCGCCGGTAATAAGTCCGCAGAACTGCAACTTGGTTTTTTCAAACGAAGATGTGGCATAGTTCCACAGACGTATCGGGGCATAAGTGTTTTTGAGATTTGACATAGTGCAGCCCGCACCGAGGTTGCACCATTCGCCTATAACCGCATTACCCAGGAAACCGTCGTGGGCTTTGTTGGAGTAGCCGAATATTACGGCATTGTTGATCTCGCCTCCAACCTTGCAGTATGGACCTATCGTGGTGCCTCCATATATTTTGGAGCCCATGTTTATTACTCCGTGTTCACACAAAGCGATGGGGCCGCGCAGACAGCATCCTTCCATAACCTCGGCATGCCGTCCGATATACACGGGACCGTTTTTTACATTAATAAATGCACCCTCAACCGTTGCTCCTTCCTCGATGAAGAGGGCAGGAGTGCCGTCGGGCATAACCGGATCACCTATCAAAGTGCAGGTATCTGACAAGGGATGATTCTTTTTCCCGGTAGTAAGGATTCGGTAATCGCGAAGGATAGCTTCGTTGTTTGTAAGAAAAATATCATACGGCCGACTTATCGATAGCGGAGTTTCTCCGTCATATTCTGTCTTGACCGACGCCTCAAGTGAGCCGCGCGAAGCGATCACCTTGCCTTCTTTAACCAAAGATGTATTCTTATCGAGATCAAGAATAGCTTTCACGAGTGCTTCATCAGGCTCGACATTTCCGGCGATATAAAGATCGTCACCGTCAGCACTCTCGATCATCGGGAATTTTTCAGCAAGATAATCTTCAGTAAGGTAAGAGTATGTGCCGGGGATGGCGCGCTGCCATTTCTCGCTGATTGTCAAGATGCCATGACGTATCAAGGCGACAGGACGGGTGAACGAGAGCGGAAGAAGGCCTTCGCGGACGTCGGCTGGGTCGAATAATATGATATTTCTCATTTCTTATCGCAAATTATAAAGTGATGCAAATTTAATATTTTATTTTGATAAACAAGCCCAATGTTAGAGCCAATTTACAGTCACGTAGCCCGAGATCGAAATTATTTGGTCATTTCCCAGAATGCTACAGCCGATGCGGCAGCAACATTGAGAGAGTCAACATTGTGTGCCATGGGTATCCGCGCCACATAATCGGCCGTGTCGATGACTTGTTGTGAAAGACCGTCACCTTCCGTTCCCAATATGATGGCGAGCTTTTCAGCGTCTTTCAGCACGCGGCTGTCTATTGTCACCGAGTCATCACGCAGCGCCATCGCTACCGTGGTGAATCCTACATTGCGTAAAGACTCAACCGGATCGTCAATCCATGTCCAAGGCACGAGAAATACACTTCCCATCGAAACGCGGATCGATCTGCGGTTGAGCGGGTCGCAAGATGTTGGAGTAAGAGCTACGGCATCTATTCCGAGAGCGGCGGCCGAGCGGAAAATAGCTCCAATATTAGTGGTGTCGCACACGCCGTCGATTACGGCAATACGCCGACTCGATTCGGCTATTTCCGTCAAGTCGGGCAACGGTCGGCGTCGCATGGCGCACAACACCCCTCGGGTCAGGGTGTAGCCGGTGAGTTCCTTGAGCAGTTCTCGCGAACCGGTATATATAGGGCAACCCTGCATTTGTGCGACGATCTGAGCGGCATCACCGGCTATGTGCTTTTTCTCGGCAAGAAGCGCCACCGGCTCATATCCGGCATTTAAGGCCACATTAATTACTTTAGGACTCTCGGCTATGAAGAGCCCGGAGGCATGCTCAACTTGCCGGCGAAGCTGAGCTTCCGTCATGGAAGTGAAAATTTCAAGCCCCGGAGTGTCGAGCGACTGCAACTCTATAATATTATTATCACTCATAGCAACAAAATTAACCCATTTTTTTCACATATCCCTATACTGATACTCTTGACGCTGTTAAATTTGTTTAATTCTGAAATCAATCCCTATCTCTTACGTGTTATATAGGCAAGAAAACAAAAATGAAAACAAACAAATTAATTCAACTGACTATGGAACTATTCAAAACTAAGACTACACGTGAGCTTGAGGCTCTCGAAGAAATGGAAGCGACACTCCGTCGCCGCCAGCGTTGCCAGCGTATTCTCCTCGGTATTGCTGTGGCAACTGCCGTTCTCACAGCAGCAGGTGCTATCGTAAGAGCTGTTACCGGGAAAGACTGACAGGCGAAATGACAATATGGCAGAATATGCCGTTAACATTTGCAGACTGTTTTCTTAATAAGAAATATTCTTAAATTCAACTGATTAGCAATTAGTCAACTCGGGATTTTAAGAAAATTATAATCTTTTTGGCATAATAATTGTTATATCAGTAAAACGAAAAATATTTTTTAATAATCAAACAATAAAAACATATACAATTATGGGAAAAATTATCGGTATAGACCTTGGAACAACCAATTCATGTGTCTCTGTGCTCGAAGGTAACGAGCCTAAAGTAATTCCTAATCAGGAAGGTAGAAATACCACTCCTTCTATCGTAGCATTCGTGGATGGTGGCGAACGTAAAGTGGGCGAACCCGCCAAGCGTCAGGCTATCACCAACCCTAAGCGCACCATTTATTCTATCAAGCGCTTCATGGGTGAGAACTATGATCAGGTAGAAAAAGAAATCGAACGCGTACCTTATAAAGTTGTACGCAGCGACAATAATACTCCCCGTGTCGACATCGACGGCCGCGAGTATACCCCGCAGGAAATTTCGGCTATGATTCTTCAGAAGATGAAGAAGACTGCCGAGGATTATCTCGGTCAGAATGTGACTGAAGCCGTGATTACCGTTCCTGCTTACTTTAACGACTCTCAGCGTCAGGCCACTAAGGAAGCCGGTGAGATCGCAGGCCTCAAGGTGATGCGTATCGTCAACGAGCCTACCGCAGCAGCTCTTGCCTACGGACTTGACAAGTCAGACAAGGATCAGAAGATCGCCGTATTCGACCTCGGTGGCGGTACATTTGATATCTCCATTCTTGAGCTCGGCAACGGCGTGTTTGAAGTGAAATCCACCAACGGTGATACCCACCTCGGTGGTGATGACTTTGACCACGTTATCATCGACTGGCTCGCCGATGAGTTCCAGAAAGAGGAAGGCATTGACCTCCGTCAGGATCCTATGGCACTTCAGCGCCTTAAGGAAGCTGCCGAGAAGGCTAAGATCGAGCTTTCGTCGACTACTTCCACTGAAATCAATCTTCCTTATATCACCGCAACTGCTACCGGTCCCAAGCACCTCGTGCGCACCCTTACCCGTGCACAGTTCGAGCAGCTTGCCGACAAGCTCATCCAGGCTACCATCAAGCCTTGCGAGCAGGCTCTTAAGGATGCCGGCCTTACCGCTTCGGATATCGACGAGGTAATTCTCGTAGGTGGTTCTACCCGTATTCCCGCCGTTCAGCAGGTAGTAGAGAAATTCTTCGGCAAAGCTCCTTCAAAGGGTGTTAACCCCGATGAGGTAGTTGCCGTAGGTGCAGCCATCCAGGGTGGTGTTCTCTCGGGTGATGTTAAGGATGTGCTTCTTCTTGACGTTGTGCCTCTGTCGATCGGTATCGAGACCCTCGGTGGCGTGATGACCAAGCTTATCGAAGCCAACACAACTATTCCTGTGAAGAAGAGCGAAACCTTCTCTACCGCAGCCGACAATCAGCCTTCTGTTGAAATCCACGTGCTTCAGGGCGAGCGTCCTATGGCAAAGGATGACAAGACACTCGGTAAATTCCACCTCGACGGTATCGCACCCGCACCCCGCGGTATACCTCAGATCGAAGTAACTTTCGACGTCGACGCCAACGGTATTCTTACCGTATCGGCTAAGGATAAGGCTACCGGTAAGGAGCAGAACATCCGCATCGAGGCCTCGAGCGGTCTTACCGACGCTGAAATCCAGCGTATGAAAGACGAGGCTGCCGCTAATGCCGCTGCCGACGCTAAGGAAAAAGAGCGTATCGACAAACTCAATCAGGCTGATACAATGATTTTCCAGACCGAAAAGCAGCTTCAGGAGCTCGGCGACAAGATTCCTGCCGACAAGAAGGCTACTATCGAAACCGCACTTGAGAAACTGAAAGAAGCTCACAAGGCTCAGGATCTCGCCGGTATCGACTCTGCTATCAACGAAATCCAGTCGGCCTTCGCAGCCGCTCAGCAGGATATCCTCAACGCCCAGCAGGCTCAGGGAGCCGCAGGCCAGCAGGGTCCTTCGGCCGGCGCACCTAACGCCGGCGGTTCTTCCGACAGCCACGTCGACGACGTAGAATTTGAGGAAGTGAAATAAGATACATATTAATCTCAGATAACAGGGATGCGGCTCTAAATGGGTCGCATCCTTTTGTCATTTATTTAAGTAATATTTCTAAAAGTCAGCGAAATTCATACTTTTTTAGTAACTTTGACGTTGAATATTATAAGTATATGGATTATGTCGGAAGCAGAGATGAATAGCTATCGGCTCACGTCGATGGAGGAACCGGGCGACGAGCGCATGGCTCAGATCATGCGTGAGGTTGCTGAGGAAGCCCGCGAAAGCACTCGTCGGGCAGCCGAACGTGTGGCTGCCGGTATCGAGGCTGCCTCGCAAGCGGCACAAGATAAATGGGGCGATGCCATAAATAGAATTAAGAATGGTAGCTACTGAGCATCGTCCGGTGCTAATCGTAATTGCCGGGCCCAACGGGTCGGGAAAAACCTCTGTGACCTCAAAGATACTTCATCACGAGTGGCTTGAGGACTCGGAATACATCAATCCTGACAATGTGGCGCGCGACGTTTTCGGCGATTGGAATGACCGTGAAGCAGTTATAAAGGGTGCAAACTATTGTAACGATTGGCGCGAAAGATGCCTTACCGAACGAAAAAGCCATATTTTCGAGACAGTAATGTCGGCGGGCGATAAGGTGGATTATATATTGCGGGCAAAAATGGCCGGATTCTTTATAAGGTTATTTTTTGTATCAACCGAATCTCCTACCATCAATGCTAAACGTGTTGCTAACCGCGTCTTGAATGGCGGTCACGATGTTCCTATCCCCAAGATTATTTCTCGTTACGACAAGTCTATCGC
>JAIDSW010000338.1 GCA_029061025.1 Duncaniella sp.
GGGAGTAGATGCCGCCGGCAACGACATACGCGGCCTGGCCGAATTTATCGTGGCCAAGCACCGTAGCGGTCGCGTCGATGACGTGAAGATGCGTTTCAAGTCGAAATACGCCCGCTTTGAAAACTGGGAGGAATCGACCTCGATGAGCTCTGTCACCGTGGGCTCGCGTATAAATACCGACGGTGGTGCTTCTGCAGCCGGAGGGCAGTTTGCCGGACAGTTCTCGGGTCAGTTCGGAGGCGGCTCGGCCGACATTACAGCAGCCACCTCCGATGAGCTTGCCCCGTTCTGATCACCGGTCGAAATCGTAGCCGCGGTCG
Source organism: Duncaniella sp. (assembly GCA_029061025.1). Lineage (GTDB taxonomy): Bacteria > Bacteroidota > Bacteroidia > Bacteroidales > Muribaculaceae > Duncaniella. The sequence goes on from JAIDSW010000338.1 coordinate 321, forward strand.
CGTAGAGCGGCGCGCATGGTATAGTTCATGCCCTCGCGGTAGTAACCGATAATTTCTTCTATCCATCCCTTGTCGCTGGGATTTGACGTGCGGTTCTGATGGTATTCCGTAAATTCGCGGTCATAATCAAGCATCTTTCCGGCAAGATCTTCAGTGCCGTAGCGGTTGCTGAAAATCACCGTATCCTCTTTCTGCTTGGGCTTGAGATCGGGTATCTCACGCGGCACGCCAACAGCTAAGGCACACACGAGATAAACGCGCTCGGGCAGACCGAGAATGTCGGAAATCACTTTCGGATCGACGGTGCGGGCATAGCCGATTGGGCAGCACCCGAGTCCACGCGACACTGCGGCCGTGATGGCGCTCATCATAGCCAGCGAAGCATCCACGGTGCCTACGATCAGACCGTCGGCTGTGCGCTCGAAAGCGGGATATTCCATCCCTTTGGCCTCAGCGGCCACGGCAATTTTATTAAAGTCGCTCAGGAATGCGAATACTCGGGCTGAGGTCTTGATCTGTTTCTGACCGATTATTTCAGCCAGCTTTTCTTTAAGAGGCTGATCAGATATTTCGATGACTGAAAACTGCTGTCCGTTGTAGCTCGTGGGAGTATTGCGGATAGCGTCGCGTATAAACTGAAGGTCGGCTTCGGGAATAGGTTCGCGCTCGTATCGGCGCACGCTGCGGCGATCGAGCAGGGTCTTTTCAACTGTCTGTTCCATATTTTGTTTTTTTATATTCTGAAATATCAACGCCACGGAGAGTGCCATTGTTTAAACGAAAGCCAGCACGAGCAGCGACGAGAATACGAGAATCAGATTGGCGGCGGCATAAGTTACGGTATAACCGAGCACGGGCACGGTGCTTTCGAGGGCATCCTGAATAGCACCGATGGAAGCTACACCGCAGCGGGCGCCGGCCACGCAGCCGAGAGTCTCGGGAGCAGAGAAGCGGAATATCTTGCGGGCAATGAAAATGTTTACAGTCAGAGCCAGCAGTGTGGCGGCAATACCCACGAAAAACAGCGGGAAGCCCACTTCCTGAAGTCCGGCGATGAATTTGGGTCCTGACGACAGACCCACAACGGCGACAAACATATTCAATCCCATATTGTCGAAAATCCACACCACTGGCCCCGGAATATTTCCGAAGGTGGGACGGCGGTTGCGAAGCCAGCCGAAAAAGAGTCCGGCAAGCAGCACACCGCCGCTCGTGCTGAGCGATACGGGTACTCCTCCTATATGGATTGCAAGAGCACCCAGGAAGCAGCCGAGTGCCACGCCGAAACCGAGGAGCACCATGTCGGTCGATATGCTTTGCCGGTCGGCATATCCTATCTCGCGAGCCGCGATGGCGACGTTGCGGGGCGAGCCCGAGAGTGTCAGCACGTCACCACGACCGAGAATGAGATTGTTTCTCCCCGGGAGATTCATGTTGTTGCGGGTTATCTTGCTTACGAGTACCCCTTTCATATAAGGCTGGCGGCGCAGATTGCCGAAAGTCATGCCGTCGACACTTTTACCGGCCACGGTCACGGGCAGATTCTCAGCCCCGAAGTTGAGCAGCTCGTGGTCAGCCACTTCGTTGCCTATCAGTACCGGTTCGTCCACAATCACTTCGCTGCGGGCACTCAGCACCACCAGGTCGCCGCTGTGGATCAGCGTGTCGGGAGCGGGATCGGTAATCTTGCCCCTGATGCGCAGGCGCTCCACGAAGATACGTTCATTTCTGTCGGCAAAATATTTTTCGATTTCGGCTACCGTGTGAGGCTTTGCAAAGAGGTCGCCATCTGCACGATACACGCGGTAGCTCACAGGTGTATCGGCCACGATAAGGCTCGGATCGATTTTCTCCGTTCCGTCATCCATAGCCTTTTCGATCGCTTCGGTCTCGGCCTTTACCTTTTTCATTCCTCCTAAAAGCATGGGACCCACGTTGGAAAGAAACCATGCCGAACCGATAGTGCCGAATATATAAGTCACGGCATAGGCCGTGGGAATCATGTCGAGGATATGCTGCTTCGCCTCAGGAGTCATGGAAAGCTCCCTCACGGTATCGGCTGAAAGTCCCAGCGAGGCCGAAGCCGTCTGAGATCCGGCAAAAAGGCCGAGAGCCACTCCGGTATCGTAGCCCATCAGTTTGGCCGCCAATATCACGGTGCCGGCACACACAAGCGCTCCTGTAAGAGCAAAAGCGAGCTGCTTGAGTCCGCTCCCCTTGAACGAGCGGAAAAACTGTGGCCCCACGCTGTAGCCTATCGAAAAGAGGAAAAGCATGAAGAAGATAGTCTTGACTATCTGAGGAATATCAAGATCAAGCTGACCGATGATAACGCCCACGAGCAAGGTCGCGGCAA
>JAIDSW010000339.1 GCA_029061025.1 Duncaniella sp.
GCTCCTTTCATCATATCAATACTTAATAATCCTCAGCTATGATACAAGAAAACAGTTTCTCGTGGGAGCGCATGTCGCTTCTTGCCCGATATTACATGCCGGCGATCAAGAAACAGCTGCTGATATACCTGATAATCATCACGGTATACTTTACGGCCGGTGTTCTTTCACAGATGCCATATTGGTTCAGCGGGCTCTTTATGATGTTGTGGGGCATATGCCAGTTTGGTTTCGCCTACATGTTTTATCTTGCGCCCATAGCCTTCTCCCGCTACGACGATAATGCTTTAAATACCCTTATTCCCGCGCGAGGCGACGAGAAAGCACTTTTCGTGACAGGATATTCGCTGGTGATCGTGCCGCTTTTTATAGTGGCGGTGACTTCGGTCTACGCTGTGATAGCCCGATTCATTCCGGGATATGATATTGATCTTCTCAGCAATGGGTTTGACAACAATGCGATTGAGCGTGAGGCATGGGATACGTTTTTCCCCGGATGGTCATTGTGGATATACAAAATCACGGGATATTTCTGGATGACGGCCGTGGTGCTATATGTGGTCACCATAAGCCGCAGCAACAAGGTGATCAAGGCCATTCTCGCCACGATAGTAATTCCGTTGCTCAGCGGTATCATAGCGGGAATTATCGGATTTGTATATGTGATCTACAATAAAACAACTTTTGAGTTCTTTAGAAGGATTAACGACAGCGATTTGGCCGACAGTTCCTTACCGTCAGAGTTATTGAACGAAATTTCATCATGGCTTATTGGTTATCAGGGTGTGATGGTGGTAATAGGAATAGTGTGCCTGGTGCTCACATGGCGTAAGATTTGCCATCGTCAGGTGTAAGAAAAATGCGATTTGCCTATGGATTTTAATAACAGAAAACCTATCTACCGCCAGATCGTCGACTATTGCTTCACGCTTATCCTCTCGGGCGAGTGGCAGCCTGAACTCAGGGTGCCGTCGGTGAGGGAACTTGCGGCAACGCTGGCCGTGAACTCTCACACCGTGCTGAAAGCCTATGAATTTCTTCAGGACGAGCAGATAATCTTCCCCAAGCGCGGCATGGGATTTTTCCTTGCCGCTGACGCGGCCGATAGAGTCAACGAGGCACGACGGACTGATTTCTACGATACCACGCTTCAGGAA
>JAIDSW010000034.1 GCA_029061025.1 Duncaniella sp.
ATCGGGAGGGAGCGGGGGAGAGCTGGATTAAACGGGATTAAACGGGAGGAATCCCCCTAAAACCTCACCCCTAAAACCTAAAACCTTACCCCTAAAACCTAAAACCTACTCCCTGATACACAGCCCCGGAATTGCGAGGAGGCGGGAGGTGATTTCGGGAAGAATGTCGAGCGGGAGGGTGATGGTGAGCAGTGTGGTGTTGTCAAATTGCTGGTCGACTATCGAAATGCCGCGCGATTTTATGAGCTGCATGGCGGAGTTGATCGACTGGTAGGGGAGCGAGAGGGTGAGGGTGGTGGTCTCGTGGCGCTCTACCACCGTAGCCTCGGCTATGGCGAGGCGGGCGGCCTCGCGGTAGGCGGCGATGAGTCCCGACGTGCCGAGCTTGATGCCGCCGAAATATCTCACCACGATAATGAGAATATCCGTCAGTCCGGCCGAGTTGATCTGCCCGAGTATGGGTTTGCCGGCGGTGCCAGAGGGCTCGCCGTTGTCGGTCGACAGGAATGTGGTGCGGTCGGCGCCAATCATGTAGGCCCAGCATACGTGGCGGGCGTCGTGATACTCGTTGGTATACCGGGCGATAATCTCGCGAGCCTGCTCGGGTGAGGTCACGGGTATGGCAAAAGAGATGAAGCGGCTCATCTTTTCACGATAAACCGCTTGTGAAGTCTCAGTAACAGTAAGATACGAAGCCATCAGATGATGAGCATGGCGTCGCCGTAGACACCGAAACGGTATCCTTCCTCGATGGCCACCTCGTAGGCGTGCATCACGTGCTCGTAGCCGCCGAAAGCAGCCACCATCATGAGCATTGTGGAGTAGGGAAGATGGAAGTTTGACACCAGCGCGTCGGTTACGGTAAAGTCGTAGGGCGGGAATATGAACTTATTGGTCCAGCCGGTGTAGGTCTTCATGTGACCGCCTACCGAAACAGCCGACGAGATGGCGCGGAGCACCGATGTGCCTATGGCGCATACTCGGTGGTGATCATCTTTGGTGTGGTTGACCAGATCGACCAACGCCTGATCGGCCACCATTTCCTCGGCGTCCATGCGATGCTTGGTGAGATCTTCCACGTCGATCTCGCGATAGTTGCCAAGGCCGGAATGAATGGTTATGAAACCCTGGTTGACACCCTTGATCTCAAGGCGCTTGAGCAACTCGCGCGAGAAGTGGAAACCGGCTGCGGGAGCAACTACGGCGCCCTCCTTGGAGGCATAGATAGTCTGATACTGCTCTGCATCCTCGGCAGTTACGGGACGGGTGATATAGGGAGGCAGAGGTGTGGTGCCCATGCCGAAAAGCGTGGCCTTGAACTCATCGTGAGGGCCGTCGTAGAGGAAGCGCAGTGTGCGGCCGCGCGAAGTGGTATTGTCGATCACCTCGGCCACGAGCGACTCATCTTCACCGAAGTAGAGCTTGTTGCCGATGCGGATTTTGCGGGCGGGTTCCACGAGCACGTCCCACAGCTTGTGCTCGGCATTCAGCTCGCGTAGCAGAAACACTTCGATGCGGGCTCCGGTCTTTTCCTTGTTGCCGTCGAGGCGCGCGGGGAAAACCTTCGTGTCGTTAAACACCATCAGGTCGCCGTCGTCGAAGAAATTGATAATATCCTTGAAAATACAGTGCTGAATCGAGCCGTCGCGGCGGTTGAGCACCATGAGGCGGCACTGGTCGCGTTCGGCGGTGGGTTGCTGTGCTATGAGATTGTCGGGGAGACGGAATTTGAAATTTGAAAGTTTCATAACTTTACTATTGGGACAATTATGACAATTGAGACGAATTAGCTTCTTCAGGAAGGGTGACGGGCGAGTTGCGTATCAGTTCCACGGCCTGATCTATCGACAGGCAGCTGTCGACCGACACGTCGCCCACGCGGGTGCGCCGCAGGGCGGTGAGATGGGCGCCCGAGCCGAGAGCCTCGCCGATGTCGCGGGCCAGGGCGCGGATATATGTGCCCTTGGAGCAAACTATGCGCAGCGTGAGCTCCATCAGGTCAGGGTCAAAAGATACTACCTCGATCAGGTCTATCACGAGAGTCTTGGGCTTGAGATTTACCTCGTGACCCTTGCGAGCCATCTTGTAGGCGCGCGCGCCGTCGACCTTGCAGGCCGAGAATGCCGGCGGTGTCTGCTGAATAGTGCCCACAAAGCCGGGTATGACCGAGTCGATGAGCTCGCGGGTGATATGTGCCGTGGGGTGCGTGGCGTCGATCTCGGTCTCGAGGTCAAACGACGGAGTGGTGGCGCCGAGCTTCAGCGTAGCCACATATTCCTTAACGCCGGCCTGCAGCTGCTCGATGAGCTTGGTGGAGCGGCCGGTGACAATGATCATCACGCCGGTGGCCAGGGGGTCGAGCGTGCCGGCATGACCCACCTTGAGTTTGCGGGTGTGCATGCGGTGGAGTATCACCCCGCGCAGGCGCTTCACGGCGTCAAACGAAGTCCAGCCATAAGGCTTGTCGATGTAGAATGTTTCTCCGGAGATGAAATCCATGCGGGACGATTACCAGATAAGACAGAGAATACCTGCGGCGGCGCAGTACACGGCAAACCACACGAGCTTGCCCTTCTTAACAATCTCGAGCATCCACTTGCAGGCGATGCAGCCCACGATGAACGATGCGAGAAATCCTGTGAGCATGGCCACGGGACTTACGGCGGCTGAAGCCGTAGCCGCGGAGTCAGCCAGCAGCATTTCCTTCATGTCGAGCAATCCCTCGCCGAGAATCGGGATGATGACCATGAGGAATGAGAAATTGGCCACCTTGGCGCGGTTGTCGCCGAGCATGATACCGGTGGCAATCGTAGTGCCCGAGCGGGAGAGACCCGGGAGCACGGCCACGGCCTGGGCGCAACCTATTATGATGGCGTCGAGCCACGATATATCGCGGCCGCGGTAGGCCTGCGGGCGTGAAAGATCCTCGCGGGTGCGGGTGAAGTAGGCGAAGCAGAGCAGGGCAGCGGTGACTATGAGGCACACGCCCACCACGGTGAGATTGCCGTCGAAAAGCTCCGAGATCTGATCCTTGAAACATACACCCACTATGCCGACGGGTATGCACGAAAGCAATATCTTGCACACGTAATAGAAATTATCGTCAAATCTGAGGGTGAAAAACGACTTGGCAAGCGGCCAGAACTCGCGCCACAGCACCACGATGGTGGAGAGTACTGTAGCTACGTGGAGCAGCACGCTGAATTCAAGCGAAGCATCGGGGTCGATGTCCAGACCCAGTATCTGCTTCATTATCTCGAGATGTCCGCTCGATGAGATGGGGAGATATTCGGCAAGACCCTGAACGATGCCGAGGATAAGGGCGTCAAACCATTCCATTATTTCTCTGACGATTTTTTACGGGGTGAATACATGATGGCAAATCCCATGAAGATGAAGCCGAGGAATGCTATGGTGGGGCCTACCACGGTGCGGCGCACCGAGAAGATACTCTCGTCGAAATTGTCGACCGTGGTCGACGAGCCGAGCATGAGCAGAAAACCTATCACAATAGCGGCTCCGGCGGCTGCCATGAGGATGAAGTTGGAGCGGGTGAGAGGCATCGATGACGATTGCTCTTTCAGGAGCTCACCGCGCTTGGGCGTTGATGATGGTGATGAATATTTTTTGGCCATTTATGAAAGATTAATGGAACATTTCGTCGTAGGACTGCCGCAGATACTTGTTGGTCGACAGCAAGGCGGCGATGAGACATATTATGATACCGCCCGCAATGGTGGCGAGCACCGTCACTGCATAGGCGAGCGGCGAGATAAGCTCTACCATTCTCGGCTCAAGCGAGTGGCAGTAGATGAGGATGCCGGTGAGGAGCACCGATGCTATCAGTCCGGCCATAAAACCGTTGACGATATTGGCTGTGAGAAACGGGCGGCGGATGAAGCCGGCCGTTGCTCCTACCAGACGCATGGTGTGGATGTCAAACCGCCGTGCGTAGATAAACAACCTCACTGTATTTGAAATCAATACGTAGGATATTATCAGCAGAGCCGCCGCCACGATTGCGAGAATCAGGCTGAGGGAGTGGAATGTGGCGTTGAGCTCGGTGGCGACTGTGGTGTGGGGGACGACCTCGTCGATCTCGGAAATGGTGGCGAGGGGAGCGGTGATGACCTCGATGGAATCTACCGAAGCGTAGCCGGCCGTGACATTTACCTCAAACTCGGGTGAGAACGGATTGCCGCCCGCAAGTATCTCGATATCCTCGCCCAGATCCTGCTGCCAGCGCTCGAGCACCTTCTGAGCCGAGCTGTATTCGATGCGCGATATGCCGGGCGATGCCTGGAGAGTGCGGCGCACGGCGTCGGTTTGCGACGCGGTGATGTCGCTGCGTAGTATCACGGTGAACCCCACTGACTCGCGCACTGCGTCGGAGAAATTGCGCATCACTATCCCTGCCATCGCGGCGATGGAAGCGATAAGGAGCACCAGCGCTACCGAGGCGGTGGCGGTGAGGCGGGTGCTGAGCAGCGGTATTACGGTGTGGCGCTTTCGGGTCATGAGACTGCAAAATTACAATATTTTAGAGGCGATGTCAAGTGAATTTTCTTTTTTTAATAATTACGGTAACGAAAATCGCCCGCGCTGTGAGGCGCGGGCGACGGGTATGATATGATCGTAATTGTTATTTCACGATAACTTTCTTGACGTCGTTGCCCTGAACGCGGATGTAGAGACCTGCGGCGGGGTTGGCAACGCGCTGACCCTGGAGGTTGTAGTAAACCACGGGAGCTTCTTCGTCACCTGCTGCGATAGCGTCGATACCGCTCTGGCCACCTTCAGCCTTAACTACGAGGATGTCGTGGAGGTTGAACTGGTTGCCCATGTTGTAGATGCGGAACGATACCTTTTCAGCGAGTACATACTTGTAGCTGAACTTCTGCATGGTCTTTTCGGCCACAGTGGTGAACTGTGCAAGAGCGTCGGCTGATTCACCGTTGCGGAGCTCGAATGTGAATTCCTTTTCGGTAGAGTTACCTACGAGGAGGGTGATTTCAGCGGGACCCTGAACTTCGGGGAGCTGAGCGAAGAGAGCGTCGCCACCACCGCTGATCTGGATGCAGCGCTGTGAAGCACCGATGTTTTCTTCGTCGGTAGCACCGAGGAGGTTGGACTTACCCATAGCCACCACGCGGCCAGCGGTAGAGCCTACGGTGTAGGTGATGCCACCGAATACTACGGTCTGGTCGGTAGAGTTCTTGGCAAGGATGTCGCCGTTGTCAGCGCCGCCTTCGATAGGATAGATGTGGAACTTATCCCAGTAGCTGTAGGGGAAGTAGTTGAAGTCAGTGTAGAAGAGCACGTTTTCGGCTTCGGTAGCGATAGTCATTTCAAATCCCTCGGTAGCGTTGCCGGCTTCGTCGGTGACAGCGGGGATCTGAACTTTGTAGGTCTTACCCTTTTCGAGACCTGCGTAAGCGATGGTAGCGGTCTTGTCATCAACGGTCACTTCAGTCTCAACGCCGTTAACCACAGCTTTGGCAGCAACGGTGATAGGTTCGTTGTATACGAGGACGATGTTGCCTTCGGTGGGAGCGTAGGGTGCGGCAGAGGGCCAGGAGAAAGTGAGCACGGGAGCTTCCTCGTCTTTGTAGACGGGTTTGTCGATGCCTTCGCCTTCACCCTTGAGGATGAGCACGTCGTTGATGTCAACCTTCTTGCCCATGTTGTAGAGACGGAAGCTTACAGAGCCCTTGTAGGGGTAGGTGTAAGTGAACTTCTTGATCTTCTTGGCAGCGGGGAGAGTGAAAGTGGCGAGAGGATTCTTGGTGTCGCCGTTTTCGTCGGTGAGGACAACGCTGAATTCAGATGTGCCGGGGTTGCCGAGCCAGAAAGTTACATCAAGGGGACCTTCCTGTTCGGGGAACTCTACGTAGAGACCGTTGCCACCGTCGATGAGCTGCACGGCCTGAGTGGTAGCGCCTGCATCTTCGGTAGCGTCGGCAGGACCGTAATCAGCTTCGGGATCGTTGCTGAACACGCCCTTCATAGCTACTACGCGACCCTTTGTGCCTGAGAAGAAAGTCATGCCGCCAACTTCTACAGATTTGTCAGTAGAGTTTTTAGCAAGAATATCGAGGTTGCCTGAAAGATTTCCGTAGACATTGAAGAAGCCTTCGGGATAAACGTTGAAGTCAGTGTAGAACTCAACATTTTCCATGCAGGTGGTGAAGGTGTACACGAGATCTTCAGTGTTCTGAGCCTCGGCATTACCGATAGTACCGGCAGGGATAGTGAGAGTGTATTCGGTGAGGGGTTCGAGACCGTTGTAGGCGATGAATATCTGATTGCCGTCAGCGATAAGCTCAACTTCCTTGTCACCAAGAGTAGCTTTGCCGGCAACCTGAACTTCAACATCGAAAGTGAGGTTGATACCACCGTTGAGAAGCATCATCTTGCTGTTGTTTACAGGCCATACCTTGGGAGCTGCGAGAGCTGCTTCGCCGAAGTTGTTGCCGGGTTCGGGCTCGGCATCGGGATCTACGATATCGAGAACAACCACGAAGTTGGGACGCTCACCTGTCTGAGAGAAAGTGAAGCTGCCGGTAACGTCGTTAAGATCGAATACACGTACGTCGGGCTTTTCAGGATTCTTCGAGAGAAGAGGTATTGCGCTGAAATCGGTGATGTTTTCACCGGCAACTTCGTTCCAACCTGATGTGCGACCGAGGTCGGGCATGTAGCTGTAGAAAGTAACGCGCTTGGCGGTCACGCCTTCGGGGAGGGTGAGGATGTTCTGAGCACCGTTTGAGCCATAGTAAGAAGTACGCTGCACGTCGTCGGAAATGGTGACGGTAGAGCCTTTGGCCCAACCTTTTTTGGCAACATTGATTTCGATAGAATATCCTGCAGCTTCGCCATCGGCGATACCCTGGAGAACACCACCCTTATCATCAGTAGCGGCTACTATATCAAATGCACCTCCGCCGAGGTAGACTTTCTTGGTGCCCTTGAGAGCGGGGAGAGCAGTGATTTCAGCCTCTACTACTTCGGAGGTAGTCCAGTTTTCGCGCACAGCGCGACCCTTTACGGTAGCAGTTTCAAAGAGGGTGACGGGCATGGTGTAAGCAACCCAAGTCTCACCGTCGAGAGAGTATTCGCATGAAGCGAGGTTAGTTTTGGTAGAGAGGGCGAAAGTACCGTTGAACTGGGCGAACACGGGAGCTTCTACAGTCTGACCTACGAGGATCACCTCAACTTCGGAGGCAGTAGAGCTGGCATATGTTTCGCCGTTACCTATAGCCACAGCCTTTACAACAGTGCCGTCGGCTACAGTGAAGGGAGCGGTGTATTCGGTAGATTCGGCGGTAGGCATCGAGCCGTCGGTAGTGTAAACCACCTTGGTAGCATTGGCTACGGGAGCGATGGTCACTTCACCGGTGGTAGGTACGAAAGTAATTTCGGGAGCGGGGAGCTGCTCGCCCTTGAGCTCGTCGAGAACCACACGTACATAAATTATACCGGATTCGCCATCGCCACGAGTGATATGGTGGTCGCCTACTGCAACATCGGTGACTGTATATACTTTCGAGGTAGCGAATCCTTCAGGATTTTCAACGCCGCCGGTAAGCTCGGTGCCGTCAAATTTGATAGAGCTGCCTGCAGTTTTAGCATCAGAAGTAGACTGAACTACCATCACTGTGGCGGAGCGACTGGTTGAGAATGTGACGTCAGTAGCGCCTTCCATTTTGAGACCCTGCTTGCAGTCTACTGATGAACCGTCGGCAAGTACAATCGTTCCGGTAAACTTAGTGTTTAGACTCCACTTTGTTGACTTAGTGATAAATCCGGCAGGATCCATCACCTCATTTTTCCCATCGAAGTAAAATTGGTACGTCTGGGCATTAGCCATAATCGCACACAATAATACCGCAAATAACGTAAAGATTTTCTTCATGTTGTTTAGGTTAAAAATTGGTATTTTAAGGTTGATAAATTTCAGCATAGTTTGGATGACAAAATTACAATATTTTCTTAATGAAATGAATACGAATTTTTATGTTTTATAACATAGTTTTATATATGGTAATGGAAGAAGTTCGACAGTGTCACAGAGCCGTTCGGTCTCCTACGGAATGAAAATGTTGAATATACTTACGGTAGGGGCTGATTATTAACCTCTTGTATGCACCCCGGAGGGGTAGTGATATTTATAACCCCGGGTACTTGTCACCCGGTGTGGTATGACCAATACACCATCAACCTCGGATAGGTTGAACTATGTCGCCGGGTTGTTCAGCCCCGCCCGGGCTGATATGGAGATGACGATAGTTGCCCCGGGTAGCAAGAACCCGGGGTTAGTCAGATGTCGACCCCTCCGGGGTGAAATTAATAAACGCCCCTACAGGAAATCCCGGCCGGGCAAAGGAAATTTCAGATCGCGCACCATTTGCGGCGGACGCGATAGAATCGGCCTGCCGCTTTGCTCGCAAAGAATCGCGTCCCTACCTGTTGATTTACAATGTTATACATAATGCAGCGGGGTCTCCTGATGACAGGAGCCCCCGCGGGTATAAGGGGAAATACGATGGATTTACTTGTTGAGCACCGACGAGATGTTGTAGGATGCAAATTCGAGGTCGGAGGCTGCCTGGCGACCCATTGCGGGGTCGAGTTTCACGGCCTGACGGAGGTTGGAGGTCACCATGGTGGCGTTGCCGGTGCGGGCGCCCAGCACGGCCATGAGGTAGAATGTGGTGGCATCGGGGTCGGCGATGGCGGCAAGAGTGGTCTTGGCCTTGGCGTAGTCCTTGGTGAGGATCTGGGCGAGGGCGGCATTGTTGGACTTGTCGTTACCGAAAGCCTTGGCGGCAGCGGGGGCGTCGCCCTGACGGAGGTAGAGCACACCGAGAGCTTCGCCGAGTTCGTCGAGACCTGCCGCGTGGCCGAATGAAGTGTTGGCGGCGCGGAAATCATCGTTGATGAGGGCGATGAGACCCTGGTTCATCTGAGCCTCGGGGGCTTTGGGGTTGAGGCGCGACGAGCGTTTGAAGCTTGCCATTGCAGCGTCGTAGTCTTTCTGCTGATACTGCACCATACCGAGGTTGTTGTATCCGCGGTAATCGTCGGGAAACAGGCGGGTAACGGCGGTGTAGATGGCGCTCTTGCGGTTGAGATCGTCGGTGAGCGTGGCGGCATAGAGGAGCTCGTCGACGCTGAGCGAAGAGGGATCGGAATCAAAAGCGGCGTTGATTTCGGCGTCGCTCTTGCCTATGATGTTGACCGACGCGGTCATGCGCGAGTAGCGGAGCTGGGGGAGAATCTCGTCGGCAAGCTGATCGAACACCGATGAGAGGTTGCGTATCTCGCGCTCACGTTCCTCGGGATCTTTGTACATCGAGAGCACTGAGATGATGAGGTCCTTATCCTGAATGTTGCTGGCGGCCACGAGGCGGCGGAAGCCTTCCCAGTCCTCGGGGGTGAAGTTGGCGGTGAGTTCGCCGAACTCGGTGACCTTATCCTTCTTCAGGCGATCCTTGAGGTAGCCCGATGTGTTGAGCTCGCGCTGCTGGGCGAGCTTGGTGTTGAAGTCGAGCTTGCCTTCGGGAGAAGCGTAGGAAGAGATGTTGATTTCCTCGATCACCATCGACGAGTCGGCGGCGGCGGTGGCGAGGTCGCGGTGGAAGCGGAGCACCTGATCGCTTTCGAGCTCATCCTTGCGGAGGTTGGCCTGATTGATGAGGAAGTGAATGTCGGCGGTATAGCGCTCGTTGATGATGCGCTGGAATTTGTCGGCTGCCAGAGCGGGGTTGACGGTAGCAGCGTCGGCCAGGGCAGCGGTAGCCACCACGCCGTCGGCCACCTTAACGCGCGGAAGCACATACTGCTTCGAGCCTTGCGTGACGTTGAAGTCAAGATACAGCTCGCTGCGGCGCATCTCGGGGGTGTAGATGAAGTCGGCGGGGATAGAAACCGCACCGCCGCTCACGTAGGAGATCACGGGATTGTTGCCGCGCACCTTCTCGCCCTGGAAAGTCATGGGCGATGCGCTTGACGATGTGCCGTCGTAGACCAGCACGGGAGTCACGGTGACTACGGCATCCTTCACGAAAAATTTTGCGGGGATGTGAGCCGAAACCACAGCGGGAACATGTGTGCCCACTACTTCAAGCGGATTGGGGTTGACCGAAAAATAGTCGGCTGAAAACTGATTCATCTTTTTGCCGCAACCGGTCAGGGCAAGTGCCGATGCAAGGGCGACGGCATAACCGAATTTTACTTTCATTGCTCTTTGATATTATAGATGTATTCTTTTTTTCGTTCGCTTACGGATGCACAAAGGTAGTGAAAAATCGGCCGTGGCGCAGGGGTGAGTGATATTAATATATGTTAATGTAACCGAGCGGCCGAACCATAGGCGCCCGGCGGGTGTTATAGGAGTGTAGAAAACCTAATTAAAGACTCAGAATTATGAAATATACTCAGCCCGAACTTCCTTACGCCCACGATGCACTTGCACCGGCCATCTCGCGTGAAACAGTTGATTTCCACTACGGAAAGCATGAAAAAACTTATATCGACAACCTTAACCGACTGATTAAGGATACCGAATATGAGGATATGGCTCTCGAGGATATCATCCGTCAGGCCGAAGGCCCGCTTTTCAACAACGCATCTCAGGCCTGGAACCACATATTTTATTTCTTCACTTTCTCGCCCGACGGCGCTCACGAGCCCGACGGACACCTCCGCCACAAAATCGAAGAGCAATATGGCTCGGTGGAGCAGTTCAAGAAGGAATTTGTGGAAGCCGGCACAGGAATTTTCGGCTCAGGCTGGATATGGCTGTCGAAAGATGATGAAGGCAAACTTTTCATCACTCCTACCTCCAATGCAGGCAACCCTCTCACTCAGGGACTTACGCCGCTGTTGGTATTCGATGTGTGGGAACACGCCTATTATCTCGACTATCAAAACCGTCGCGCCGACGCGCTCGCCGCTCTGTGGAGCATCGTTGACTGGGACGTGGTAGCCAGCCGATATATCTAATCGACAATATAGCGTAAAAACAGCAACAGTATAATAGAACGCAACAACATACTCTTAGAAAAGAAATAGCACTGAAATAAGCATAATGTGATGAATGGAGAGAGAGGTACTCGTGAGAGCCCCTCTCTTTTTTGGGATTAGGGGTTAGGTGTGCCGAAGGCAGATGTGGCGGAAGTTACCATTTTGCTCTGCCGGGCGCTCCTGAGGAGCGCCCCTACAGGTTGCAGATAAGTGTTTTGCTGCTAATAGGTTAATGAGGGATGGATCGCTGCACCGGTTTTGTGTTGTAGGGGCGTTCCTCAGGAGCGCCCGGCAGGACAAAAGAGTAATTTCTCGGGGTCGTCGCGTACCAATCCCACCCATCCCTGATCGTAGGGGCGCTACACAGGAGCGCCCGGCGGCGGATGGTGCGCGACGGCACCCCGGAGGGGTAGTCAGCTTAATAGCCGCGGGCCCTTGCGGCCCGTGGAACCGGTAAAGAAAAGCATATTCAGCCCTGGAAGGGCTGGACAAAGCCATCTCGAATGTTCAGCCCCTCCCGGGCTGCATGTGCTATACTTTGCTCCTGCCGCGGGCCGCAAGGACCCGCGGTTAGTAAGATGCATACCCCTCCGGGGTTGCCGCAATAGTCGCTGCGGCGGGAGGCGGCGACCCCCGCTCCATATCGGCACACCGGTATGCGCCCGGCGGAACAAAAAGGTAATTTTTGCGGGATGAAACTGAGGGCCGGAGACCCGATGTAATGGGTAACGCGGGTGCAAGCACGCGGCACATGCCTACCCAAATCGCATGAGCTGCGGAGCTGCGATGTTGTATGGATTGCTCTCGCACCGGCCATGGCTACTGAAAAAATCTCTATATTCGAGTCCTACGTTTATTTATGACATCTATGAAATTGTAGATATTCCCGAAATTTCGGATTAGAACCTATGCTCCGAAATCACCTGCCGCTTAACGGCGAGCAAAAAGTCTATAGGCGTAGCCATGTTTGACGTCTCTCATATTATCATATAATTGGATCGTTTATTTTTTGCTCAATTTTCTACATCAAACTTCAAATTTCTCAAAAATTATACATAACTTTGCAAAGCATATCGCTCGCAGAGGCCTGATATGGGCTAAAGAGGGCGGGTGCATGACATAATTAGAAAGCGTTTACTTAACGCTCATTCTTGGCTTTTGAAATCTGACAGTTTCTTTTACGATGTCAAGGATGTAGCAACAAAGTAGATGTCTTGGGGTATGTATTTTATTGCGATGGTATATTATCCGTGAGGATTTTAGTATTACCACCGCATATCATACATATTTGCGTGAGGCCTCTGCAAGTTGCTCGTTCAACATCGTAGGGCAATGTCAGAGCCTCAAAAGCTGGACGAGTGACAGGGTACAGACTCTCACGCTTTTTTTGTTTTAAATCAAACGCCAACGAGGTGAGTCCAGCGGCA
>JAIDSW010000340.1 GCA_029061025.1 Duncaniella sp.
CCGTGTGGGCGCCGGCTCTCGGGCCGGGCGAGTTGCCGGGCAGCCGCATGATGATGCAGCCCGTGGAGGCCGATGGCACTGAGGTCAAGCTCTCGGCCGTGTCGATGGGTAACCCTCACGGGGTTGTCATCGCGGAGCGAGTGGATGAGAATACCCCGGTGCACACACTCGGCCCGATACTCGAGAATCACCCCATGTGGCCTGACCGCGCCAATATAGAATTTGTCGAGGTTACGTCGCCCGACGAGATCACGATGAGGGTGTGGGAGCGCGGCTCGGGCGAGACCATGGCATGCGGCACGGGCGCTTGCGCTTCGGCTGTGGTGTGCCATGAGGCGGGGCTTACGAATTCAAAGGTTACGGTGCACCTGCTCGGCGGTGATCTCGATATCGAGATAGCCCCCGACGGGCATGTGATGATGACCGGCCCGGCCACTACGGTGTTTTCAGGTGTATATGCCAAGCCGTGGGAGATGATAACCGCTTCAGAACTTAACACATAGTTTCAATATATATTATTTCACAGGTACATTATGCTAAAGGTAAATTCTGACTATTGCAAGCTTCCGGGCAGCTATCTCTTCAGTGAGATAGCCCGGATAGTGCGCGATTTTACCGCTGCCTGTCCCGATGTGGAAATCATCAGGATGGGCATAGGGGACGTGACGCAGCCGCTGTGCGCCCCCGCTGTCAGGGCTATCCACGATGCAGCCGACAAGCTGAGCCGCGCCGAGACATTCCGCGGCTACGGCCCGGAGCAGGGTCACAGTTTTCTCCGCGAAGCCATTGCCGAGGGTGACTACCGCTCGCGCGGCATCGATGTGAGCCCCGACGAAATTTTCATAAGCGACGGCGCCAAGAGCGATATCGGCAACATAGGCGATATTATCTCGGCCGACGCGCGCGTGGCGGTGACCGACCCGGTATATCCCGTATATGTGGATACTTCGGTGATGGCCGGCCGCGCGGGCACGCTGGGTGCCGACGGATGCTGGAGCCGGCTGGTGTATCTGCCGGTGACGGAGGCCAACGGTTTTGTCCCGCCGCTTCCCGAGGGGAAGGTAGACGTGATATACCTCTGTTACCCCAACAATCCCACCGGCACGGTGCTCACCCGCGAGCAGCTGAAGCCGTGGGTGGATTATTGCCGCCGCCACGGATCGCTGCTCCTTTTTGACGCAGCCTACGAGGCTTACGTTACGAGCCCCGACGTGCCTCGCTCGATATATGAGCAGTCTCTTATACCCATCTCCGAG
>JAIDSW010000341.1 GCA_029061025.1 Duncaniella sp.
ATTTACGTATTACTCAATACTTATTAGTATAAATTAATCACTTATACATAAAAACTTATCCCTAATTCATTAATTCTACTCCCTAACCCCTAAAGCCTAATGCCTAAAACCTAAAGCCTAAAACCTAAAAACTTACTCCAGCCCATAGCGGCTTAGGAGGGTGGTGTAGGCGGGGGATTGCTTGATAAGGCGCAGGGTGGAGTCGATGGCGGGAGCGGCGGTATCGAGGCTGTCGGGACGCATGATCCACGACTGGAATTGATTGAACGACACCGCTGTCGAGAGGTCTATGGCGGGATAGCGCGAAGCCATGAGGCGGGCTGTGTGAAGATCGACCACGGCCATAGGTATTTCTCCCGTGGCGGCAAGGATGAAAAGCTGCTCAGGGCCGTTGACCGAATCTGGTTCCACGTATATGGATTCACCTATCTCACGGGCGAGATTGGCAAGGCGGTCAGCTACAGGAGAGCCGGCCACTACGGAGATGTGTTGTCCGGCAAGATTAAGCTGGGTGGTCACCGTGGTGTCGAGGGTAACAAGCACCTGACGGTCGATATACACAGGCTCTGTGAAGTGGTAGCGCTTGCGGTAAGAGGCTGTCACGGGTGTAGGGGCGACAACGAGATCGTAACGCCCGGCCGACAGTCCTTCGGTGGCTTTGGCAAGTGAAACTACGGGGTGGAATTTAAGCGGACGGCGCAGGCTGTCGCCCACCATTCTGATGAGGTCATAGTTGAAACCGCCGAGTGTGTCGTCGTAGCGGTAGAGCGACATGGGAGAGTAGTCGATGGCAACGTTGATGGTGTCGCCCGAAGCAGGGAAGAAATCGCTGCGGGAGGGCGGAAATTCCCGCGAGCAGGCGCGAGCCATTATCATTATTCCTACTGCCATCACAAGCAGAGCCGGCAGTATCCAGCGCAGGCGTGGATTGAGCGGGGGGAGTTGTCGTGCCATGGTATATGATTTATGATACTTATCAGTCGGCGAAGTCAACCGACACGCCCACACGGAACTGCGACGGATTCATCGGGTAGTGGGGCATGGAGAAATAATTGTTGCCGCCGAAAAGGCCGCGGTTGAAGTGGGAGTAGAGTACGAAGAAACGCGCCTTTGAGAGCTTGAAGTTGGCGTAGACGTTCATAAACGGATAGTTGCCGCACTTTATCTCGCGCTGATTCTTGAAGGTCATGGTAGCGGGCTGATATTCCGGGGCATAATAGGCCGTGTAGTAATCGCAGTCAACGCCCATCTGCACGTGGAGCACCTTGGCTACCCTGAAAAGGAGATACAGATTAGAGTAGATGGCAAATTTAGGCAGCGGTATCACTTCCTCGCGCGTGCTGGTCTGAAACACCGCACGGTTGTCGAAGTGAAGAATGCCGAGCTTGAAATTCTGCTCAAGGCGCGCCGAGAATATCTGCACGTTGC
>JAIDSW010000342.1:0-2102 GCA_029061025.1 Duncaniella sp.
GCCGGCGCTCATCGACGTGACACCGAGTTTCATCATATTGGCGCGGAAGCGGGGATTCTCGCGGGTGGAATAGGAAATATCAACGTCGTGGTCAAAGATGCGGAATGCAAAAGTAAGTTGGGCAAGCTCCTTATCGGTCATCACCACCGAAGGCTGATAGCCGCCCTCGGCCGGACACATGCGGGGGAAGTTGATGCTGTAGCGGGTTTTCCAGTAATTGCGGCGCAGGTAGCGGAGGTGGCGTGCCATCATGGTGACGTCGGTGCGCCAGTCTTCCAGACCTATCAGCACACCCATGCCTATCTTGTGCACGCCGGCCTGACCCATACGGTCAAAGCCGTTGACACGCCACTCAAATATCGATTTCATGCCCTGAGGGTGATATTTCTTATAGTTGGCCTCGTTATAGGTCTCCTGAAAACATACCACTCCGTTGAGACCGCTTTCGGTGAGGCGGCGGTAGCTCTCGGTTTTCATGGGCATCACCTCGATGGTGAGATTATTGAAGTAGGGGCGCGCCGTGCGGAGTACCTTTTCGAGATAATCTACTCCGTTGAGCGAAGGAAACTCCCCCGACACGATGAGCAGATTTTCAAAAGGACCGAGGCGGCGTATGGCCTCGCACTCGGCCTTTACCTGATCGAGCGTGAGGGTGACGCGGTTGATGGGATTGCTGTGGTTGAAGCCGCAGTATACGCAGTGATTGGTGCATGCGTTTGACACATACATGGGGATGTAGAGCGAAATCGTCTTGCCGAAACGCTCGAGGGTATAGCGGTGGCTCAACTGCGCCATCTGCTCAAGATAGGGCACTCCCGCCGGCGAGATGAGAGCCATGAAGTCGCGCACGTCGAGATGCTCTTTGGCAAGGGCAGCCTCGACATCGCGCGATGTCATAGCCATTATCTGCCGCGTGGTGGTGTCCCAGTCATATTTTTTCAGTTCGTCGGAAAACATAGTCGTAATATCAGCGTGCGCAGTCTTCTACAAGCTGGCGGGTGATGCGCATGGCGCAGAAGTTTGGCCCGCACATAGTACAGAAATGATCGTCGCCCTCGTGGCTTTCCACATAGTAGCGGCGGGCAAGCTCGGGGTCGAGCGAGAGGTTAAACTGGTCTTTCCAGCGGAATTCAAAGCGGGCCTTGCTCATAGCGTTGTCGCGTATGTCGGCGCCGGGAAAACCTTTGGCAAGGTCAGCGGCGTGGGCAGCGATCTTATAGGTAATCACACCCGTGCGCACATCCTCGAGGGTGGGAAGGGCAAGATGTTCCTTGGGAGTCACGTAGCATATCATCGCCGTGCCCATCCATGCGATCTGAGCCGCGCCAATGGCTGAAGTTATATGGTCGTAGCCGGGAGCGATGTCGGTAGTAAGCGGGCCGAGGGTGTAGAAGGGGGCGTGGTGGCACTTGTCGATCTGCCGATCCATATTCTCGCGGATCTTGTGCATGGGCACATGGCCGGGGCCTTCTATGAGCACCTGAACACCATGACGCCAGGCTATCTCGGTAAGCTCGCCGAGCACGTCGAGCTCAAGGAATTGCGAGCGGTCGTTGGCGTCGTGAATCGATCCGGGACGCAATCCGTCGCCGAGCGATACAGCCACATCGTATTGCGCGAGAATCTCGCATATCTCGTCGAAATGGGTGTAGAGGAAATTTTCTTCATTGTGAAGCACCGCCCAGCGGGTCATGATTGATCCGCCGCGCGACACTATGCCGGTCAATCGCTCTTTCACCATATCGGCATGCGCGCGCAGGGCGCCTGCATGGATAGTGAAGTAATCCACTCCCTGCTCGGCCTGCTCTATGAGAGTGTCGCGGTAGATTTCCCACGAGAGGGCATTGACGTCGCCGTTAACCTTCTCAAGAGCCTGATATACGGGTACGGTGCCGACGGGTACGGGACAGTTGCGTATGATCCACTCGCGGGTCTCGTGGATATTGTCACCCGTGGAGAGATCCATCAGTGTATCGCCGCCCCAGTAGCAGCTCCACACGGCTTTCTTCACTTCCTCCTCGATGCCCGATGAGAGAGCTGAGTTACCGATATTGGTGTTGAGTTTCACGCGGAAAGCGCTACCTATTATCATAGGTTCGGCC
>JAIDSW010000342.1:2112-2944 GCA_029061025.1 Duncaniella sp.
GTTCGGCCTCAGGATGATTGATATTTGCGGGAAGCACGGCACGGCCGGCGGCAATCTCGTCGCGAACGAATTCCGGTGTGATGTGGCTTTCGATTCCGAGGGCGGCAAGCTGTCCGTTCTCGCGTATGGCCACATATTCCATCTCGGGAGTGATCACGCCCCGGCGGGCAAGATCCATCTGGGTGATCTTGCAGCCATCCTTGGCGCGGCGGGGTGCATAGCGCGCGGCGAAGCGTATAGAGTCGAGCGAACGATCGTTTTCGCGGGCGCGGCCGTAATCTGATGTGATCGACGGGAGTTGCACGAGATCATCGCGGTGTGCCGTCCATTCTTCCCTAATGCGGGGAATACCGGCATTTATGTTGATTTCAACTGACGGATCAGTGTATACGCCGCTTGTGTCGTAGAGATACACGGGCTCGTTTTGAGTCATTATCTTCTCGCCGTCAGGCGCCACCGTTACCGTAGGGGTGAGATTCACGCGGCGCATAGCCACCTTGACAGGGTGAAGCTTGCCGTCGATATATACTTTTTCGCTTCCGGGATAGGAATTTACGTCGATGTTAGCTATTTCCATGAGGAACTGATGATTACGTGATTATAAATCAAGAAAAGAAGTAAGCGGGCTTGAGGCCACGGCTGAGTGGGAAACCGTGCCGAGACCGGCAAGATAAGCCTTGCGGCCTGCTTCGACTGCCATGCGGAATGCCACGGCCATCTCCACGGGATCACCGGCCACGGCTATAGCGGTGTTTACAAGCACTTCATGGGCACCCATTTCCATAGCGTCGGCAGCGTGTGAGGGGGCACCCAGTACGGCATCGATCTCCAC
>JAIDSW010000343.1 GCA_029061025.1 Duncaniella sp.
GTATATTGCTTTCACTGATGGCATCGGGGTTCAACGGGCAGTCGTTTGCCTTCCTGGGCTATCTTCCTTACGACGACAAGGCGCGGGCGGCGCGTTTCCGTGAGATGGAGCGACGCATCAATTCCGAGCGTCAGACTCAGATATTCATCGAGACGCCCTACCGCAATACACGTCTTATTAATGAGCTGACCCGTCACTTCGGCGGCAAGATGCTGCTCTGTGTCGCCACTGACATTACCGGACCGAGGCAGAGCATTGTCACCCGACCGCTTGAGTGGTGGAAATCACATCTTCCGCAGATCGACAAGATTCCTTCGATATTCCTCTTATTCAACTGATTCACGATGGCACGCAAGAAATTCACACCACCATCCTCCATGCCGGGACTGTTTGACGCCATCGAGACCTTTCAGGAGCGTATCGACGGCGATTTCGATATAATACTTCCCGCCGAGATGGAGCGCATTGCCCGCAAGCATGCGGCAGCGGCGACTCCCGACCCGGACGGCGATGCCGTGCCAGCGGCTGAGAAGAAGTTTGTGTTCATGAGCTTCGGCAGCGGAAGCAGCGGCAACAGTTACTATGTAGGCACTACCGACGAAGGTATTCTCATCGATGCCGGCGTGGATTTCAACGTGATGGGGCGCGCGATGAGAGACAACGGCCTGTCGTTTGGCAACGTGAAGGGCATTGTGCTCACCCACGACCACGGCGACCATATACGGTATGCCTACGGCATGCTGCGCAAATATAAGAATATCGGCTTGTATTGCACGCCGCGCGTGCTCAACGGTATTCTCCGCCGCCACAATGTTTCGCGCCGCATCAAGGATTACCACCATCCTATCTATAAGGAATTTGCATTCAAGCTGGCCGGAATGGAGATTACGCCTTTTGAGGTTAAGCATGACGGCACCGACAATTCGGGATTCTACATCGACTTCGGCACCTCCTCGCTCACCATCGCCACCGATCTCGGGGTGATTTCCGATCGTCCCGCCCACTATCTGCGGCAGTCTAATGCTATCGTGATAGAGTCAAATTATGACCGCGAAATGCTTGATCAGGGCCCTTATCCCGCTTATCTCAAAGCGAGAATCATTTCCGAAACCGGCCACCTCGACAATCAGGTGACGGCTGATTTCGTAGCAGGCATGTATTCCGACAAACTCAAGCACGTGTTCCTGTGTCATCTCAGTCATGAGAACAATACTCCCGAGCTTGCCCTCGATACCATGACACGCGCGCTTGCAGGGGTAGGGGTGACCCGCCTGGGCGACGGCCTTAATCCGCTCACTGAGAGCGAGACGCAGCTGTGTCTTGTCGCGCTTCCGCGCACGGAGGTCACTCCGCTTTATCTGCTGGGGTGATTAATCGGGATTTTCTGCAACTTCATAAATTATCGCCGCGGCATTTCGGGCGGCGCTTTGACCTGTAGAGAGGCGTCGGCGCATCTCTTTGTAACCGCCGAGTTGCTTTTCAGCCGCGGGTGAGCCCGGCAATATGGCCGTAAGGGCAGCGTTTACTTCATCGACATTGCAGTGATGCACGAGCATTTCGGGTATTATATATCCGCGGGGCTCGTGGCGCTTTGCATTCTCGCGGCGGCGCGCCTCGGCATCCACCGGTCCGGTGATGAGGTTGGGTAGCGACACATATGGAATTTTGAGGATGTGAGTGAACAGGTCATGAGCCCATTTCCAGCCTACCGATCTGTAGCACACCACCTGCGGAGTACCGGCAAGGGCACATTCGAGCGATGCCGTGCCTGAAGTGACGAGTGCCACATCGCTCTGAGCCATGAGGCTCAGGGTGGTGCCTTCGATTACCGGAAGCCCGGTATACTTACGGTAGAGCGCAGGGTCGATGCCCGGAGCTCCGGCAACCACGGCCTGAAGCTCGGGGTGAAGTCCCGCAACGGCGTCCATCACCGGAAGATTGGCTGAAATCTCCCCTTTGCGGCTGCCGGGCACGAGCGCAAGGATGGGGCGCCCGTCAAGGCTGTGGCGCTTGCGGAATTCTTCGCCGCTTTCCATTACGGCAAGAGCGCGATCCATCTCCTCGACCGACGGATTGCCTACATAGTCAACCGTCAATCCCCGCTTGCCGAACCATTCCGGCTCGAAGGGGAGAATGGCCAGCAGTCGGTCAGTGACTTTGGCAAGAGTCTTTACTCGATATTCTTTCCATGCCCACACTTTCGGGGCGATGTAATATACCGTCTTCAGTCCGAGCTTGCGGGCAAAGCCGGCGAGCTTTAGATTAAAGCCCGGATAGTCCACGAGTACCACCACATCAGGGCGCTCCGAGGCTATCGCTCCGCGGGCCACGCGCATGTTGCGGAATATCTCGGGAAGATGCTTCACTACCTCGGTGAAGCCCATGAAAGCCATGTCGCGGTAATGGATAAGGGGAGCGCATCCGGCGGCTTCGGCCATCAGATCGCCTCCTAAAAATGTGAATCGGGCTTCAGGATCGATGCGGCGCAGAGCGGCTATGACCTGCGCAGCATGCAGATCGCCCGACGCCTCTCCTGCTGAAAAAAAATAGTTCATGACGGGGCAAAAGTAAGCATTTTTCATTGAAAAATTGTTATATTTGTAATATGAAAAATCAGGAAATAATTCAGAATATCAGGCAGCGTCTCGGTATAGCCGAGCTCAACGACATGCAGCGTCGCATGGCTGCCCTCGATACCACAGGCGCGGTAACGCTTGCCGCCCCAACAGGCTCGGGCAAGACGATAGCATTTACTATCCCGTTTCTGCGCAGTCTGGGTAACCCCGACGGCCGCATCCGCGGCGTGGTGATAGCTCCGTCGCGCGAGCTGGTGTTGCAGATCGTAGAGGTGATGCGTCCCGTGGCCACGGATTTCCGCGTGCTTGCCCTTTATGGAGGTCACTCGGTGGAAGATGAAGTGAAATCCCTCTCCGTCACGCCCGACATAATCATTGCCACTCCGGGCCGTCTGCTCGACCATGTGAAGCGTGGCAACGTCGCGCTGGGTGATGTAGTGACCGTGGTGCTCGACGAGTATGACAAATCACTCGAACTCGGTTTTGCCGACGAGATGAAGCGGCTGGTGAAGAAAATGACCCGCGCCCGTCTTTATATCCTCACTTCGGCTACTCCCATGGCCGAGTTGCCCGACTACTTCCCTCGCATGAAGCGTACCGATATTGAGGTGGAGAGTAAGGAGAAAAGCGGTAATGTGATGAAATTCCGCGTTGTAAGTCCGTCGCGCGACAAACTCGACACGCTTGTCGAACTGCTTCGCGGTATGGACGATACCACGGCTATCGTGTTTGTAAACCATCGCGAGAGTGCCGAGCGTGTCTACGAGCGCCTTCGCCGCGAGAAACTGCCTGTAGGGCTATATCACGGCGGCCTTCAGCAGAATGAGCGTGAAAACGCCCTTGAGATGCTTGCCAACGGCACCACGCCCATACTCGTGTCGACCGATCTTGCCGCGCGCGGTATCGATATACCGGTGCTCGGTGCGGTAGTGCACTACCATCTGCCTGTCAATGAGGCCACATGGACACACCGCAATGGCCGAACAGGGCGTCAGGATGCCGACGGACTGGTATATATCCTCGCCACCGACGACGATACTATGCCCGATTTCGTGGAATGGGACAAGGAGATTTACCCCGCCCGCCCGTCGGAGCATCCCATCACATCTTCGCGTGCCACATTATATATCAATGCCGGAAAGAAAGAGAAGATCTCGCGAGGCGATATAGTGGGATTCCTCGTGGCTCAAGCAGGTCTCGAACCTCATGAGATAGGACGCATAAGCGTGCGCGACCACTCGGCACTCGTGGCTATTCCCCGCGATAAAGCCGCTGAAGTGCTCGCCCGCATCTCACCGCTCAAAATCAAGAATACCCGCGTGAAATTCTCCCTCCTGAAATAATCCCCCCTAAACCCTAATCCCTCTAACCTAATCCCTACCATGCCCCGCACACTCCCCCCCCGCTCGGGTGGCCAGCCCCGTGCAAGCGGCACTGATCGGTACCGT
>JAIDSW010000344.1 GCA_029061025.1 Duncaniella sp.
TCACAAGCTTTTATTCTGTTAAAAATTTCATATATTGTAGTGTTTTTGAAATTAGACCTAAAATTACAACTATTTCCGCAATCTAAGGTTCATTTGCGCAGACTTTTTTAACGATTTAACGAAAAATTTCTTTAAATGGTCCGTTATCGCAGAAATTACCCCTTGGTGCAGGGTAATTTTGCGGATGAAACCATAAAAATTTGCAATACTATGAAGTCAAAATTTCTCAACACACTCAGCCGTATTCTCGAGTTTTTAGTTCAACTGGTCGCACTGCTGAAAGGGCGCCGGCAGGAGTGATGCGGCACCCGAGCGCGACTGTTGTGTAAAGATTACCTTCAGCTCTGCCGGACGCACCCGAGTGTGCGTCCCTACAGGGCTGATTATCAGTGATGTATTGTTAGCTTGGTTTAGTTCATGGCTATGCGAAGAATTCAGCGTCGCACGGACGCTTTCAAATTAGCTGCGGCCGATGCTATGGGGATGACTATAAACTTTGTATGCTGCAACATGGTTATATAGTAGAAATCAAAAATTTGAGCTATGGATAATAATAAAGTTCGGAATATAATTCCGGCCGGTCTGTTCTTATTGTTGCTTCCCGTAGTAGTTGCCACGTGTATAGGCATTATGGCTGATGGGCCGTTGCTGACATGGTGTGTTATAATAGGATGTTCATGCCTCATAATCTTCGCCGCTGCCGTAACGCCTTATCTATATAAGGCAAAAGCCTATTCAAAGTTAGTGGGTGTATGGTGCGTGGTAATTCTTTGTTTGCTTCCTGTTTTCCTTATATATTTTACTTAGGTTGCAGATTCTGAAGCATAACAGGTTAAAAATACAGCGGGCTGAGGCAGGATTTACCTCAGCCCGCGGACTTTTTCATATGTCACCCGTCATTCTGTAGTAATGCTCGTGGGGCCGAGTACGTCGGTGATCATCTGGTCGACGCCGAGGGAGGCGAGGCGGGAGTAGTCGTCGAGGGTGTTGACGGTCCAGGTCATAATCTTAAGTCCTGCGCCGTGGAATGTGTCGACACATTCCTGATCGATGAAATCCTGCTTTATGTCCACGTCAAGGTTGCGCTCTATGATCCACGGAGCGAGCTCGCGCCACTTGCCGTCGGCCTGAAACACTACCTTTAGCCCCGGCGCATGAGTGAGGAAATAATCAGCATAGGCCTTTGATGCGGTGAGTATCACGCACTCGTCGCGCAGCGAAAGGCTGTCGATTAGCTCCACGAGGCCTGGAAGCGGAGTAAGGTCGGTGTCTTTCTTTGCCATAGTCTTGAGGTGGAGCAGGGGAGTCTTGCCGTTGTCGCGGCAGAAGTCGAGATAGTCGGCCACGGTGATGAGTTTGCCCGTGTAGGTGTTGCCGTCGATGGTCTGGGT
>JAIDSW010000345.1 GCA_029061025.1 Duncaniella sp.
CCTCGACCACTTCGGCCGATACATATTCAGTGGTAAAGCCGAATTCCTCAGCCACGATATTGATGGTCTCGGCATCCAGACGCTGGTTGATCGAAACCATCACACCAAGATTCATGCAGGTGGCGATGACATTGTTGACGGGAACATCCATCATCACGGCAAGGTCATTGGCGGTTACGAATTCGGTAAGTTTCAGAGTCTTGCTCTCGGCAGCTTCCTGCATGGCAGCCTCGGTGGCACGCGAAGCGAAGGCCTCACGTTTTTCCTTACGCCACTTGGCACCCTTCTTCTGCGCCTTGTCCTTATGCGTAAGGCGTGCAAGAGTCTCTTTGACCTGCTTCTGCACGTCGACTTCGCTCACTTCCACGTGAGCAGGCTGCTGGCGTTTGCCGCGATCCTTGCCGCCACGCTGGCGTTCGTCGCGGTCTCCGCCACGGCGCTGATTGCCACCGTTGGAGCCTGAATTGTTACCTCCTGTGGTATAGGTATTGCTGCGTTCGTTACCGGCCTTTTCGATATCGATTTTCTCCTTACCGGAGATTCGGCGGCGTTTTTTCTTATCGCCCGAAGCAGCAGCCGAGCCACCTTGAGCCTGACGATCCTTGGCCACGCGCTCATTGCGGCGCTCCTCCTTGGATTTCTTCTTGGGGCGGGTCGACTGGTTAAGAGCGGCAAGATCAATATGACCCACTACTTTCGGAGCAACGACTGTGGGAGTGGTCTTGAGCGTGAACACCTCGGGTTCTTCGGCAGCGGCTGAAGTCTCGGGTTTCTCCTCGACCTTGGGTTCAGGTTTCTTTTCCACGGGAGCTTTCTCTACAGGCTTCTCCTCAGGAGCAGGTGCAGCCTTCTCGGGCTTCTTGGCTTCAGCGGGAGCTTCTTTCTTTACCTCTACAGGTTTCGCCACCGGAGCGGGAGCGGGTTCCGGTTTCTTTGCCACAGGCTCGGGCTTCTTTTCGGCTACGGGCTCTTTCTTAGGTTCGGGCTCTTTCTTAGGTTCAGCCTTAACCTCGGGAGCTTTTGCTGCGGGAGCCTCCTCCTTGGCCGGCGCTACCGGTTCCTCCTTAGCGGGAGTAGACTTGGTTCTCACAGGTTCACCGTGCTTGTCAAGCTCGATTTTACCCACTACACGGGGCACCTGAGCGGTGGTATGGTGTACGGGATCAAGAACCGGACGGGCGGGTTCGGGTTCTTTAGGGGCTGCCTGAGGCTGAGCGGCACGCTGACGCGCACGCTCGGGCTGGAATTGCTCCACGAGAATATTGTAGGCATTCTCGTCGAGACGGGTATTGGGATTATTACCGTCGATAGTCACGCCTTTCTTGGCAAGTTGCTCCACGACGGTGGATATAGAAATATTAAATTCTTTAGCTGCTTGACTTATTTTTATTCTCGCCATATATGATTGTAAAAGTTCAGAATAGTTTCGAAGAATTATGATTAATAGCTCCTGAGGAGCGGTGGGAGGGGTTCAACTATCGGATTACTTCCCGACAGCAGGGTGACCGGAGGCATGAAGATTGTCAGTAATAAGATGTTCTAATGCAGCATCGCTCTCCTGTGCGGGAGGTAGGGTGATTGGTGTAGTTAGAACTCCCGATGCTTAACCTTCTTCTTCTACTTCATTTTCGTCATCTTCGTCCTCAAATTCGGCTTTGAGCACCTTGATGACATTGTCAACCGTATCTTCCTCAAGGTCAGCCTTGTCGATGAGATCCTGACGGGGAGTGTTAAGGACATTCTTGGCGGTGACGCAACCTATCTCCTTGAGGGCGTCGATTACCCAGCCGTCAATTTCATCCTTGAATTCATCGAGGTAGATATCTTCGTCGAATGTCTCGGCCGATTCGCGGTATACGTCGATCACATAACCGGTAAGCATCGATGCGAGCTTGATATTCAAGCCGCCTTTACCAATGGCGAGAGACACTTCATCGGGGTGCAGGAACACCTCGGCTTTCTTCTCGGCCTCGTCGATGTGGATGCTCGACACCTTGGCGGGACTGAGCGCGCGCTGGATGAAAAGCGAAGGATTGGCGGTATAGTTGATCACGTCGATATTCTCGTTGCGGAGCTCGCGCACGATTCCGTGGATACGTGATCCTTTAACACCAACACATGCACCTACCGGATCGATACGGTCATCGTAGCTCTCCACCGCGATCTTGGCACGCTCACCGGGGATACGGGCTACGGCGCGGATAGTGATAAGGCCATCGTGAATCTCGGGCACTTCGCGCTCGAAAAGACGGCGGAGGAAAAGATCGCTCACACGCGAAACGGTGATCTTGGGATTATTATTCTTATTGTCGACATTTGAAATCACCGCAAGCACGGTCTCACCCTTACGGAAGAAGTCACCGGGTATTGCCTCGCTCTTTGGGAGGAGAAGTTCATTTTTATCATCGTCGAGCAGAAGTGTCTCGCGCGACCAGGTCTGGTACACTTCACCGCTCACGAGCTTGCCTTCAAGTTCCTTATACTTGGCATAGATAGCTTCCTTCTGGAGGTCGAGAATCTTTGACTGTAGAGTCTGGCGGAGATTGAGGATAGCGCGGCGGCCGAAGTCCTCGAAAAAGATTTCCTTAGTGTGCTCCTCGCCTATCTCCACGTCGGGGTCCTCGTCGGCGCGGGCATCTGAAAGAGATATTTCGAGATTGGGATTCTTCACTTCACCGTCGGGCACCACCTCGAGATTCTGGAGAATCTGAACGTCGCCCTTGTC
>JAIDSW010000346.1 GCA_029061025.1 Duncaniella sp.
AAAATCAAGCATCGAGACTAAAATAATCGTCTGGATGCTCTGATATTACGCCTTTATATGGGATTTTATAGGTTAAGACAGGATTAAGACACGGCAAACGATTATTAAGACTTTTAATAAATGCAACTCTTGATTTTCAGCGAGTTGCATTTATCGTATTAAGACTTTAAGGTTTGGAGTTAAAATCGGTTCAGACCTAATTTTGCATCATCGATAAACAATAAAACAGATGCAGAACATGAATCTGAGAATTTACATCTTAGCCATTATTTCGATAATGACTCTTATTTCGCAAGCCCGCGAAATTACAGGAAAAGTAACAGGAGAAAACGATGCTCCGCTCGAATTTGTAAACGTGGCGATATACCGCGATTCCACCTTCGTCACCGGAACTATTACCGATAAGTCGGGTAACTTCACTGTCAATACCGACAATTCGGGTCACCTTACCGCAACGATCTCTTTAATAGGTTACGACACTCAATCTGTCGCCATACCTTCGTCGGGTGATTTGGGCACCGTGCATCTCGCGCCGTCGAGCGTGGAACTCGGTGAGGTGGTGGTGAAAGCCGCCCGCCCCGCAACCGCGTTGAAAGGCAACGCACTTGTAACGTCGGTAGAAGGGAGCTCCCTCGCCTTAGCCGGTACGGCCAACGATGTGCTGGCCCGCGTTCCGATGGTGATATACAACGATGGTACTCCCGAAGTATTCGGCAAAGGAACGCCTGAAATATATATCAACGGGCGAAAGGTCAACGACCTCACCGAGCTGAAGCAGCTCAATTCGCATGACATCAAGAATGTCGAGGTAATCACCAATCCCGGAGCCGCCTATTCGGCCGAAGTAAAATCAGTGATAAGGATTCGCACCCTGCCCCCGAAAGGCGACGGTTGGAGCGCCTCACTGAGGACTGACAACGGCTTTCAACATGACTTCCGCACCGGTAATACACTGGATTTAAAATACCGCACCGGCGGCCTTGAAATCTTCGCCAACTACGGATGGTGGCACGGCTATAACTTCACCGATCGCACCGACGACATGACCACAACGACACAATCTGGAAAATACCTGCAAAAGATTCGTACCACATGGAAAGAGCGATACAACGACATGAATGGTAAAATCGGTTTCTCATGGCTTATCAATGAGCGGCACAGCATAGGAGCTTATTATCGTAACGGATGGAACCGACATTCGATGAATGGCGGGACTCCCACGGAAATGTGGCTTGACGGCGCATTGACCGAGTTTATCGACACTAAAATGGACAGCCGCTCCGACGCCCTACCCCTCCACTCGGCCAATCTGTACTACAACGGGGCGGTAGGTAAACTTGGCATCGACTTCAACGCCGATTATTTGTGGACCAAGCAACGCCAGGAGTCTAATAACAATGAAATGGCCGAAACGGGCTCTGACCGCATGGTTATTACAGGATCTGACAACCGTAACCGCATGTTTGCCGAGAAACTGGTATTAAGTTATCCCGTAGGTAAAGGTAAGCTGGAATTGGGTGAAGAGTATACCGACACCCGATCAACCAACCTGTTTTCATCCAACATTCCGGGCATAGGCGATTCTGACAACCGGGTGGATGAAAGCAATATAGCGGCTTTCATTGAGGTCGGTCAGCAGCTGGGCCGATTCGATATAGGTCTTGGAGTGCGCTATGAGCATGTGAAATATGATTATTATGAAATGGGAGTGCATCAGGGTAATCAGAGCAGGAGATATGACAATCTCTTTCCCTCCCTCAATCTGTCCACCCGTCTGGGCAATGTCAATATGGGGCTCAATTACACAGGTAAAACCGTGCGCCCCGGCTACGGACAACTCGACGGCACGATTTCCTACATCAACCGCCTCACTTATGAAACCGGGAATCCCTATCTGAAGCCTACGAAGATTCATACAGTAGAATATATGGCTCAATGGAAAAACTTCTTCGTGCAACTGTCATATTCTTATCTTAAAGACGGTGTTTATCATATCACGGAGCCTTTCGGCGCCGACATGGAGGCAACCCTCATCAAAACCGCCAATCTTAACCACAAGCATGATTTTTCAGTTTTTGCGGGAGGTCAATTCAAGGTGGGCGCATGGCAACCGCGCGTAAATGCGGGCTTGATGAAGCAATGGCTGACGTTACCGGTCAACGGCGAGCCCACGAAGATGAATACTCCCGGATTCATGATCCAGTGGCAGAATGCAATCAGATTACCTTTCGATATTTGGCTCAATGTTGATGCTCAGGTTATGACCCCGGCGTGGGATAACAACATGAAGATTACCAATACTCCCTGGAGCGTCAATGCCAAAGTATACAAAGGCTTCTTCAACAATTCGTTGGGTATCACGCTTGAAGCAAAAGATCTCTTTGACACCTCAGGCAAGGTTGCAACTCTTTACAGTGATGCGGTAATACTCGTGCAGAAAAACTTCTCGCCCAACCGCTCGGTGATGCTCACTCTGCAATACCGATTCAATACGACCCGTGACCGTTATCGCGGCACTGGTGCAGGTAACTCTGAAAAATCAAGATTCTGAATGATATGCGAACTCTCATAATAATCCTCGTAAGCCTCCTGTCATTTGCGGCAGCTTATGCGAAACCTCGATGCTGTAGTTTCAATAATTACGATAACAAGGTGACAATAGTGTTCACCGACGACAAACCCGGCAAAAATTATACAGTAACGGATATAACTCTGGTTACTTTAG
>JAIDSW010000347.1 GCA_029061025.1 Duncaniella sp.
CACATCCTCTCCGAGATAAAAGTGGGTCATAATCCAAATCTTCACGACCCGGTCGATTACGACGATGGCCGTGAAGATGATGATGGCAAGTTTCGCGCGTGAAAACTTCATTTCTTTTTCTGCTGATTTTTAGCTTCCACACTGCGGGTGGCGTGAGGCACGGCACGAAGTCGCTCCTTGGGGATAAGTTCGCCCGTCTCGCAGCATATTCCGTAGGTCTTGTTCTCGATACGGATCAGAGCGTTCTGCAGGTGCTGTATAAATTTCATCTGGCGCTGGGCAAGCTGTCCGGCTTCCTCTTTCGAGAGAGTATTCGCACCCTCCTGCAGGACCTTGAATGTGGGAGACGTATCGGCGATGTCGTTGCCGGCGGTGTTATTGACGGTTACGCGCAGAAGGTCATATTCTTTCTGAGCCACGGCGAGCTTCTCGAGAATCAGTTCCTTGAACTCCTGAAGTTCTTCATCGGAATAACGTGTCTTTTCGCTCATATCTTACTATGGAGGAGAGTTTTTTAGAGGTGAGTAAAAAAATGGTTATTTATCAGCTTTGTTTACAGCCACGAGCAGGTCTATGTCATCGATATTCAGTGTCTCCACACCGGGAGCATCAGCGGCTACCGGCTCGATTCTGATGTCACGGGCAAGTACCTGACGCGAAATGTAGTCGCCAAATTCACGGATGGCGCCGTCGGTAGCATCGTTGGGTGCGAACACGAGCGTGACGCGGTCAGTGATGTTATAGTCGCGACTCTTGCGGATATTCTGGATGCGGTTCACGATCTCGCGGGCGATACCCTCGTTGCGAAGCTCGGGTGTAACGGTAATGTCGAGAGCTACGGTAAGGGCGCCTTCGTTGGCCACGAGCCAACCGGGTATATCCTCGGAGATGATTTCCACATCGGCGAGGTCAACCGTGGCTGGAGTGCCGTTGACATCGATGGTGATGCTGCCGTCGCGCTCAAATGCGGCGATAGCGTGGGCGTCGAGATTCTTGATAGCCTCGGCCACGGCCTTCATGTTCTTGCCATGCTTCGGGCCGAGCTTCTTGAAGTCGGGTTTCACGGTTTTCACAAGTACACCGTCCTCGTTGCCCACGATCTTGATTTCCTTCACGTTGGTTTCATTCTTCACAAGCTCGTTGATGGCTTCGAGAGCAGCGCGCTGCTTGTCGTCGGTCACGGGTACCATGATGGCTGTGAGCGGCTGGCGCACCTTGATATTGACCTTGCGGCGCAGGGCGAGCACCATCGAGGTGATGTCCTGAGCGAGCTTCATGCGGCTTTCGAGCTCGGGATCGATAAGAGCCTCGTCGGCTTTGGGATATGCTGCGAGATGCACTGACGCTCCGCCATCCTTTCCGGTGAGGTCGAGATAGAGACGGTCGGCGAAGAAGGGTGCGAACGGAGCCATGAGCACGGCTACCGTGCGGAGGCAGGTGTAAAGCGTCTGATAAGCGGCGAGCTTGTCCTCATTCATCTCTCCGCCCCAGAAACGCTTGCGGTTGAGGCGCACATACCAGTTGGAAAGATTGTCGCCCACGAAGTCGCCTATAGCGCGTGCGGCGCGGGTAGGCTCGTAATCCTCAAGGTCATTGGTCACGTTCTTTACGAGCGTGTTGAGCAGCGAGAGAATCCAGCGATCGATTTCAGGACGCTTCTCCACAGGCACCTGGGGTGCATCGGGATCGAAGCCGTCGACATTGGCATAAAGCGCGAAGAATGAATAAGTATTGTAGAGCGTCGAGAAGAGCTTGCGGGCGGTATCCTGCACGCCTTTCTCGTCATATTTCAGGTTATCCCAGGGCGATGAGTTGGAAATCATGTACCAGCGCACGGGGTCGGCACCGTAAGTCTCGATCTGGCCGAAGGGATCCACAGCGTTGCCGAGTCGCTTCGACATCTTATTGCCATGCTTGTCGAGCACCAGACCGTTGGAAACCACGGCTTTATAAGAATTGGTATCGAATACCATTCCGGCGATTGCGTGGAGGGTGAAGAACCAGCCGCGTGTCTGATCCACGCCCTCGGCTATGAAGTCGGCGGGATATACCTCGCGGTTTTCAAATGCCTCCTTGTTTTCAAAGGGATAATGAATCTGGGCATAAGGCATCGAGCCGCTGTCAAACCACACGTCGATCAGGTCTTTCTCTCGCGTCATCTTCTTGCCCGATGGCGACACGAGGAAAATATCGTCGACATAGGGACGGTGGAGGTCGATTTTCTCATAGTTTTCTTTAGAAT
>JAIDSW010000348.1 GCA_029061025.1 Duncaniella sp.
CGATGCGACTATTTATGCGGCGGAAGTTCCCGTTTTGCCCGGCCGGGCGCTCCTCAGGAGCGCCCCTACAGGAACCGGGGTGGATATGTTTTTGGAGGTTAGTGGGATAATGTGGCGTGGCGGTGGCGGATTATGCGGGCGACGATGAGGGCGGCGGTCATGACCATGGCGCCGGTCACTGCCCATGATACGGGATACACGAGCAGCAGGGCGGGGAAGGTGTGGTAACGGGCGCTGACGGTATAGACCCATGCCACACGGAGCACGCATGTGCCGAGGATGGTGAGCAGCATGGGGGTCATCGAGTAGCCGAGTCCGCGCATGTAGGCTCCCGATATTTCGTAGCTTGCCGCGATAAACTGAAATCGCAGGGCGGAGTTGATGCGCTCGGTGGCGTAGCGAATCACGTCGGGGTTGTCGGTAAACACGCTCAGAAACCACGACGAATTAAACGAGATAATAAGGTTGGCAGCTCCGGCTACGGCCACGCATAGCCCCATACATATCCAGAGCACCCGCCGGCAGCGGTCGAGCAGTCCGGCTCCGTAGTTCTGACCGGTAAATGCAATAGTCGAGGCTGCAAATGCGCTGATAATGTAGTAGCAATAAGATTCATAGGTGAGCGCCGCGGCCGACCCCGCCACAGCGGCCGATCCGAATGAGTTGATGGTGGTCTGTATAAAGATATTTGATACCGAGAAAACCATTCCCTGCAATCCGGCTGGAAAACCTATCTTGAGCATCTTGACCAGATCGGGTACCGATACCGACAGGCGGCGCAGATGGAGCGTAAACGGCTCAGGCTCACGGCGGAGCAGTATCACGATGATGGCGGCGTTGACCCCGTTGGCTATCACCGTCGCTATTGCCACGCCGCTCACTCCCATGGAGAAATATTTCACGAATATATAGTCGAGTGCGGCATTGACCACCGCTCCGGCGAGCAGGGCGTAGAATGGTCGCTTCGTGTCGCCCATGCTTCGCATTATGGCCGATCCGAAGTTGTAGACCATGATGAAAGGCATACCCAGAAAATAGATGCGCAGGTAGAGTGTTGCGCCGTCGATCACGTCGGGGGGGGCGCTCATGGCTTCGAGTATCGGGCGCGCCAGCGTGACTCCGGCTATAAGCAATATAAATCCGCTCAGCAGCGACACTACGGCCACCGTGGCTACGGAGCGTGCCGTGGCGTTATTGTTTTTCATGCCGATATAGTTGGCTATCACCACATTGGCGCCCACGGCAATACCTAAGAAAAGATTGACGAGTATGCTGATTATCACACCGTTGCTGCCCACCGCCGCCATCGCTTCAGGCCCCGTGAAGCGGCCCACCATCGCGACATCGACAGCGTTGAACGACTGCTGAAGAATACCCGAAGCTATCAGCGGCAGGGCGAAAATTATGATTTTTCCCGCCAATCCGCCGTGGGTCATGTCGACCGAGTAGGATTTTGTTGCAGCCATGATGATAAAAGTTGAAAATCGCGTGCAAAGGTAGTAAGAATTGCGTAATTTTGTATCCCTATGAAGCGACTTACTTTATTATTAATGATAATCACGGTCGCAACTGCCGCTGCAGGTGATGAGTTGCGCGAATTGTTTTTCAATCCTCCCGCCGAGGCACGCACGAAAGTGTGGTGGTTTCAGGGCGAGGCACCGTTTACCGCCGAAGGCTGCGATGCTGACCTGCGCGAGTTTCGCGACAAGGGGATAGGCGGCGTGGTGTGGTATGACCAGGTGCATGGTAAAGGTGAAGGAGCATCGGAATCCATGAGCCCCGAGTGGTGGAATGAACTGAAATATGCCGCCCGCCGCGCTGCTGATTTCGGACTGACATTTGAGGTGGCCGCGGGAAACGGCTATGTCACCGGAGGTCCCTGGATCACTCCGAAGCTCGCCATGAAGAAAACAGTGTTTACCGACACGCTCGTTACTCTCGCTGCCCCCGCGCGGATTAATATCCGCCGCCCCTCGGAGCGCGACGGATATGCCGATGTAGCTGCCGTGGCTTTCCCGGCCGAGGCCGCTCACGCTCCTATACAAATCCTTGACGGACCGGTACAGCTTACGAGAAACGATACCGTAATAGAATATTCACCCGGCGCGCCCCTGACCGTCAGAGGTATCAGTTACGAAATCACCCCACGAGGCAAAGGCTCGACCGGGTCGATGAATATTCCCGGCGCTCCCGCCGAAAGGTATTTCGCGGCCAAATATACCGAGTATCCCGCTGTGGGTTACCTTGAGTATCTCGATGACGATGGCGTGTGGCGGCCGACGACCGAGCTGCCTCCGGTAGAAAACAATATCGGCCACAAGTCGCGCCGCAGGTCTATAAGTTTTCCGGCCGTGACCTCAGCGCACTTCCGCCTGAGGCTATACGATCGTCCACCCGAAGCGCCGGATTTCAAGTCGATAAGTATTTCGGATCTTTTTTTGCATCCGGCGGATATTGTGGATAATGC
The DNA here is from genome assembly GCA_029061025.1 of Duncaniella sp. Lineage (GTDB taxonomy): Bacteria > Bacteroidota > Bacteroidia > Bacteroidales > Muribaculaceae > Duncaniella. The sequence goes on from JAIDSW010000348.1 coordinate 2,468, forward strand.
CGAAATGCAGTCGGCTCTGCGCACCGAAGTGGTGTATCCTCACCCTCACGGAGGCGACTATGGGGCGGTGGCTTCGGAAAATATCATTTCACTTGCCGTCGAGGGAGACTCCGTGACATTGCCCTCAGGAACATGGCGCATTATCAGAATGGGCTATGCCCCCACGGGAGCACGCACCAAGCATGGCCGACGCAATCTGCTCGGCTATGAGGCCGACGTGATGAGCGCCGAGGCTGCCCGCGTGCACTACGACAATTATTTCCGCCCCATTGCCGATACGCTGCGCAACGCAGGTATATCACTGCTCGGTATGATACAGGACAGCCATGAGGCGGGCGTGCAGAACTGGACGGCCGGACTGGAAGATAAGCTCACCGCTGCGACCGGCCTGACTGTAGAGCGGCTCGTGCCGATGCTCGCGGGGTATATCGTGGACAACCGCGCTGCCACCGACAGCAGCCTGCTTGCATTCCGCCGCCTTATCGCCGAGACCATTGCCGAGAATTATTACGGCACTTTTACCCGCATGTGCCGTCGCGACAGTGTGGACTATACCTCCCAGGCCATGCTCAACATCTCTACCGACAATATCGCTGCCCGAGGGCGCGTTCCGAAGCCGCAGGGAGAGTTCTGGGCATATCAGACCGACGGTAATTATGATTGCCTCGATGCCGCCTCGGCGGCTCATCTTTACGGACACCCGATTGCGTCGGGCGAAGCGTTTACCGACACCCCTTACTCCTCTACTTGGGACGAACTGCTGCGGATCGCCTCGATAGCGTGGTGTCGCGGGATAAATGAGTTTGTGGTGTGTGCGTCGCAGGGTCAACCATATCTTCACCGCAAGCTCGACGATGAAGGCACGGCGCACCCCTACGTGTTTCACCGCTTTCATCCCCGCTGGAATGAATCGCGAGAGTTCTGGGAGATTCAGGCGCGCACTGCGGCATTGCTGCGCGCGGGGAAGCCGGTGGTGGATCTGTGTGTGGTGCTCGGTGGTGATCCTCCCGTAAAAACCATGGCTTATCGATTGCCCGAGATTCCCAACGGATACAATTTTGACGTAACCTCGGCCGAAGCGTTGCTCACCCGCATGTCAGCGTCACCCGACGGCGGGATCGATGTTGAGGGTGGAATGCACTACCGGGCTCTCGTAGTACCCGAGCGTTGCACCATCACTCCCGACATGGCCGGGAAGCTCGATGCACTTTCAGCCGAAGGCGCGAGGATAGTGAGATGTGACCGTGGCGAAAAAGTTTCCGAGGTGGATTTCGCTCCCGACGTAAAGCTTGACGGACAGGCCAACTATGCCGCCCGCGTGATGTTCTTTCACCGCGCGCTCGATGACGGGCGGCAGATTTATTATGTATACAATCACACTCCCGAGAGCGTGGATCGCCCGCTGGAACTTCGCGACGCACACGGCAAGGAAATTGAGGAGTGGCATCCGTCACGGCTCACCATTACACCGGTCGCCGACGGCCGAATGCACCTCGCTCCCTACGAGGCGAAATTTTACATCACGAAGTAAGGTAGCGGTAATAGTCGAAATATGGCGAAAGAGCGATGTCGGTTTTGGCATCGGCTTTCCGTGCATCGGTACCTAACAGTTGCGAAAGGAGATCCCAGAACGGCTTGCGGTGATGCTTGTGGATGTAGTGGGCCATCTCGTGAAGTATCACTCCGTCCATCCATTCCTGCTTGAATATCACGAGAAACGGAGGCAGATGTATCTCGTTGTCGCCGGTGCAGCATCCCAGCACGTTCTTGCGCAGATTCTTCACCACCACACCTTGGCCGTGCATCCCTTTCTCGTTCTCCCAGTATCTGACGCGGTCGGGAAGAATCTTACGGGCGCGGTCGGTAATGACGTCGCGCATCAGTTCGCGAAGCCATTTCTGTATTTTCGGAGTGTCAAACTCGGTCAGCGGCGAGTAGATGATGTCAAGTTGCGGGGCGTGATATTCGGCCATCACTGCAACGCAACCTTTATCTTTCAACACCAGTCGCCCCGGTACGTTAATCGCTCCCTCGGCGTTAAGCGTAGGAGCGTCAACCTCGTGCCACGCCACGGAGAGATGAGCGGTGCGCAATCGGAATGAGGGATTGATGATAAACCTGTTGTCTACATCTTTATCTGCCATATCTTGTCGAGAATTTTATTGTAAAGATGACAACTGTCGCCTATCTGTAACGCATGAAACCGTGTGCCCAGGGCTTGCTCTTTCTGAATAGCCATAAGAGTGCCGGGGTAAGGGCGGTCAAACTGAAGGTCGCTGATTATCAATACGTCGGCCATCTCGTAAGTATCGGTGTGAAGAGCGGCTATTGCTTTTGAGAGCATTTCCTCGCCCGACGTGCCGCCGGTGTAATGATCGTTGAGGAAATCGGTCAGGTGAGTGCGGTTGCGGTGGCAGGCGAGATCGATTGTCTTGGCTCGGATTGAAAATGATATGAGGTAACACGGGCGATGCTCGGCCGCCGCTATCGCCACGAGTTGTCTTACTGCCGCAAACGCCACTTTCATGCGTTGGCCTTTCATCGATGCGCTCGTGTCGACGGCCACGATTATCGGCCCCTTGGTGAGTCGCGGGGCAGGGCGGTGCTCCTCGGTGCGTCGAGGCGTGTTTTGCGAGCGGCTGTCAAACTGTTGCAGCTGGCGTGCCACAAACTTGTGGTCGAAAACATCGTCGGGCATCGAAAGTTCTGCCGGAAGCACGCGGCTCACATCGCAGCCCGTAACTACCGCATCGATTTCCTTGCCGGAATCGTTGCGGGAAACTGATGAAGGTAGGAATCGGTAGAAAACCGAGTCGACAGTGTGAGTCGGCGATGTGCGTGAGCGTCCGATCTCGCGTGCCAGCTCCTCGATTACGGGGTAACGGCGCGAAAGTGCGGCTACTTCGCGACGTTCCTCCATGTCGGCGGTGGCGAGATTGCCTACCGCTATCTTGATCTGCTGCCTGCGCGATGATATTATCGCTTGTCTCAACCGGTCAATTTTGGCCTGACAAGCCTCGCGCCAGTCGCCGATGAGAGCTGCGAAAACGGCTTCGCGATCCTCGGTGGCAAATTGCTCTATGTATCCCGGCAAATTCACGTCGAGCACTGAATAACCGTGTTCTATCGTGGATTTCACCTGCTGCCACATAGCGCGCTTGCCTTCAAGCGAAGCGTTTTCAAAACGGTCGATGAGCTGCAGTTCGCCCTCCGCTTCCGAATCAAGGGCGGCAAACTGATCCACGAGTTCACCCATGACCGTTGAGGCCGCCGACCTTATAGCTTCGCCCATTTCCGTGCCCCCTTCGGCTATGTCGCGGTAGTCGTCGGCTATCTCGGTAAGCGGGCCGAGCAGGCTGTCGGTGCTATCGGTGCCCGGCGGCAGCTTACGCTCTTCGAGATAGAAATCAAATACCTCGGCATAGTGTTGGGAGAGCGCATCGGTGTCGGAATACCGGGTCATAGCATTGAGCGGAGGTTTTTCAGTTTCACCTCTACTGTGCGCAGCAGTCCGTCGGCTTCCTTTATGGCTTTGTCGATGACAGCGCGGTCATCCTTCGGAAGAAATATATTGGGGTCAGTCTCCCATGTGGATTTTGATGAGGCGTTCCATCGGTCGGTAAGGTCGGAAAGCATTTTGCCCATTTCCTCCACGCGCTTGTATACGGGCAGGTTTTTCAGTGACCGCGACTTCTTGCCTGATGATTCGGCTGCCGGTGATGCCGGCTGAGGTGTGCTGTCGGTCACAAACGGGTAGTGAACGCCGTCGATATACACTCCCGTCTCGGAGCGCTTCAGGCTTACCTGTCTCACATCGGTGGCGTTTTGAGTCTTGGCGTCAAACTGAGTGCCCGGGATCAGAGCCCGCAGCATCATTTTATGTCGGGCGGTGTCGAGATAAATCACTCCCTGACGCGCCGAGTCGGCAAGCGTGGAGTAATCGTATTTCGAGAAATATACTTTTCCCGCCGCATGCCCGTCGAGCTGAAAGTAGAAGTAGTCAAATATCTTGGGCTCGCGTCGCTCCGGCTCGGCGGCTTTTGCGGTTGCGGGAGCGTCGCCTTTCACGGAGCGGCGTATGTTGAACTCAAGTTCATGGATCTCATTTCGCAGCCATGCGGTGAGGCTTTCGGCAAATGTCTCGACCACGGCTGGAATTGCATCGATATCGTTCCAGAACGAGTGGACAAGCAGAAAGAAGTCAGAAAGGTCGATTGTGTCGCGGCCATTCAGGAATGCCGAGGTCTGCATCAGCCCGAATGCCTTGCGCCAGCGGCGGTCACTTATGTAGAATCGCAGCTTGTTGCCGTCGTCGGCTTCGAGCTTGTTGAGGCGCTGTCTCACGAAGCTGACAGCCTGCTTGACTTCATCCGACAGTTTTACCTTTGCCGATTCCCGTTGCCATTTATCATATAGTTCATCGGTGATAAGCAGTTCGCGTGACGGGGGCGCGGGAGTGAGCTGCGGCGACACGAGCATCTTGAAGAAATCCCGCTCGCCGTGGATGCAGTTGGAGATCATGCGCATGAGAAATCGATCCCAGAGCGCTTCAAGCCCCTCGTCGCGGGCAGGAAGCTCATTGGAAGCGGCGATGAGCACCTTCATGGGAGTCTTCATCGCTGTGCCGCCGTTGTAGAAAGTGTGCTCGTTGATTACGGTGAGCAGCGTGTTCTGTATCGACGGGCCTGCTTTCCATATCTCGTCGAGAAACACCACATGAGCCTCAGGCAGATACCCCTCGGTGATGCGCTCGTAGCGGTCGTTTTTCTTCAGCCGCGATATCGATACGGGGCCGAAAATCTCATCGGGAGTGGAGAAGCGCGACATGAGATAGTCAAACGAGCGGGCGTCGCTGAACACACTCTTCAGCCTCGCCGCCACCATACTCTTGGCCGTGCCGGGAGGGCCGAGCAGGAATATGTTTTCACCCGCCACGGCACACAGCAGCGCGATGGCGATAATATGATCCTTTTCATATACGTCGGTACTCATCCACTTTATCAGTTCGGCC
>JAIDSW010000349.1 GCA_029061025.1 Duncaniella sp.
CCCGTTGAGATTCCGGGCGTGTCGATGGTCAACTTCATGCGCGCGGCAGTCAACGCCAAGCGCAAGTATTTCAACGAGGAGCCTCTCTCGGCAGGCGAGTTCCTGAAGCTGATGCGCCAGAAGCGCGCCATCGTGGAGCTTGACAACAAGCTTGCGTCGCGCTCGGTCAACGAAGGATTTTCGGGCGGCGAGAAGAAACGCAACGAGATATTCCAGATGGCCGTGCTGGAGCCGCGGCTGTCGATACTCGACGAGACCGATTCGGGCCTCGACATCGACGCCCTGCGCATAGTGGCCGGCGGTGTCAACCAGCTCAAGACCGACAAGAACGCCACTATCGTCATCACCCACTACCAGCGTCTGCTCGACTATATCAAGCCCGATTTCGTGCATGTGCTCTACAAGGGGCGTATCGTGAAGAGCGGCGGTCCCGAACTCGCCCTCGAGCTTGAGGAAAAGGGTTATGACTGGATTAAGGAGGAAAACTGACCATGAACGCTCTGAAACAGTATCTCGACATATATATAGGTGCCGCTCCGGCGCTCGACGATGCGTCGGCTCCGGTGATGAACGCCCTGCGTCCCGCCGCACTCGACGCCCTGCGCTCAGCGCGCTTCCCCGACAAGTCCGACGAGGGATATGAAAAGACCTCGGTGGAGGATATGATGGCGCCCGACTACGGCATCAACATGATAGGTATCAATATCCCGGTGGATGTGGCGCGGTCGTTCAAGTGCGACGTACCGGCTGTGTCGACGCTCATGGGATTCATACTCAACGACTCTTTCATGCCGGTCAAGCATCTGCGCGACCGTCTGCCCAAAGGGGTGATATTCACCTCGCTCCGCGATGCCGCCATCACCCGCCCGCAGCTCGTGGAGAAATATTATGGCCGGCTGGCTGACCTCGACAATACGCCGGCGGCGCTCAACACTCTGCTTGCACGCGACGGAGCTTTCATCTACATACCCCGCGGCGTGAAGGTCGACCGTCCGCTGCAGCTTGTCGATATATTTTCGGCGCCGTCTGACATCATGGGCGTGCGCCGCGTGCTCATAGTGCTTGAGGAGGAAGCAGAGGCTTCGCTGCTGGTGTGTGACCACACTCAGGACGCCGAGCGCAATTATCTCGCCTCGCAGGTGATGGAGATATTTCTCGCCCCGCAGTCGAGCCTGAAAATGTGTATGATCGAGGAGTCGGGTGCCACCACCACGCGCCATGCCATGACCTGGGTGGAGCAGCAGCAAGGCTCGTCGCTCACCCTCACCTCGGCCACTCTCACGGCCGGAACCGTGCGCAACGAGTGGAACGTGGCTCTCACCGGCGAGGGCGCCGAATGCCGCCTTGCCGGAATGGCCATAGGCTCCCGCGACATGCACATCGACAACAGCTCCAACGTGACCCACATAGCGCGCCGCTGCCACAGCGATCAGGTGTTTAAATATGTGCTCGACGACAATGCTTCGGGTGCGTTTGAAGGCACTATCGTGGTGTCGCCCGGCTCGCAATATACCGAGGCTTACCAGACCAACCGAAATCTGCTCGCAAGCACCGGCGCGAGGATGCACACCCGCCCGCAGCTCGAGATTTACAACGACGACGTGAAGTGCTCCCACGGAGCCGCTACCGGTCAGCTCGATACCGAGGCGCTTTTCTACATGCGCTCGCGCGGTATACCCGAGGCCGAGGCGCGCACCATGCTCATGCAGGCATTCATGCTCGATGTGGTCGACACGGTGGCTGTGCCCGGCGTGGCCGACCGCCTGCGTCATCTCGTAGAGCGCCGTTTCGCAGGCGCCGATATGTGTGAAGGCTGCGCCATAGGCGACGGCGGAAAGGAGAACTCTGAAAATGTATGATATAGCAAAAATACGCGAAGATTTTCCGGCACTTGACCGCGAGGTCAACGGTCGCCCGCTCGTGTATCTCGACAATACCGCCACGTCGCAGACCCCCCGCTGCGTGGTCGACGCCGTCACGGCAGGTTACTATCACACCAAGGCCAACGTGCACCGCGGCGTGCACACCCTCTCGGTGGAGGCTACCGAACTGCTCGAAGCTACCCGCCGCAGTGTGAAGGATTTCATCAATGCGCCGTCGGCTGAGGAAATCATCTTCACCCGAGGCACCACCGAGGCGCTCAACCTCGTGGCGTCGTCGTTTGGCGGCATGGTGCTCGGTGAGGGCGACGAACTGATACTCACCGACATGGAGCACCACAGCAATATCGTGCCCTGGCAACTGCTTCAGCAGCGCAAGGGCTTCACCATAAAGGTGGTGCCCGTGACTCCCGACGGCTCGCTCGACCTTGACGCCCTGCGCCGGCTCATTTCGCCCCGCACCCGGCTAATATCCGTTTGCCATGCCTCCAATGTGCTCGGAACCGTCAACCCCATTGCCGAAATTACCGCGCTGGCCCACAGTCACGGCATTCCGGTGGTGGTCGACGGCGCTCAGGCCGTGCCACATCTTAATATCGACGTGCAGGCGCTCGATGCCGACTTCTATGCCTTCTCGGCTCATAAGATGTATGGACCCACCGGAGTGGGCGTGCTCTACGGCCGCCGCGAACTGCTCGAAAAAATGCCTCCCTATCAAGGCGGTGGAGAGATGATAGAGAGCGTGTCGTGGGCGAAAACCACATTTGCCGCGCTGCCCTATAAGTTTGAGGCCGGTACGCCCGACTTCGTCGGTATAGCCGCCTTTGCCCACGCGATCGACTACATGCGGTCGCTCGGAATCGAAAATATCGCGGCTCACGAGCACGAATTACTCGACTACACCACCGCCCGCATGATGGAGATACCCGGCATGCGCATCTTCGGCACCGCACCCGGAAAGTGCGCCATCATTTCATTTCTCGTAGGCCATATACACCACTACGACATGGGAATGCTGCTCGATCAGCTCGGTGTGGCCGTGCGCACCGGACACCACTGCGCCCAGCCGCTCATGCACGCCCTCGGCGTCGAAGGAGTGGTACGCGCCAGCTTCGCCGCCTACAACACCATCGACGAATGTGACCGCTTCCTCGCCGCCCTCCACCGCGTCATCCCCATGCTTGAATAATGGGGAATTGAGAATCGTAGGGACATCGCTTTGCGATGTTTCGGAGAGATTCCTCAGGTAATATGTTGTGCATCAACAATGTATGGACGGTGCTTTGCACCGTTTCCGAGCGACGCAAAGTTGTAATTAATCGTGCATTGACCCTTGTAGGGACATCGCTTTGCGATGTTTCGGGAGCTGTAGTAATGTAATTATGTAGGTAAAACCCTTGCAACCAGCCATGTAGGGACGGTGCTTTGCACCGTTTCCAAGAGATTCAAAGTTGTAATTAATCGTGCATTAGCCCTCGTAGGGACATCGCTTTGCGATGTTTCCCTGCAACTGCAAGATGGTGTTTTTGAGGGTCGGAGACCCGATGTTGTCGAAAACCGCGGGTGTAAGCCCGCGGACAGACCATGCCAAAACGAAATCGAGCCGCCAAGCGGCGACGTTGTAGGTGCTGACACAACATCGCCGCTCCGCGGCTCGATTGCATGTAGCGGTTGGGGTGTCAATCGCCTCGTGTTGTCGCTGCGGCGGGGGTCAGCGACCCCCGCTCCATATCCATCCCCCTTTCATCTCCATTGCGCAGCAATTTTTTCCCGGAGGGATAGACAGCTGATCTCCACGGGTGCTTGCCACCCGTGGTGGTCGCATCATAATCCCTATCGGCCCTGGGAGGGGCCGGACTTCGCTGTGGCGATGTTCAACCTCTCCGAGGTTGGGTTGTGTGCCGTTGTGTTACCCCGGGTGACGAGCACCCGGGGCTATAAAGATTGCAACCTCTCCGAGGTGCAATGGCTGTCGCCATAGATTGCCATAATATGGAGCGGGGGTCGCCGACCCCCGCCGCAACAGCAATATGTATCGTGAAGCATCGGGTTTCAGACACCCGGGATTACCACATTGCATCTCTCGGAAACGGTGCAAAGCACCGTCCCTACATTGTTGATGAACAACATATTACCTGAGGAATTTCCCCGAAACATCGCAAAGCGATGTCCCTACAATTCTCCATTAAAAAATGAAGCAGGAGATAAACCCGGGTGGGTCTATCTCCTGCTGAGATTTTGCGTGATAGGGGAGTGATTACTTCACGAGGACTTTGGTAGTCTTGTTGCCCTGACGACGGATGTAGATACCGGTCGAGGGATTTTCTACCTGTACGCCCTGGAGGTTGTAGAAAACCACGGGAGCATCTTCGTTGTCAACTACCTCGAAGATAGAAGAAGCGGAAGACTTCTTGTAGAGCACGGGGAGATTGTACTCGGTGGGATCAGCGGCGGGAGCGATGTTGGTGTACCAGGTGCCGTTGTTGCCCTTGGTCTGCGATACGATGCAGGTGGGGTTGAGCACGTTGGTGAGCTTGATGTTTTCGCCTACGAATTCATAGGTGTAGTAGCAGCCGTCGTTGAGCTCGGTGTAGAACTGGAACGAGGTGAGGTGTTCAGAGTCCATACCGTAGTAGCGGCCGTAAGAGTCCTTGATGGTAACCTTACCGTCGGCAACGTCGAGGGTGAATGCGTTCTTCTCTACAGTAACTACATAGTTGCCTTCCATGGTAGCATCAACGAGGCTGATGCGACCGTAGGTGTTGGATTCAGCGGCGGGAGTGCCGAGCATACCGTTGCAGAGGAATACATAAGAGCCTGAAGCGAGGGTGGTAACCTTCTCATACTTGTCGCCCTGGGGAGTGGGAGGAACGTCGCCGCCTTCACCGGGTTCGCCGTAGATAGTTATCTTCTCAATACGGATCTGACCTGCCTTGTCGGCACCGTCGTCACCCATAGTAGCTTTTTCGCCTACAGTGAACGTAACGGTAGAAGCGTCACCTGTCCAAGTCAACTCGGTATCGCCGACAGCCTGAGCGGCAGTGTAAGCACCGGTTGAGGGAGTAAGAGTGGTGTAGCGGTATTTATTGTCGGAAGTGAAGGTGAATACGACCTTGGTTACCTTCTTGCCTGATACGGTAAAGGTGTTGTTGGCGTAGAGGCGAAGCTCACCCTTGGAGTTGACTGCAGGAGGAGTAGTTGCGGAAGATAATTTTTCGATATCTACGGTGTAACCGCTTACGTTGCTTACGCCGGGAACGGTGAGGTTAGCAAACGGATTAGCGAGAACTACGCCATCGGTAGGATCAACGGGATCGGGTGTGATGGGGTCGGGATCAACGGGAGTTTCACCCTTTTCGCCGTAAACGGTGATCTTGGCGATGCGTACCTGACCTGCTTTGCTGTCGCCGTCGTCGCCATATACTGCCTTATCACCAACGGTGAAAGTTACAGAAGTTGCGTCGCCGGTCCAGGTGATTTCGGTATCGCCGGCAGCCTGAGCTTTGGTGTAAGCACCGGTTGAGGGAGTAAAGTCAGTGTAACGGAAGTTATTGTCTTCAGTGAAAGTGAATACAACTTTGGTTACTTTGGGACCGGAGATGGTAAGGGTGTTCTTTGCATACAGACGAAGATTGGTCTGATAAACCTGGGGAGCGGTAGTACCGGTGGTCTTGTCGAATACGAAAGTGAAACCGCCTACGTTGTTCTCGCCGCCTGCGAAGTTGGTGAACTGAGAGAAGGGAGACTCAACAGTCACTTCGCCTTCAGTGCCGGGAACTACGGGATCGGGATCGGGGGGGACGGGGTCGGGATCAACGGGAGTCTCAC
>JAIDSW010000035.1 GCA_029061025.1 Duncaniella sp.
GTCCTTCGCTCATCATCGCTTACTCGCCCTGTATCAACCACGGTATCCGCGTAGGTATGGGTCACGCTCAGGAAGAGCAGCAGAAAGCAGTTGAGTGCGGTTACTGGCACCTCTGGCGCTACAACCCCGCTCTCGAGGACGAAGGCAAGAACCCCTTCACTCTTGACAGCAAGCAGCCCGACTGGGATAAGTTTGAAGACTTCCTCAAGGGTGAGGTACGCTACGCTTCTGTAATGAAGCAGTATCCCGCTGAGGCAGCCGAACTCTTCGCAGCAGCCAAGGCTAATGCACAGTGGCGTTACAACAACTACCGCCGTCTGTCGCAGCAGCAGTGGGGTGTTGATCCCGAAGTAGGCAATCTGCCCAAGTAATCACGTTTCAATCCCATAACCCGAGCGGGCGAGGTCGTAAGACCCCGCCCGCTTTCGCATAATTAAAATTTAGAATTTAAAATGGAGAATTGAAAATTATCGAGGCGGTATGGAGTATAATTTGATGTGTAATATGTTGTGAATCAGACGTAGGGACATCGCTTTGCGATGTTTCCCAGCGATGCAAAATGGTAATTTCATGACTCGAATATGGAACGGGGGTCACCGACCCCGTCGCCGATGAATACATGAAGCGAATAATGTGAGGAGAAATTACCCTCCTGCCATTGCGGCGGGGGCGACCATACACCACCATTTCGGCTGGTTCATCGCCGTAGTCGCGGCGGCGGGGGGCAGCGACCCCCGCTTCATATCGCCGCTCCATGCGACCCGGAGGGTCAGCCATCTTTGTAGCCCCGGGTGCTCGTCACCCGGGGTAGCATGACAATATCCAAACCAACCTCGGAGAGGTTGAACAATGCTGCGGGGAAGTCCAGCCCTTCCGGGGCTGTGTTGCGTTAGCGCACTGAATCCACGGGCCGCAAGGGCCCGCGGCTGATCAGCTGACTATCCCTCCGGGATGTAATTTCTGCGCAATATTATGGAGCGGGGGGCGCTGACCCCCGCCGGTATAGCAAACTACCTTATCTCCTCATTTATCGCGGTGGTCACTGCGGCGGGGGGCAGCGACCCCCGCTCCATATAGGCATGAAACGAAAGAGGGATAATACCGAATTGCGGCTGATGCCACCGCCATGACAAGGTGGGATGACAATGCGACCCGGAGGGTCAGCCATCTTTGTAGCCCCGGGTGCTCGTCACCCGGGGTAGCATGACAACATCCAATCCAACCTCGGAGAGGTTGAACAATGCCTCGGGGTGGTCCAGCCCTTCCGGGGCTGAGTATGCGTTAGCGCACTGAATCCACGGGCCACAAGGACCCGCGGTTGATCATCTGACTATCCCTCCGGGATGTAATTTCTGCGCAATATTATGGAGCGGGGGGCGCTGACCCCCGCCGGTATAGCAAACTACCTTATCTCCTCATTTATCGCCGTAGTCACTGCGGCGGGGGTCAGCGACCCCCGCTCCATATAGGCATGAAACGAAAGAGGGATAATACCGAATTGCGGCTGATACCACCGCCACTACAAGGTGTAACGGCAATGCGACCCGGAGGGTCAGCCATCTTAATAGCCCCGGGTGCTCGTCACCCGGGGTAGCATGACAATATCCAGTCCAACCTCGGAGGGGTTGAACAATGCTGTGGCGAAGTTACATTTTGTATCTCCGGGAAACATCGCAAAGCGATGTCCCTACATCTGATACCCAGTTGTTTATGTCGTAGTGGGGAATGGGGAGATTTAAAGTGGAGAATTATATGCGCTAACGTAATTTTCCATTCTTCTATAAAATACTGAGGGCGGTGCCGGATGGCGCCGCCCTCGAGGGGGATTATCAGGTTGGGGCTGATTATTCGGGACGCTTGGTGCGCTTGCCGTAGCCGTAGGCAGCGTCAGCACCGAGTTCTTCCTGGATGCGGAGGAGCTGGTTGTACTTGGCCATACGGTCAGAGCGGCTTGCCGAACCGGTCTTGATCTGACCGGCGTTGGTGGCAACTGCGATATCGGCGATAGTGGCATCTTCAGTTTCACCCGAGCGGTGAGAGATAACGGCGGTGTAACCGTTGCGCTGAGCGAGCTCTACTGCGCGGAGGGTCTCGGTGAGTGAACCGATCTGGTTAACCTTCACGAGGATAGAGTTGGCGCAGCCTTCTTCGATACCGCGTTTGAGGTACTTGACGTTGGTAACGAAGAGGTCGTCGCCTACGAGCTGGCAACGGTCGCCGATAAGGTCGGTGAGCACCTTCCAGCCTGCCCAGTCGTTTTCACCCATACCGTCCTCGATAGAGTCGATAGGATATTTCTCAACGAGGCTCTGGAGATACTTGGCCTGCTCTTCGCTGGTGAGCTTGGGAGCGTCGGCGCCCTGTTTCCAGGTGTAGTCGTAGATGAATGTTCCGTCGGGCTGCTCTTTAGCAAACTCTGAAGCTGCGCAGTCGAGGCCGATAGTCACGTCCTTGCCGGGTACGTAGCCGGCTTTTTCGATAGCGGCGATGATCACGTTGAGGGCGTCTTCAGTACCGTCGAGAGCGGGAGCGAAACCACCTTCGTCACCTACAGCGGTAGAGAGGCCGCGGTCATGGAGCACTTTCTTGAGGTTGTGGAATACCTCGGTGCCCATGCGGATACCTTCCTTGAAGCAGCAAGCGCCGATGGGACGGATCATGAATTCCTGGAAGCAGATGGGAGCGTCGGAGTGAGCGCCGCCGTTGATGATGTTCATCATGGGCACGGGGAGCACGTAGCTGTTGCAGCCACCGATATATTTGTAGAGGGGGAGGTCAAGGTAGTTGGCGGCAGCCTTTGCAACGGCGAGCGATACGCCGAGGATGGCGTTGGCGCCGAGGTTAGACTTGGTTTCGGTGCCGTCGAGAGCGAGCATTGTCTCGTCAACCTTGATCTGGTCGAGGGCGCTCATGCCTTTGAGGGCTTCAGCGATGGGGCCGTTGACGTTGGCTACAGCCTTGGTTACGCCCTTGCCCATGTAGCGGTTCTTGTCGCCGTCGCGGAGCTCGAGGGCTTCGTTGACGCCGGTAGAAGCACCCGAGGGTACTGATGCGCGGCCAAATGCGCCTGATTCAAGATACACGTCTACTTCTACAGTGGGGTTGCCTCGTGAATCGAGTACCTCACGACCGATAATTTTTTCAATCTTCATAATTGTACTTATTATATTAAGAGTGTTGTGTTTTAGATTTTTCCGAGTGCAAAAGTAAGAAAAATTGCTCTAAAGAACAATACCTTTTCGATTAATCCACTTCAAGATCGATATTGAATTTCTCGTGCCAGGGCAGACCGTTGGCCGCGATGGCTTCGAGGAAGGGATCGGGATCGAATTCCTCTACATTGTTCACGCCCGGTTTCACCCACTTGCCGGTGAGGAACATCATTGCGCCGCACATTGCGGGGACGCCGGTGGTGTAGCTGACGGCCTGCATTCCGGTCTCCTTATAGGCGACTTCGTGGGAGCAGTTGTTCCATATATAATATGTGAGGGGCTTGCCTTCCTTGTCAAGACCGGCAATGCGGCAGCCTATCGAGGTCTCGCCGTGATAGTTTGCGCCGAGGTCCTGAGGATTGGGGAGCACGGCCTTTAGGAACTGCAGGGGCACGATCTTGGTGCCGTTGTAGTCCACCTCGTCGATGCGGGCCATACCGATGTTTTGGATCACGCGCAGATGGGTGAGATATTCCTGTCCGAATGTCATCCAGAAGCGGGCGCGCTTGATGGAGGGGAAATTCTTGACGAGCGATTCCAGCTCCTCGTGATAGAGCAGATAGCTCTCGCGGGCGCCCACGGAGGGGTAGGTGAGAGTGCGGTGGATTTCGAGCGGACCGGTGGTGATCCACTTGCCGTCCTGATAGTAGCGGCCGTTTTGGGTTATCTCGCGTATGTTGATCTCGGGATTGAAGTTGGTGGCGAAAGCCTTGCCGTGGTCGCCCCCGTTGCAATCGACGATATCGAGAGTCTCCATGTCGGAGAAATAATGCTTGGCTGCATAGGCGGTGAACACGCCCGATACACCCGGGTCGAAACCGCAGCCGAGTATAGCCGTCAGTCCGGCTTCCTCGAAGCGCTGCTTGTAGGCCCACTGCCATGAATATTCAAAGTGAGCTTCGTCCTTAGGCTCATAGTTGGCCGTGTCGAGATAGTTAACGCCGCATATCAGGCATGCGTCCATGATTGTGAGATCCTGATAGGGGAGAGCTACGTTGATCACGAGAGCCGGTTTGTGGCGGTTGAAGAGCTCTACGAGCTGGGGCACGCTGTCGGCGTCGACGGTATCGGCGCTGACATAGGGCTTGCCTATGGCCTCCACTACGGCGTCGCACTTGGAGCGGGTGCGCGATGCGATGACGATTTCGCTGAACACTTCGGGGTGGGCGGCGCACTTGTGGGCTACTACGGTGCCCACGCCGCCGGCGCCTATGATAATTACTTTTGCCATTTTTTTATTTCAGGGATGAGATGGTGATTAGTCGTTGCTGCGGCCGAAGAAACGGAGCAGATAGAGGAAGAGGTTGATGAAGTCGAGATAGAGATTCAGCGCGCCGTAGGTCGACAGCTTGCTGTGCATCGACTGGGGAGTGGTCTGAATCATGTTGCGGATATACTGGGTGTCATAGGCTGTGAGGCCGAGGAAAATCAGCACGCCCACGCCCGAGATGATCCATTCCATCGTCGACGACTTGGTGAAAATATTTACCACCGAGGCAATTATGAGGCCGAAGAGGGCATAGAGCAGATAAGTGCCGAATTTGGTGAGATCCTGCGTGGTGAAATAGCCGTAGACACTCATGGCGCCGAATGTGCCGGCGCAGATGAAGAAGGTCTTGACTATCGACGCATGGGTGTAAACCAGGAATATAGGCGCGAGAGCGGCACCGTTGACGGCTGCGAATACATAAAACAGCAGCGCGGCCGTGCCCGATGAAAGCTTGTTGATAGCACCCGAAAGAGCGAATACAAGCACGAGCTCAACTATAAAGAGACCCCAAATGGCCCACGAATGTGTGCTGATAAACTGGAGATAAGCCCAGCTTGTGGAGCAGTAGAGAGCTACGAGCGCGCTCACCACCAGAGCGAGACACATTTTGAGATACACGGTCTTGAGCACCGACGACGTCTGCGATGCAAGCGACTGTTCGTTGTAATATTGAGGTGAATTGTTGTAATCGTTGTAATTCATATTTTTTATATTATTAATTGTTAATCAAAGCATCATTAATCGTTAATCATTAATCAAAGCTTGTTACATCCTTTCAGGAACCTTGATGCCGAGCAGACCCATGCCGGTGGCGATCACGCGGGCTGTCATCTCGCTTATGGCAAGACGCAGCGAGCGCTTTGCAGCATCCTCCTCTTTCAGTATCGGGCAATCGTGGTAGAAAGAATTGTAGAGCTTGGTGAGATTATACACGTAGTTGGCGATGAGCGCCGGGCTGTAGGTCTCGCCTGCGGTCTTCACCACCGAGGGGAAATCGGTGAGCGCCTGTATCACCTCGCTCTCCTTGGCGTCGGGCTTCACGAGCGAGTAGTCGGTCACGCTCATGCCGTCGGCCTTGGCGCGTCGGAGCACCGAGCAAATGCGGGCATGGGTATACTGGATGAAAGGACCGGTGTTGCCGTTGAAGTCAATGGATTCCTTGGGGTTGAAAGTGATATTCTTGCGGGGGTCGACTTTCAGGAGGAAATACTTGAGCGCTCCCAGTCCCACCATCTCTGAAATCTTGTCGATTTCCTTGTCGGTCAGGCCGTCGAGTTTGCCTAATTCGGCCGAAACGGTGCGGGCGGTAGCCACCATGTCGTCCATCAGATCGTCGGCGTCCACCACCGTGCCCTCGCGCGATTTCATCTTGCCCTCGGGGAGTTCCACCATGCCATAGGAGAAATGCACCAGATCCTTGCCCCACGAGAATCCGAGGCGGTCGAGAAGAATCGAAAGCACCTTGAAGTGATAATCCTGCTCGTTGCCCACCACATAAATCATCTTGTCGATGGGGTAATCCTCATAGCGGAGTTTGGCTGTGCCTATATCCTGAGTCATGTACACCGAAGTACCGTCGGCGCGTAGAAGCAGCTTGTGGTCGAGACCTTCAGCAGTGAGGTCGGCCCACACCGAGCCGTCGTCCTTGCGGTACATCAGTCCCTTTTCGAGCCCTTCGAGCACCTTGGCCTTGCCTTCGAGATAAGTCTCGCTCTCATAGTAAATCTTGTCGAAATCCACACCCATGCGGCGGTAGGTCTCGTCAAACCCTGCATAGACCCACGAATTCATCTTCTCCCACAGGGCACGCACCTCGGGATCTTTGGCCTCCCACTTCACGAGCATCTCGCGGGCCTCCTTCATCAGAGGCGAAGCGGCCTCGGCCTCCTCCTTAGTCATTCCCTTGGACATGAGGTCGGCCACCTCGGCCTTGAAATGCTTGTCGAAAGCCACGTAGTAGTCACCTATCAGATGGTCGCCCTTCTTTCCGGTCGACTCGGGAGTGGCGCCGTCGCCCCACTTCTGCCATGCGAGCATCGACTTGCATATGTGTATGCCGCGGTCATTTACTATATTGGTCTTGACCACGCGGTTGCCGCAGGCCTTGAGGATCTTCGACAGGCTGTAGCCGAGCAGATTGTTGCGTATATGGCCTAAGTGAAGAGGCTTGTTGGTGTTGGGCGACGAATATTCCACCATCACCAGCGGAGCATCCTTCGAGGGCTCGGTGATACCGTAGTGGGGCTCGGCAAGGATCTCGGCGAGGATGTTATTCCAAATCTTGGGCTCGATCACGATATTGAGGAACCCTTTGACAACATTGAAGCCCTGCACGGCGCTCTCATTGTCGAGCAGCCACTGGCCTATTTCGTCGGCCACCTTTTCGGGGCTCTTGCGGGCTGCCTTCACCCAGGGGAACACGACAACGGTGAGATTTCCCTCAAACTCCTTGCGGGTGGCCTGAGGATTGACGTCGGCGGGGTTGACGTCAAGGTCGTAGAGCGCTTTGAGAGCGCGCGCCACGCCTTGCGAGATAATCTGGTCAATCGACATTTTCGGGTACGATATATAATTTTTAAGTTACAATTTTACTTTTAATTTACAAAGATACAACAAAATTTTTGATTGCAGGTTTATATTGTCAAAAAATCGGAGCTGAAGGGCATTATGTGCCCTACGACCACCCAGGGGGCACACTGAAATCAGGTATTTGGTGACGATTTTTCGCCTTTACCCTACCTGAAAATGGGTAATTGTTACAAAAACATGTGTATAGGGTATTAAATATTTGGAAATGCGGATATTTCGACTTACCTTTGCGACAAATTAACCAATCTATCCAATAGGTATGAAGAAAATTTACTCATTATTGCTATTATGTTGTGCCGCTTTGACAGCTTCGGCTGTATCTATGCCCCGTAACTTTCAGATCAAGAAGGGCGTGAAGCGCAATGTCGTGGAAACTCCCGCCATCCTCCCCGCTACCGATATTACCGAAGAGGGTTTTACCGCCAACTGGAAGGCTGTGCCCGGCACTGAGACTTACTCGGTGCTCGTCTATGAGCCCGCTACCGCCAAGGTTGCCGGTAACTACACTATACTTCACGAGACTTTTGACCTCGTGAGCTTGGGTTCGACCGTAGAGCCTTATTTCCCCGACGAAACGCTTGTAGAGCTGTCGGATTACGACTGGACCATCACCCCCGACTGGCAGGGCTACTGGCCTGTGTTTGCCCAGGGTAAGGTGAGCGGTATCATCTATTCTCCCTATATCGACCTCACCAACGATGGCGGTAAGTTTACCGTTACCATCGAAGTTGAAGGTCAGGGCGGAGCTCAGGTAGTGCTCACCTCCGTTGGCGAGAACGACAACAAGGAGGTGGTGAAATTTGACCTCACCCAGACCGGTACCAATACGTTTACCCACACGTTTACCAACGGTTGCCACGATACGTATCTCACTTTCGTTGACAATGGCGTGCTCAACGATCCCGACCAGATCTATGCCGACAAATATGACTTCCTCGATGAGATTACCGTGACACAGAATCTCAAGGCCGGTGACCTCGCTCTCCGCCTCGTAGGCACTGCCGAGACCGCCCGCACTTCCCAGAGCTTCGCCACCATGCCCTACCGCTACGGCGCCACTCAGCTGGCTTATGACGTGCAGGCCAACGTGCTGATCCCCGGCCCCGACTATCCTTTTGATGAATTTGACTATGAAGTGGAGCGCTCGGCTTACTCTCCCCTCGAATACGTGACCCTGCTCGGCGGCGAGACTCCCGGCCCCGGTCCCGATGATCCCGGTACGGGCGACGATGACCCCGTGGTCGACGGCAACAAGCTCTACGTAGGTAACTACCTTGAGCCTACCGCCAAGGATGTTGAGGACGGTACCGTGTGGATCCGCGCTCCCTACAACTTCGCCTACAAATATTCCGGCTCACAGATCATCTATACTGCCGAAATGCTCAAGGGTCTGAAACCCGGCGACATGATTACCGAGATCGCTTTCAAGTATCAGGATCAGGGCTCGTTTATCGATGTCGTTTCCGATCTCCGCCTCGTGGCTCAGAACTCTGAGGTTACCTGCTTCGATCCCAAGCCCGATACCAACAAGTATCCCTGGATTGAATTTGACTCATCTAAAGCTACCCTCTTTGAGTATACCGCCTCGCTGTGGTATATGGAAGACGAGGAAATCGTAATACTCCTTGCCGAGCCCCTCGTGTATGACGGCAACTCTATCGTGCTGACTTGCTGGACTGAAAACTATGGCGGTGAGGCCATGGCTACCGGAAGTATCGTGAAGTATACCGATAAGCTCCAGACTCAGGTTTACGGCCACGATTCCGAGACTTTCGAGACCGTCTACGAGACCGGTTACAACTATCCCTATCAGACTCCCGAGAAGTTTGTGCCCGCCGCTCGCTTCACTTTCAACCGCACCTCGGGCATCGGCTCGATCACCGTGGGCGAAACTTCGACAGACGCCGTTTACTATGACCTCCAGGGTCGCCGCGTGGCTAATCCCGCAGCCGGATTCTATATCCGCCGCACTGCCGACGGCGCTGAGAAAGTGCTTGTTAAGTGAGGTTTTAGGGATTAGGTGTTAGGTTTTAGGCCGTTATGGCTGACCGGTCTGACTTGTCTGACCAGTCTGACTCGTCCGACCCCGTCTGAAATTCCTGATTCACACCATCATCCGCCGGACGATCCCCTGTAGGGACGCTCCCCGGGGAGCGTCCGACAGAACAAAATGTATTTTTTTTCTCGCCTTTGTGGCGCACCATCATCCGCCGGACGCACCCCAGTGTGCGTCCCTACAAAAAAACATTTGAATATCAATCATTAAACACATAATTCTCTCTATGAAATTAAAAACAACACTCCTTGCTGCGGCATGCACCCTCGCACTCTCCGCCTCAGCAGCGACATTCACCCCGGGCAAGCAAGCCTGGCCCCCGACAAGTAACCCTGTCGCCGGTTCCTCGGAAATTCTGTTTAATTGCGAATACTCCAAAACAGTATCTCAGAATATTTATTCGTCAACTGAATTAAGCGAAATTCTTCCCAAAGTAAGCGCCGATGGCTCATCGAAAGATGTTGCTGTAATTACTTCATTGCAGTTGCCTTTTGATGTTGAAGGTGCATATGTTTTCGATGGCTCAATAGATGTATATGTGTACCTCACACCTTACGAGGCAGGTTCTTTTCCAACTGAAGATGGAACAAACTTTAATTGGATCGATTACAGTAATGAGCAGACTGTAATGGGTCTTGGAACTGTATCATGTGATTACATTTCTGAAGAGTTAGGTGGCTATGGTCAAGGAATCATAGATGTGGAGCTTGAGAAACCATTTGAATATAATGGTCAAAGTATTGTGTTGACAGTACAGTGTGAGAACTCTATCGATTTTGATATGGGAACATTTGGCGGTACCTTCGGTTACCTTTCGAGTGGCGCAAATTGTTCTAAGTTATTGGATAATACGACTGAGCTTTCAGGTACTTTTAAGTCTCCTTCCAAGCAATTACCTGTCGTTAATTTTATCTATGAGACCAAACATGTTGATAATGCTGTCGTAGGCGAGCCCGCTGTGTTTGAGGTAGGTGATTATGATGGTTGCAGTTCTTCAGGAACTTCAGCAGGTCAGTTGTTGCCTATTGATGGAGATTATCAGCTATATACTTATTCTCAGATAATATATACTAAGTCGGAGTTGAAAGATTTGAATAAGACTTCTACTGAAGGATTAACTAAGGCCGATATTACCGACCTGACTTTCAAGCTTGATAACTCACAGGGTAATTATTATACCGGATCTTTAAAAGGATCTGTTTATATTCAGAATTATAACGGAACTTCTTTCCCGTTAAATGATGGTATAGCTCAATGGATTCCTGTTGATACTGAGAATGCGAAAAAAGGTGATTTTGCTACTGAAGAATTTGAAATGGATGAAAGCCCTGTCTTTGAAATCACTGTTCCATTCACAAATTCACTTCGATATGAAGGTGAAAGCTTAGTTGTTACATTCGTTACAACCGCTCCCTCATTTGAAGATATGATGGGTAATTCAATGGAGGAGTATACATTTAAAGTTAATGGTGATCAGGCAGCTGTTGTAACTGATTCATATCCTATTGAAGGCTTCCAGTCAGGTTCAATTACTCCTTCGGGCACTGTAAGAAATGAAGTTCCCGTTCTCAAGCTCGGCTACAAGCCTGTGACTGTGGCTGCTGCGGAAAAGCCTGTACTTTTTGAGAATGTTGTCGCAGCTATTTCTAAGGTTGATCTTGCGAGTGGCGTGGTTTACGGCAAGACTGAATCCAATAATCTTTCTATCAGCTTCAACCTCGTGAATGCTGAGGATAATGGTAAGTATGCTATCACTCTCGGCAATACTCAGTTAGGCTCTGTTACCGGTAAGCATGGCGTAATCAACTTCGTAGCTATGCCCAAGAATGACCTCGTGCTCAGCGTGAAGCCCGAAGCCGAAGGCGGTTTGGGCGGAAGCTACACTCTCAAGATTGAAGACCTCGAAGCTCTCTTTGCCGCTCCCGTGGTTGAGGCAACCGACGATAAGGCCGCCTATGCCGCTTATACTGCCTATAACTACTATTCACACGCTTGTGATAAGTCTGCTACCATTCAGGCAGTTGCCAAGTTTAAAGTCACCCTTCCCGAAGGTAATTTCGCAGCTACCATCAAGGGTACGACTTCATCAAATCAGACTCAGGTTGTGACATCATCCAACACCATGCCTGATTGCTTCGACAGTTTCCGTCCCGCAGGTGAATATAACGACTATGCCGCCAACAACGGTAATATCTCCTACTATTGCTCAAGTTTCGAGACCGCTACTGTGGATAAGGGCGTGTTTGTAGCTCCCTCGTCGACCAAGAATCTTGAAGTGAAGTTTAGTGTTGAATACCCGCTGGTATCTAAAACCACTCCCTCGCTTGATGCTGCAGTAGCTACCCAGCTCAGCGACAAGAGCGGCGTTGCTTCATCAACCGTTTCAAGAGACTATGACAACGGCGAGTCATGGAATAGGACCGCCTGCGCATCGCGCTTCGATTTCAGTGCAGTGGATGTAACTCTCAATGTAGAGTATCCCGAAAAGCTTGCCGTAGACAATACCGAAGGCTTCATCACCTTCTACGCCCCTGCTAACCACAAGATCCACTACAACTGGACCCCTGATCCCGATGCTCAGGAAGTATTTGCAGCCCGCGTGAAGGCACTCGCCGAGCAGGAAGTGGCTTGGACCGAGCACGACAGCAACATCTACAGCCATCCCACCGATGTTCCCGGAGCTCTCCTTGTGAAGAACGTGGATGCCGACGGTAACGATGTGGATACCATGAGCTATGCTATCGACGGCGAAGGTAATACCACCGGTATCGAAAATGTAGCGGTTGACAACGCAGCCGCTCCCGCCGAATACTTCGACCTCAACGGCCGCCGCGTATCTAATCCCGCTGCCGGAATCTACATCCTCCGTCAGGGCAGCAATGTAAGCAAGGTACTCGTGAAGTAAACGATCCCCCGCGATCCACATATCCCCAAAGGGCGCTCCATCCGGCAGCGCCCTTTGCTGTAATAAATGGAGAATGGAAAATTTTTAAATTTAGAATTGAAAATTTAGAATTTAGATTTTCTCGATTTTGCTGAACCCCTGATAATCAAATGTAGGGACATCGCTTTGCGATGTTTCCTGCCGATGCAAAATTGTAATTTTCTTGTCACGCACCATTCACCATCCATCGTCCGATTGTAGGGGCGCTCCACAGGAGCGCACGGCCGAGCAAAATTGTTTGTAATTTTGTGCGATT